>NZ_SULK01000003.1:1202-310677 GCF_007115085.1 Clostridium sp. HBUAS56017 | reverse complement strand
ATGAACCGCCGTATACCGAACGGTACGTACGGTGGTGTGAGAGGTCGGTAGATAAAATAATTATCTACCTCCTACTCGATTTTCTTCTATTTTAATCTTTTAAATTTTTCAAGATAAAAGCTTATAATTACAGTAATAGCATAGTCGTAAATAAGAAATACTACTTGACCTGCTAGAAATAAAGCCCACATAGGTAACTTTATTTCTAAATCACCTAGTAAAGATGACATGAAGAATAAGCTAATTACTAAGACTATATTAAAGAAAATTAATTTTAATAAAATCTCTAATGGAAGTTTATTTATTTTTTCTATAAAATATTTAACTATACCATAGACTCCAAAAAATATTCCATACATAATTGCACGGTTAGTTGGAAGGATGAAAAAACTGATGATAGTGCTTGCAATATATACAAAAGAAGCTGTTTTTATATTACTTCTAATAATAGTAATAGGTATAAAACATGAAGCAACAGTCAATATTGCAAAGGTATTTATAGTTATAATATTGGTTAAATATAAAACTATTATACTTAACGCAACCATTATGCCACCTAATGTTATATCTTTAGTTTTCATAAACATCCTCCTTTAAAAATTTATTAGCAACAACCGATTAAGTCTCCACCCATACATTCACAAATGCTATCTAGACACCAAAGATTAATGCAACAATCGCATGCATTTGGAGAGCTTTGAGTAGTTCTGTATGGATTTCCATAATTCATAGTTCTTGAGTTTAATTGTTGTAAGGTTTGTTTGTATTCAAAATTATTAGGATCCATATTAGAAGCAGTTCTAATATTTTGTAGAGCAGAATCATACCATCCTTTGTTCATATGTACAACTCCCATTAAATAATACCATTCTGCTGATCTATCTGTAACTCTATTTAATATAGCTTCGGCTCCTCTTGTATCTCTTCTCTGAAGACAAGCTCTTGCCTGTGCTAATTCTTGAGAGTAGTTTCCGCTATTAGTATAACTTGATGAGCTTCCAGAATTACTTGAATAATTATTGCTGTTTCCATTTCCGCTTGATAAAATTCTATATGCTTCATTAACTTCAGCTAACTTTTCTTGTGCAAGTTCCTGAAGTGGATTATCAGTAAATTGATCTGGATGATACTGTTTAACTAATTTTCTATAGGCACTTTTGATTTCTTCTTGTGAAGCACCGGGCTTGATACCTAAAACCTCATATGGATTCATGGCTAAGTCACTTCCTTTCGTATTCATAAAGTATGTATTAATCTTCTTTAATTATGATTATACCATAATTGAAGAATTCTTATATATAGGCATTATGTAAATCTTTCTTTTTATTCTTTTTACACTTACAACCGTTAGCGGCGTTAGTGTATTTATCCATTAGTCCTAAGTTTACTATGTTTTCGAGAATTTCTCTATTTCTTTCAAGACTTAGTTCATTTAGCATATCTCTACATGTGCAAGCAGAATTAAGTATGCTAAATTCTAATCTACTTTTAATAGTTTGAAAAAATTTATCATAAGGCAAATTATCTTTATTATATAGATAATTTAATGGATTAAATTTATTTTTTTCCATATCATCTTTTAAATCATCTAAAGCATCAACTAAGTAGATCCATTTACCTAATGAATAACCTAAAGAATAGAGCTTGCTTCTAGTTTCTTCTGAATCATCAATTATTTTATGTGGATATAGTTCTAAAATTTTACCTACAATTATACTAAAAGGATCACATATTTCATCGATAGAAGTAAAATTTTTTGATTTTTCAAGTTTTGTTAGATTACTTAGATTTTCCTTTATTATTTCATTAATATGAGTAATTGATTTAGAAAACTTTTTTTTATATGGAGATAAACCTAATGCAAAAGTTCTACTTTTTAAGTCATTATCATCATTAATATCATCTAATATTTTAAAATATACTAATGAAATATTCATATTTGCAGCATAGCTTAAAGCATTATTATCTAGTACCACAAGTTTCTTGTTTGTAGGATGCGACATACATCTTTTATATTCTACCTTGACTTTATCTGGATTTAATCCATCTAAAAGTAGAGCAAGAAAAGTCATATCATAATTTAAAGTCATTCTAGGAATATTGCCAAAGTGTTTTTTTATACTAAAGCATAGCCCACAGTAATAAGCTCTAAATTGATTAAAATCTTTAACCTTAAGTTCTGATTTTAGAGGAACTACATAGCCGAACATTAAAACCCTCCTAAAATTATTTAATATACCTATTATACATAATAATATATGAATGTACAATTTAAGAAAAAATCAAGATAGAAGTATTTTTATGCTTTTTCGAGCATACTAAATCTAGAAGAAAAAAGGGAAAGGAGTAGCTAAAATGCCAATAGAATTTATCACTTCTATAATATCTGCCTTATCTATTCTTACAGGTTCTTTGGTTGGAGCGTTTTGCAGTTGGAAAATAAGCCGAAAAATGCATGTTGAAAAAATTAGAGAAGAATATAAGATTATTAAAGAGAACCGAAAATATGAAGATACTTATAGAGCTAAGGCAGTTTGCAACAATGCTAATGTGATAAGGTTGGATATTTCTACAGCACTTTTTCAGAGCATAAGGAGTCTTCAAAATGAAAGTGAGGAAAAGAAGTATTTATATATTTTGCCGGTAAATAGAAAGTATTCTGAAGCAGTTGCTTCTTTAAGTGACAAATACACATTAAAAGAATTAAGTGCTATTTATCAATTGTATGGAATTATAGAAAAAGTTAATAGAGATATTAATGCATGGACATTAGGGGATAATGAATCTTACGAGAAAGTAAAAACAGGGTTTACAAGTATATTATATAAAATCTATGGAGATGAATGTACTAAAATTCTTAAAATAAATCCAGATGAGGTTTGTTATGAAGATTTATATAAAAATGATTATATAAAAACATCTTATAAGGAGCTTTTATGCAAGCTAGATGAATTATGCTTAGTTGAAAATTTACTATAAAAAAAGATTCTTAAGGAATACTTAAGAAATAATAAGATGAAATTAATTGAATAATGTGGTAAATATATTTAAACTTGAAGTGTACTATTGTTATTAGTACACTTTTTATAATTTAAAAGGGGGAATAAAATGAAAAAATCCAAGGTTTTAACACTTGTTGGAATACTAATAATAATTACAGTAATACTTGCAACCGTTGGAAAATCTCATTCTTATGAAAAAAAGATGCACTATAATTCTACTGATGAAGTAATTGCTGAATTAAACTCGAAACCTTTAGCAGCTTTTAAAGATAATCGTAAAATTCATGGTAATATTATTTATAGCGATTCATTTTATGAATGTCTTTCTAAGCGAAAAAGAGTGACTTGCCCTGCAATAGATTATTCTAAACTTAATGTTAGAGTGAACAATGAAAAGAATAATGAAGAGAATAAAGAAAGAATTAAGGCCAAGTATATTTCTTTAGGAAGAAACATAAATAGCTTTAAAGAGACTGAAAAGATTGAAGCTTGCAGTCTTACTGGGACTAGCGAAGATTTATATGACAAAAGTGTAAATAAGATTGATATGGATGTTGTATTTATCGATGAAGGCGAAGGATGGGTTATAGATTATTTTATGATAAATTCTCAAGGTAATAAAAATGATCCAAATAAATAGTAGGAGTGTAATCCCTATATATGAGCAGATTAAATTAAAAATTAAGGAACTTATTTTGAAAGATGCATTAAGGGAAGGTGATAAGTTACCTTCAGTTCGTGAGTTAGCCTATATTATGAGCGTTAATCCCAATACTATAAGTAAGTCTTATTTAAGTTTAGAAAGGGACGGGCTTATAGAAACCATTATAGGAAAAGGAACCTTTGTCAAATTAGGTGCAAATAGTATTTTAAAAGTACAAAGCAAAAAGATTCTTGAATTAGATATAGCAAAGTTATTAAGTAATGCTAAAAGACTTAATTTAACTTTAGCAGAAATCGTAAAAATGGAGACAGAAATCTTTGAAAATATTCAGGAGGAAGAGAATGGTAGAAATTAAAAATGTTTCTTTGGAGTTGGATGATAAAGAAATTTTGCATAATATTAATTTAAATATAGAAAAAGGGAAAATTTATGGGTTGATTGGTCCAAATGGAGTAGGAAAGACAACTTTAATTAAATGTTTAACTGGTATTTATAAGCCTAGTACAGGTGAGATTTTATATGATGGAGAAAATGTCTATAATTCACCTAGAATTAAAATGAAACTTTCTTATGTAGCAGATGAAAATAACTTTTTTTCCTCCTTTACAGTTAAAGATATATTAAAATATTATAAGCTATCCTATGAAAACTTTAATGAAAATAAGTTTCATAAATTAAATAAAATATTTAATATACCTTTAAAAAAACATTTTTATCAGCTATCTAAAGGTATGAAGATGAGAGTAGCTTTACTTGTAGCTTTAGCATCAGAAACTGAATATTTAATTATGGATGAACCTACATCGGGATTAGACCCAATATTAAAGAATAAATTGTTAAAGTTGTTAGTTAATGAAGTTGCTTTAAGGCAGGTAACTATAATCATAAGCTCTCATCATTTAGGCGAACTTGAAAGAATATGCGATGATGTTGCTATTTTAGATGGAGGAAAAATATCATATAAAAATACATTAGAAGATATGAAGAAGAAGATAAAAAAATTACAGATTGCTTTTGATTCACCAGTTTATGAAGAAGATTTAAATTTTAATGGCATTTTCAAAATGACCAGGGTAGGTAGAGTTTTTACAATAATAACTGATAACTTTGGAGAAGATCTCATAGACGAAATTAAGAAATTTAAGCCTCTTTTTATAGAAGAAGTTGATTTAAGCCTTGAAGATATATTTATATATAAGGTTGAAAAGGAGGAGTTAGATGAAGAAATTATATAATAAAGCATTATTGTATCAATACTATCATTCAGGAAAATGGGCATTGATTTTAGGCTCAATTATCTTTGCAGTAGCTAACTATTTTGGATCTATTGATTCAATTAATTATTTGAAATTTAGAATTTCTTCTTTAGAAGGTGATAGGATTAGCAGAGGTAGTGCTTTTTATATATTTGTTGAACTATTTGTATTATTTATGATATATGTGTTAATTACGGGAATAAATAAAAGAAATAATTTGACGTTTTTAACAAGTGGCCCATATAGCAAAGAAGAGATTAAGAAAAATCAAATTATATTTCTTCTTATAAGCCTTACAATTTTAACTTTAATATATATATATATTTATTTGTGTATCTATTATAGAGAGAGAGAAGTTTTAATGATTTCAGTAGGTTGGTTGCCTACGCTAATTAAAGATATTATTAGGTTAATTGTATGCGGACTAGCTTTTATTAGCTATTTAGTATTAATGGATACTTTGTTTTCAAATAGTGGAATTACAATTTTTTTAATTATATTCACTCCTATTGTTTTTATAGTAGATTTATCAATGTGTTTTTACTTAAGTGATGTATTTAAAGGCTATTCCTTATTTCCTGGAGAAGTGGGAGTTTTCATTTCAAAAATGTTACACATAGTAAGTGATTATGTATTAAACTATAAAAATGTTGTAATGATTGGGCACGTTGAAGAAATATTAGCTATTATTTTGATTATATTCGCTACTGGAATTTTCTTTTTATTAACATGGTTAATAAACAAGAAACTTATAATAAATAATATAAACAAATTTTTCAATTTTAAAATAGTGGAGAAAATATTTTATTGGACTTTTTCTTTTAGCATAATGTTACTCATTACTGTTATTATAGCCTCAATGTACGCAGTAGTTTATTTACAAGATATATATTTTGGCCAGGTGCGAACTATTAATGGTACCATTATAGCTTTATCATTGATTGTGGGAATTGGAGTAATTGCTGCTATTTTTCAAAGATTAATTAGGAAACTAATGAAAAAGTTTATTTAGTTAAAGTTTCTTATGTTAAATTAAAGTATGTAGAACAAAACTCTTGTTTTAAGAATACAATATAGTAATCTAATGAATAGGAGTTGAGTAACTATGTCAAAATGTTGCTGTAGAACAAATAACTGTTGCTGCAATAATAACAGAAACAATTGTTGTGGTGGCTTTAATAATTGTGGTGGATTCGGTAACTGTGGTGGATTTGGCAACTGTGGTGGGTTTGGTAACTGCGGTGGATTCCCATTTTTGTGGATATTATTATTGTTTGGCGGCTTCGGTTGCGGTGGATTCGGAGGATTCCGAGGCGGCTGGTTCTAGTAAACTTAAAGGGTATCATTTTGATACCCTTTACTCATTTAATTTTATATTTGATATTTTTTAAGTAGAAGGATATAATCAAACTAAATATAATCATGGAGTGATATTTTAATGGAAGAAAGACTACAAAAGTATATGGCAAGATGCGGAGTTGCTTCTAGAAGAAAGTGTGAAGAACTCATTTTAGAAGGAAAAGTTAAGGTTAATGGAATAATTATAGATAAATTAGGTATAAAAGTTAATGAAGCCATTGATAAAGTAGAATATGATGAAGAAATTATTTTACCAGAAGAAAAGAAATTGTATATAATGCTAAATAAACCAGAGGGTTACATAACATCAGTTAAGGATGAAAAAAATAGACAAACCGTATTAGATATAATAGATGTTGATGAAAGAATTTATCCTATAGGTAGATTAGATTATGATAGTTCAGGACTATTATTATTAACTAATGATGGAGAGATCTATAATAAAATAATCCATCCAAGAGTGAAAATTGTTAAAGAATATATTGCCACAGTTAAAGGGGAGTTTAGAAAAAATGAACTTGAAAGATTTGAGAAAGGTATAGATATAGGTGGCTATATTACAGCTCCTGCAAATATAGAACTACTTAAATTCAGTGATGGAAAGAGTACAGTCAAGATAGGGATTCATGAAGGAAAGAATAGGCAGATAAGAAAAATGTGTTCAGCATTAAAACATGATGTAATCTCACTAAAGAGAGTATCTATTGGAGAAATTAAACTTGGAAATTTAGAAAAAGGGAGATATAGAAATTTAACAATAGAAGAACTAAATTATATAAATAATTTATGATTCTTAATTTTGTTATAATGTACAAATATATTTGTATTAGAAATTGGAGACGTATGTTGTTAAGGGGTGTATAATTGTACTAGTAAGTGAATTTATTACTAATATCAATTATTGGGAGGGTCTGTTATGAAAACATATTATGATCTATGTTTGGAATTTGCGCAACTATGTTCTCAACTAGAATTTTTAATGGATAGTAAAGAAAAATCAAAATCAGAAACAGATATAAAATTATATGATGCTAAAATTGATAGAGTTGATAAAGAATTGCATGAATTAAAAGATTTTTTAAAAAGCAAAGAAGTATAATAGAATTAAATTAAAAGAACTTTTTCAAATTATTGATTTCCTATGCAATAATGTTTGAAAAAGTTTTTTCTTTATAAAGGGGGATTAAATGTATAAGTACGTAGGCGACATTAGCGTATTGGCTCACTACATAATAAAAGAATTTTTAGAAAATAAGCTGGTTGCAATAGATGGAACTTTGGGAAATGGATATGATACAGACTTTCTATCTGAACATTTTAATAAAGTATATGCCTTTGATATTCAAAAAAGTGCATGTGAGAATTATATAATGAAAGGAAAGAGTAATGTTAGTGTAATTAATGATTCTCATCACTTATTAAATGAATATGTAAAGGAAGAGGTAAATTGTATCATATATAATTTAGGATTTTTACCTGGAGGGGATAAAAACATTACAACTGAGCATAATACATCATTAGAAAGTATAAAGAAAGGTTTAAAATTGTTATCCTCTGGAGGAATTATTGCAATATCAATATATACAGGGCATAATGAAGGAAAGAAAGAAGAAACTTGCATTTTAGAATATCTTCAAAGGTTACCTAAGTCCAAGTATGGAGTAATGGTGCATAGTTATTTAAATAGGACTAATAACCCTCCAAAGCTTGTTATAGTTGAAAAGAAATAGATGGTAAACAATTTTTGTGTGAATAATTATACAATTTTTATTATTGAATAAAATTGCATAAGGTGGTAGAATTAAATTGCAAATGTTATAAAAATTTAATGCGTGATAGGGTGAATATTTAATGGATAACGAGGTAAACAATCAAGTTAAGGACTTAATGAGGATTATTCAAATTAAGTTTCAAAGGTTAAGTAAGGGGCAAAAACTTATAGCAGAATATATTCTGAAAAATTATGATAAGGCTGCATTTATGACAGCAGCTAAGCTTGGAGATTCTGTAGGGGTTTCTGAATCAACAGTAGTAAGGTTTTCTAATGAACTTGGGTTCTCAGGTTATCCAAAGCTTCAAAAAGCATTACAGGAGCTTATTAAAAATAAATTAACAACAGTACAAAGACTTGAACTTTCTAAGGATTTTATTTCAACAGGTGATGCACTTAAAGGTGTTCTAAAAGCAGATATGGAAAATATCAGAGCAACTCTTGAAAAAATTAATCCTTATACTTTTGATGAAGTGCTAAACTCTATTTTTAAAGCAAAAACAATATATATAATTGGGTTAAGAAGTTCTACTACTTTGGCTGAGTTTTTAGGTTTTTATTTAAATATAATTTTACAGAATGTTAGAATTGTTAGTTATGGAATTTCTGATATATTTGAACAAATGATAAACGTGTCAGAAGGTGATTTAGTAATAGGAATTGGATTCCCTAGGTATGCAACTAAAACTATTGATGTTTTAGATTTTGCAAAGAAGAGGAAAGCAGAAGTTCTTGCTATCACTGATAGCTTATTATCTCCGTTAGCAGCAAAAGCTGATTTTACATTAATTGCTCAGAGTAATATGGCATCATTTGTTGATTCTTTAGTTGCTCCTTTATCTGTAATTAATGCACTAATCATTGCAGTTGGAATGAGAGAAAAAGAAAACATTTCAGATATATTTACTAACTTAGAAACAATATGGCAAGATTATAATGTTTATTCATATAATAATAAAAATATTCTTGAGGATTAAATCTATGGACAACTAGTAATTAGAATAATTACTAATTGTCCATTATTTTTTATAACTATAATTATTTTAGTATATACACATAATAATGAGGAAGTATTATTAAGGAGATGATGTTATGATTGAAAAGACTTTTCCAAAGAATTTTACTCCTCAAACGCAAGATACACAACCTGGAATAGAAAGTAAAATGAATCCAGTTCCTATATTTGAACAAGGGGAATATACATTTGATGCTAATAGATTAAAAGATAAAGTAGCTGTTATTACTGGCGGTGATAGTGGAATTGGGAGAGCAGTGTCAATAGCTTATGCGAGAGAAGGTGCAAAAGTTGCAATAGTATATTTGAATGAAGATCAGGATGCTGAGGAAACAAAGAAAATAGTTGAAAATAATGGAGGAACTGCGTTATTAATAAAAGGTGATATTGGTGATGAAACTTTTTGTCAGAGTATTATTAATACAGTAATAAGTTCTTTTTCAAAAATAGATATTCTAGTATGTAATTCGGCAGAACAGCATACAGCAAATAGCATAGAAGAGATTACATATGAACAGCTAGACAAAACTTTTAGAACAAATGTTTATGGATCTATTTTTATGATAAAAAATTGCATTAAACATTTAAAAGAAGGTTCTTCTATAATAATTACAACTTCTGTTACAGCTTATCAAGGTAATGAAACTTTAATTGATTACTCATCAACAAAAGGTGCATTGGTATCTTTAACAAGATCCTTAGCTAAGAATTTAGCTCCTAAGAATATTCGTGTAAATGCTGTAGCTCCAGGTCCAGTATGGACTCCTTTAATCCCTTCCACCATGCCTTCTTCAGATGTACAAGAATTCGGCTCCAAAACAGCATTTAAAAGAGCAGCACAACCAGTTGAACTAGCAGAGGCTTATGTTTTCTTAGCTAGCCAAGGGGCATCATTTATAACTGGAGAAGCGATACATGTAAACGGAGGAGAATTTGTTAATTCTTAATATATGACTTGCTTGCCTGCAATAATATCCAACTATTCAGCAAAAATGCTTAAAATTTTCTTAAAAAAAGTATAATTGGGTTTATTTTACTAGTTTTTAATGGTAAAATTAAACTAAAGCAAATAGTAGGAGGCGAGGAAATGATTGAGAATCTAAAAATGGCCATAAGTGATAATAATTTAGAAAAAGCAAGACGAATACTAAGAGATGAACTAATTAATCGAAATTACCCAGGTGAAGTTTTTAAAGAAGCCTTAGATTTAGCAGAATCTTATAATGTTTTTGAAGAACATAATAATGAAGAATTCTTGCCTGATTCAAAGAAGTTTACTAAGGAATATCTGGAAAAATTGAAAGAAGGATTAGATAGTAATTTTTCTAAAGAAAGGTTCGTAAAAGCATATTATGTTGCTAGAAGACTTGAAAAAGCAAATGACTTTATTGATGAAGATAGTTACGACGTTAGAGTTTATGATCATTATAAAGATTTCTTTTTCCGAGCACAACTTGGCACTGCAGTTGCTACTATAGCAGCTATTGGTATTGGTGTTTTACTATATAAGAGGCATAAGAGAAAGTAGTAAAAAGATACTGTCATTTAATAATGATAGTATCTTTTTTTAGTTAGATATTAAAACTAGAAGATAAATTAATTTCTACTTTAAGATAATCTTAATTTATTTTTAATATTCTATATACGTAAATTCATTGACCAATTTAAACTAAAAGAATATTATATATAAGGACAAAAAAATAATTTGTTAGGTGAGGCTCCTATAAAGATATACGCTACTACCCAGAAAAATCGAGAGATTCCAATGGGTTAACAAAAATCATCGCAAAGGTGATTTTTAACGTAGCTGGCTTAAGTCAAAGCTTTATAGTGCTAAAGCTCTACATAAAAGAAGATATATTAGACTTTTTAGGGTAGAGCTTAAAAAGTCTTTTTTATTCTGTAAGTAAAGAAAAGGTGGTGGTGTAAATGGACTTGGACCCTAGTAGTAGTCTGAGAAGGAAAAATGAATACAAAATATTAGAGGAAGATGAAATTTATACGCTTAATATATGTTTTATCTATCTCTAAATCAAGGAGGTATGTAAAATGAAAGAAGAACTATTAAAAGTTTTACTTGATGGAAAGAATGAAGAAATAAATGAGATTATAGAAGATGTACATCCAGCAGACATATTAGATATAATACATGAAAATGAAAATGAAATTTATAATATATTAAATAGATTACCAGATTGGATGATAGCGCATATAATCGAAGAAGAAGATGATGAAGAGAAGTATGAAATCTTAAAAGTTTTTTCTGAAAATAAGCAAAGAAAAATTATTGAAGAAATGTCTTCAGATGAATTAACTGATCTTGTAGGTACTTTAGACGAGGAAGAATCTATGCATATATTTGAAAAGATGAATGCAGAGGATAGAAAGGACGTAAGTAAGCTTTTAACCTATGAAAAAGATACCGCTGGTGGTATCATGGCTACAGAATTTATCTCAATTAGAGAGAATAAAACTGTAAAGGACACATTAAAATATTTGCAGAAAGTAGCGCCAGAGGCTGAAAGTGCATATTATCTATATGTAACAGATAAAAATGAAATATTAAAAGGTGTTTTATCTTTAAGAGATTTAGTTAGTTCAGATTTTGAGACTAAAATATCAGATATAACAAACACTAATGTTATATCAGTAAAATATGATATTGACCAGGAAGAAGTAGCTAACAAGTTTGAAAAGTATGGATTTTTAACTATGCCAGTAATAGATGAAAAAAACAAGTTACTTGGAATAGTTACTGCAGATGATATTATTGAAATAATAAAAGAAGAATCTACAGAAGACATTCATCGTCTTGGTGGAGTTGATAGAGAAGAAAAAATAGATGGATCGCTAAAAATTTCGATAAATAGTAGATTACCATGGTTATTTGTAAATTTATTAACTGCAATACTTGCCGCAGCAGTAGTTGGGATGTTTGAAGGAACAATAAGTCAAGTAGTAACATTAGCTACATTTATGCCAATAGTTACAGGAATGGGTGGAAATGCAGGTACCCAATCTTTAACAATAGTAGTTCGTGGTATTGCTCTTGGAGAGTTAACAGGTGAAAATGCAAAACGAATATTTATTAAGGAATTATTTGTAGGTATATTTACAGGCATTGCTCTTGGAGCTGTTATAGCATTATTAGGTTATTTCTGGGAAAGAAATGTTGTTTTTGGCATTGTAATTGGAATTGCTATGATTCTTAACATGGCCTTTGCAACAATGTCTGGTTTTTTAATACCAGTTATTTTAAAAAAGTTAAAAATAGATCCAGCATTAGCTTCAGCAATTTTTGTTACAACAGTTACTGATGTTTTAGGATTTTTCTTCTTTTTAGGACTTGCAACAATATTTATTCAATATTTAATATAATAAGAAAAAGTTATGGAGATAAACTAAATACAATATGAAAAGTTTATTTCCATAATTTTTTTTTCAAATGTACAAATATATCTAAAATAGTGGTAGTATATAAGTTGAAGAAAACAATGGATAAGGAGTGAATATATATGAAAGCGTATGAACGTTTATTAAAATATGTTAAGGTACACACTACTTCTGATGAAAGCTCTGAAACAATTCCAACAACTAAAAGACAATTTGATTTAGCAAATATTTTAGTTGAAGAGATGAAGGAACTTGGAATAGAAGGCGTACGAGTTGACGACAAGTGTTATGTTTATGGATACATTCCTGCAACTAAAGGCTATGAAACAAAACCAAGTATAGGTTTAATAGCACATATGGATACAGCGCCAAGCGCAAGCGGAAAAGGTGTTAATCCACAAGTTATAGAAAATTATAATGGAGAAGATGTTTTACTAAAAGGAGATAATTCGGTATTATCTGTAGAAAAATTTCCAAATTTAAAAGAATTAAAAGGTAGAACTCTTATAACTACTGATGGAACTACTCTTTTAGGAGCTGACGATAAAGCAGGTATAGCTGAAATTCTTACAGTTTGCGAGATTATATTAACTGAAAATATACCTCACGGAAAAGTATGCATTGGATTTACTCCTGATGAAGAAGTAGGAAGGGGAGCAGATCATTTTGATGTAAAAGGATTTGGTGCTGATTTTGCATATACAATCGATGGTGGAATAGAAGGAGAAATTTCTTATGAGAACTTTAATGCTGCAAAAGCAATAGTTGAAATAGACGGTGTTCTCGTTCACCCAGGAAGTGCAAAAAATACAATGATTAACGCATTAAATGTTGCTTGTGAATTTAATTCAATGTTGCCACAAACTGAAAGACCTGAACATACAGAAAATTATGAAGGATTCTTTTATTTAGAGAGCTTAAACGGGGATACAGCCCATGCTACTATGAAGTTTTTAATTAGAGATCATAGCAGTGAAAAGTTTTTAGAGAAAAAAGATACTCTAATACACTTAGAAAAGATATTAAATGAGAAATATGGCGAAGACACTGTAAAAATAGATATAAAAGACCAATATAAAAACATGCTTGAACATATTAAACCTTGTTTGCATCTAATAGAAAATGCAACAGAAGCTATGAAGACTTTGGGTATTACTCCAGTTATTGAACCAATTAGAGGAGGTACTGATGGAGCAACTCTTAGCTATAATGGTTTGCCATGTCCTAACTTAGGAACAGGAGGGTTTGCATTTCACGGAAAATCAGAACACATTACTGTAGAGGGAATGGATCTTTGTACGAATTTAATTGTTGAAATTTTAAAAAGATATTCAAAATAAAAAAGTAGACTTATCATTTTTTTGGTAAGTCTACTTTTTTTAATATTCATAAGTAGTCCTAATGTATTATTCTTCTTGCTTTCCACACTTTTTCTAAATCAGATATTTTAACTACATTTCATGTTTGTGGTGCATGTATCTCGATATATATTTGATAATACTATTTAACAATAGTAAATATATTTCCTAAAAAGGGGGATTTTTGTCTTTAGCAAAAATCTTCCTTTATTTTAAAAAAATAAGTTAAAAGATAGTATATTTTACGCTTTTTAAAAAATATATTCTTTTGTAAAGAAGATAAAAAAGTAATAAAAATATACAAAAATTAATAATTGTAAATTTATATATAATTATGAAATAATTCAATATGTTGACATATATGTATTTAATGTGTAAGATTATAAATACATTAGGTAAAATATGGGTAATAGGGAAGAAATTTGAGGAGGGATTTTATATGAAAAATAAAAAATCAATTATTTGGAATTTAACAAGAGCATGTGCATGGAACTGTAAGTTTTGTTGTGTATCGGCAAAGTACGTAAAAGACTTTGAAAAAATTAACTTAGGAAGAGATGAAAATTATAGATTTCAAGGGGAACTAGATTTTAATAGTAAGGTAAGGATAATTGATCAACTAAAGGAAGGGGATTTTAGAATTGATTTTTCAGGTGGTGATCTTCTTATAGATCCGTTAAATCTGGATTTAATTATATATGCATCTGAAAAATTAGGAAAAGAAAATGTAGGAATAAGTATATCAGGAGCATTTGTAACAGAAGAGATAGTTGAAAGGTTAAGAGGCAAAATAAATGATGTAGAAATAACTTTAGATTATCTTCCATACTATCATTATAAAATGAGACCAGCCGGATATCACGAATATGCTGCAAAGGCAATGAAGCTCTTTGAAAGTGCTGGATTTGTTGTAGGAGCTCAAACAGTTATTACAAAAGATAATATATCAAAGGAGAAACTAATGAATTTATATAGTTGGTTGGAAGAAAATAAGATTGATGAATGGAGTATTTTAAGATTTTTCTCTTCAGGAAGAGGAAAATATTTCAGTGAATTGAAACCTACACATGAAGAATATTGTCAAATGGTTGATTATATTAAGGAAATTACAGCAAAAGGTAATATAAAAGTTGATTTTCAATACTTGCTACCAAATCATGAAAAGTACACATTAGACTGTAGAGCCGTAAAAAGATCTATTGGTATTTTAACTGATGGTACAGTGGTAGGCTGTTTTTGGGCATTAGACGAAAATATGAAACCAGTAGATGATAGATATATTTTAGGAAAGCTTCCAGATATGAATATATATGATATCTTAGAAAATAAAAAATCAAAATATTGGTTAGAAAATGAAAATTCATGTGGATTTTTTACATACGAAGAATTAGAATGTATGGTTTAGATATTTTAATATGAATCATAATTTAAAGACAATTAGTTTTTGTGAAATTTATGCAATCTTAATCTTGGAAAGGTTAGAAAGGAGTAGTAATTTAATATCATGCAAAAATATAAAAAAGAATTTGTTATAAATACAGATCCTGATGTAAAAGAATTAATTTTTGGGGCACTTCCATCTGAGGGTAGGTATTTTACTAAAAAGTGTAAAGGTTTAGGCGAAGGTAAGTTTTGCGTTGAGGTTGAAGCCCCAAAAGGAGATTTATATTATCATTTCAAGATAGCGGGAGAAGAAGATAAAATTCTTTTAGATCCTAATAATATGCAAGATGGGGCAAAGAATTGGCATTCTATATGTAGGATTGGAACAACGAGTTTTAATCAAATCGAATTTGAATTAACCCCTTCTTATATCGCTGAAATAGAAGGTGGTTATATTGAGATTAAAATTGTATCACATCAAGAATGGATTCAAAATATTACACTTATTGTGGAAGATAAAAATGGCATATTAACCGAATATAAATGCGAAAATCATTATACAAATGGAGTGAAAAAATACTTTAGATGTGTTATAGAAAAAGAGAAAATAGAAGATGAAAAATTCTGCTTCAAAATATATAGTAAGGAAAATATATATTATTTTTGTGCAAATCAATTGCTAAATAAAAAGATAGAAAAATTATTTGATTGTAGTTTAGTTAGATTTAATTATGTTCCTATTAGTAATACTGGAGTAGTGTATCATATTTTTCCTGATTCTTTTGCAAGAAGTGGACAAACTACTATTGAGGGGAGAGAAATGCTTGATTGGGATAGCGAACCTCGTAAAAAAGCATTCTTTGGTGGTAATTTAAAAGGGATAATAGATAAGCTTGACTATATAAAGGAACTGGGGATTTCATACATATACATGACCCCAATATTTTATGCCAATAGTAATGATAGATACGATTGTATAGATTATATGAAAATAGATCCAATGCTTGGAGATGAAGAAAATTTTCATAAGCTAGTAACTGAGGCTCATAAAAGGAACATAAAAATTGTATTGGATATAGTATTAAACCATTGTGGTACAGAATTTTGGATGTTTGATGATTTGTTGCGTAATCAAGAAAAATCGAAATACAAAAATTATTATATAGTATATAAATATCCAGTAAAATTCAAGCCTAATAGACCCAATTATAGTTGTTGGTGGGATTATGGAGAAATGCCTCAGTTCAATCTTGATAATAAGGAAGTTAGGGATTATTTATTAGGATGTTGTAGATATTGGATAAAAAAATATTATATTGATGGTTGGAGGATAGATGTATCTTCTGAATTATCACATGATTTTTTAAGACTTTTTAGAAAAGAAATGAAAGCTCTAAATAAAGAGGTTGTGGTAATTGGAGAGAATTGGAAAGACTCTAGAACTTTTTTAGAAGGTGATCAGTTAGATGGTGTAACAAATTATTTAATCTGGTGGAAAGCTTTTGAACCTTTCTTTTCTGGCGGGAAGTTAAAAATTAGTGAACTTGCAGATAATTTAATGAGTTGCTATTTTATATATCCACATAATAGAAGTATTGAAAATTGGAATGTTCTTAGTAGTCATGATGTACCAAGGTTTTCAGGAAAGTTATTAAATGAGGAAGACATAACTAATGCTATTTTTTTACAAATGGTTATACCGGGGAATCCAGTTATTTATTATGGTGATGAAATAATGATAAAAGGGGATGATACCCCTAATAATAGAAGAACAATGAAATGGGATATTGTAAATAGAAACCCTGAAGTTTTACAGTGGTATAGAAAGTTAATTCAAATTAGGAATAAATGTGATGCAATTAAGTTTGGAACTTTTTATATAAGATTGGCTGATGATGAAAAAAAGGTATTAATTATTGAACGAGAATATAAAGATGAACATATTTATTGTATATCTAATTTATCTGATAAAGATATATGTGTAGATGTTGATAAAGTTTTAAAAGTGGAAAACTTTGTTGAATTATTAAGTGACAAGGAAGTTGGTAATCAAGCAAAAGTAAACAGAAAGTCATCTATTATTTTGAGAAAGGCAATTTAATATAAAATGGAGGAAAGTTTATTATGAGTTTTAATGAAAAAGTTATTATTCACATAGGAGCTGAAGTTGTCCCTTTTTCCAAAATAGGAGGATTAGGAGATGTAATAGGAAGTCTACCAATGTACTTCAGCAAAAAGACAAATTGGAAAAACGTTGTTATAACCCCATATTATTCGGGAATTAAAGAGAATTTACACAGCTATAAGGTATTTAATATTTGCTTTAATGCAGTGAGTTATGAAGCAGAGGTATTGTATGCTAAAAGAGATAATGTTATATATTATTTCGTAAAAATGGAGGAAGCTTATGCAATGCAAGATGGGTATTTAGATGGTAACAAACCATATCTAACAGATGTTGGATTGGAATATTTACTTTTTGGTAAATGTATAGCACATTTTATTAAGGATATAAATTTCAAGAATGTTGTTCTTATAACTCATGATTGGCATGCTTCTGGTATATATCCTTATATAAAGAATATTAGTGAAAATATCATTGATACCTTGCATATTATACACAATTACCAGCATCAAGGGCAGCTATATCCGGACATATTTAACTTCTTAGAAGATGATATTAGGATAATGGGAAATGAAATACTTAAGTATACTGAAACTATATCTATGAGTGCATTTGCAATATTTTATGCTAATCATATAATTACTGTTAGTAAGAATTACGCGAGTGAACTATTAGAAAAACGCGTTGCTCATCCTGGTTTGGATTACTTTGAAAAAGCTAAGAAGGAAGTAATAGGTATTATAAATGGGATAGATGAGGAAAAATGGAATCCATATAAAAGTAATAGTACGGTTATACCATATAATGCTAACTACATTGAAAATAAAGTAAAAAACAAAGAAAAGATTAAAGAAAAATATAATATTAAGACAGCCAACTCCAGACCATTATTGTTGATTCTTTGCAGACTTACCCAGCAAAAAGGATTGGATTTATTTATAAATATGGGGAATCGAAGAGTTTTTGATTATGTTAAACGTATGAAAAATTTAATTTCCTTAGGAGTAGATATTATAATATGTGGTGTGCCAGCAGGTGGTGTTGGTGGAAAAGTAAATAAGCAACTGTTAGAAATTGAAAGAGAAGTTGGATTAAATTTTCGCTATTTAAATAGATACTCAGATTCATTAGCTGAAGAATTACTAGCAGGAAGTGATATATTACTTCATCCGTCAAATTATGAACCATGTGGATTGACCCCAATGTACGCTATGAGATATGGAACTATTCCTATTGTTACTAAGATTGGAGGATTGGTTGATATAGTGAAAGATATAAAACTTGATGATAAAAATGGAACTGGATTTGTTATGAAAGATGTGTCATACAATTCTCTTTATGAATCAGTGCAAGAAGCAAAATTGATGTTCAAGGATAAAGTTAAATGGAATAATATGATGAAGAGAGGTATGGTAAAAGACTTCTCATGGAGTAAGAGCATTGATGAATATGTGAAAGTAATAGAAGGTGAAGATAGAGATGGAACCACTAATAAGCATAATTATGCCTACTTATAACAGAGCTAAAATTATTAAGCGTGCCATTAACTCTGTATTAAATCAGACTTATGATAATTGGGAATTAATTATTATTGATGATTATGGAAATGACAATACTAAAGATTTGATAAAAGATATTTATAAAGATGAAAATAGAATAAAGTTTATATTAAACAAAAGAAAAAAAGGAATTGCTGGTGCAAGGAATACAGGAATAATGGAATCAAATGGGCAATATATAGCATTTCTTGATTCAGATGATGAATGGATATCTTCGCATTTGAAAGATTTATTGACATCTATGATGGAGGAAAAAATTCATTTAGGATTTGCACTATGGAAAGAAGGAAAAGAAGAGAATTTTATAGGTATTGATGAAAATAACTTTTACAAAGAGTTATTTAAAAAAAGCGTGAAAGAATTAGATTCAGTTGATAAAGAAAAATATACAATATATCAAAAAGACTTTTTTGAGTTTACTATGAAAACATATTTTTATTGTTATCATATTAATACCATGATAATTAAAAAAAGAATTTTAGATGAATTAGGTCTATTTAATGAAAATTTAGGTACAAGTGAGGATAATGAATTTTTGTTTAGAATTTTGAGCAAAACTGCTTTTATTTTATATAAAGATTATCATTATAAGTATTACCAAAGTGAAGATAGTGTATATGCATTTATTGACAGAGAGAAGATAACTAAGGATGAAATTTTAAGTAATAGTGTAACTATTGATAAATTAACAAAGTTAGGTTTAGATAAAATAGTAGTCAGAAAAATAAGTTTAAAACTTATTAAGGAGTTGCCGTTTATTAAAGATAAAAAGGAATGCCGTGACATAATAGAAGATGCTATATATAGTAAGCTATTGACGTTAGGATATATTAATTTAGAAGCAAATCGAAAAAATGCCATCAAGTTTTTAGGACAAGCATTTTGTCATAAGCCAAATTTAGTACCATTAAAGATGATATTTGAATGTATTTTTGATAGAAAGAATAAATTTAATTCTTTAAGTAAAGAGCAATTAAATCTATGGTAAAAGTCTAATTAAAATTGGAGGGATTACAATAAAATGTATCTACAAAAGGATTAATAGAAATATATGTTCATAAAGCATAATTAGCAACCATGATATGTATTTGATTATAATTGAAGCTAATACAATGATATTCTTTCATTTGTTTTGGTTAGAGTTTTAATTGTAAGATTGTGGTAATGGTTTTTTCGTTAAAAAACTTTGTAACCCTTGGTATATAAGAAAATAAAAAGGTATTGTAAGAACTCTATACTAAACGTTTAAATGGGGGAGAAAATTATGAAATTAGGAATAAGTGTTAATAAAGATGATTTAAGTGAACTTAAGAATATAAAAGGATATGATTTCTTAGAATTATCAGACTTTATTTTCCCAGCTAGTATATCAAAGGGAGAAGAAATTATAAAAGAAGCTTTAGAGTGCAAAATTACAGATTTATTAGGTATGGAAGGACCAATTCGTGATATAAAGCCAGAAGCAGGAGATGAAGATATAAAAGAAATAACTATTACTAGATTTAAAACTTTAATTGATTTAGCAAGTAGCTATAATATGACATACATATTGTTCTTTACTACGTTTGATAATTTAGTTAAATTTAATTCTTATTCAGATATGTGGTTAGAAAATAATAAGAAGTTTTGGAAAAAGTTAATAAGTTATGCTGAAGCTAGGAAAGTTATGTGTTTATATTGTAATGTATGGGATGATGAACCTTATTTATTAAAACAATTATTTGATTATATTAAGTCTGATTACTTTAAGTTTGCATTTGATATAGGACATGCTAATTATATATCGAAATATTCTTCATCAGTATGGATACAAGAATTAAAAGAACATATAAAATATGTAGCAATTCATGATAATAACGGAGAGAGGGATGATCATTTAGCTATTGGAAGGGGAAATATAAATATAAAAAAGATAGTAGAAGAAATTGAGGATAAATGCAAGGAAGTGACATATTGCATTCAATTATTTAATAAATCTGAGATTCAAGAATCTATTAATATGCTAAACGAGTATATTAGGAGATAATTTTAAATAGTAGCTAAGATTTCTATAACTTTTGATAGTAAAGAATTTTTGTTAGGAGAAGAGTTAAATGAAAGAAAAAGGAGTTTTATATAAAGTTTGCTTAACTAATTTACTACTTGGATTAGGATTATATAGTGCAATCGAAGTAGCATACTTACAATCAAAGAATATAAGTTTAGTATATATTTCAGCGCTAAATTTATCTATTCCTCTACTTACTGCTTGTTTAGAAATACCAACAGGAATAGTAGGCGATTGGTTAGGACGAAAAAAAGTGTTACATCTAACATATATATCATTTTCCATATCAACATGTATTTTATTGTTTGCAAACCATATAGCAATAATATTTTTGGCATATGTATTAGAAGCTTTAGGTTGGAGTTTTTACAGTGGAAATACAGAATCAATTATATATGAATTAAGTGAGAAAAAGAAGTTAGATACAAATAGATCACTTGGTAATTTTTATGCGAGCTTAAGCGTTGGATATTTGCTTTCTGGCATTATTGTAGGATTATTACCAGGAAGTTATTCTGAAGATATCTTTAAATATGCTTTAATTGCCACCCTTATCTTTAGAGTTGTATCTACGATAATAGTTTATACATTAAAAGGCATAAATTCAGAAGGTGATAGTAAGAAAACTCCAATTGAATTGTTTCGTAAAACACTTAAGGTGTTTTTTAAAGATAAAAAAAGTATATCTATATGTGTGTATGAAGCCATGGGAAGATTACAGTTCTATTTACCAGTTATATACCAACCGATTTTATTTATGAAAGGTATGTCTGTAAAACAGGTTGCTATTATATATTCCATTACTCAATTGGCTCAAAGTTTATCTCAAAAATTTTCACCTATGGTAGTTGAAAAGTTTAAAATTCCTAGGCTGATTAAATTTGGACCTATAATACAAGGACTGTTCCTTTTACTATTAGTTTCAAATAATTTTCTATTAATTCTTTTAGGGGTTGTTGTAAGTTATTGTGCCATACCATTAAAAGGACAATGTATAACTTTGCTTAAACATGAAGAAGTAGACAATGAAATAAGGTCTACATTCTTATCAGTTATTTCTTTAGCAACATTGATAATTAATTCTATATTCTTGTCAATATGCGGAAAAATAATATCCTATAATACAATCGCTGGTGTAACATGTTTAGCTATTACATTAATAATAATTAGTGGAATAGCTGTTAATAACATTATTGCTTCGTCAAAAGATAATTTAATTAAGATTGAAGAATAGAGTAATTTGTTTGAGAATATGAAAAATTGGAGATGAAAGTGTGGATAAAGTAATTTTTTTATTTTTAAGTCTTGTATCTGGTTGTGTTGAAATAGGTGGAGTTGTATATGGGATATCGATAGATTTACCTGTTTTGCAAGTTGCTGCATTAGGATTAGCTTATCAGATAGGAAATTTAGTGCCTAATCCGTTCAAATTAAATAAGAAAGTAACAGCTATTACAGCATTTTTAAGCATGGGATGTTTTGTTATCTATGAATTTGTAATTTCTAATTATTGGGTTTTGGTTTTGGGATATATATTTATTGCTATGACTATACAATCAGTACGTTCTTTACAAAAGGATAAGGTCAGTACTACAGTTAAAAGAACTTTTAGAATATTAGGATTTGTTATTGCACCTTTTATTGGAGTAGAGCAAAATATAATTATATCAATAATATTGATATTTATTGTAGTATATTCTAAATACAAAATAAAAGAGTCTAAATTTATAAAACCGAGTTTTAAATTTATTAATGGGATTATGGTAATTCATCAGATGCATTATTTTGCTTATGTCTATTTTATATTGATCATAATTAGTAAACTTACTAGCAGTTTTGGTATTAAAGTAATTGGAATATTGGTTATGGCTGGCTGGATAACATATACCAGTGTTTCACATATAATTAAAGGGAAAAATTATAGGCAATATTTTATTGCAGGTCATTTTATTCTTTCAATTATTTTAATATGTTTAGCGAAGAATTATGATAATATGTTTGCAATTATTTTTTGGATAGCAACTGGCTTTGGTGGAGGTACTGTGTATTGCATTGGAGAGGTTAATAAAATTAATCAGGACTGTAGTAAGGGAGATATAGTGTTTTCTGAAAATATAGGGCATATTTTTGGAGTTATTGCAGGTATGTTAGTTTATTGGATTTTTAATGATTTGAGAGCTCCCATATATTTAAGTGCTTGTTGTGCAATTACAGCATTTATCTTAATGTTTATATATGGATTGTTGAAAAAGGATGTTGCAAAGAAAGAATTAGCTTAACTAATACTCAAGTTAATAGGAAAGGTCTAAAGTATTATGATTAATATAAAAAAAGTTGCAGTAAAACAAGTTAATACAAAATCAAAGTTACCTGATTCAGATTATGTAATAAATCCATATGTAGGTTGTCCTCATGGATGTATATATTGCTATGCTGAATTTATGAAACGATTTACTGGGCATGGTGATGAATGGGGGAGTTTTTTGGACATAAAATGTTGTGGTAAAAAAATAAATTTAAAACCCATGACTAATAAAACAATTTTATTAAGTTCTGTCACTGATGCTTATAATGTATATGAAGGTAAGTATAAAGTAACGCGTGGAATATTGGAGCAGTTAGTGGATGTTGATGCACGAGTTGAGATATTAACAAAATCAAGTTTAGTTTTAAGAGATATTGATCTTTTTAAGAAATTTAAGGATATACATATAGGGATATCTTTAAATACTTTAGATGATGAGTTTAGAAGGAAAATTGAACCGAGAGCATCATCAGTAGAACAGAGAGTAAAAGCTATTAAAAAATTGAAAGAAGAAAAAATAAAAACATACTTATTTATGTCACCAATGTTTCCAGAGATAACAAATTATAGTGAAATAATTGATTTCATTGGTGATGATGTTGATTATTATTGTTTTGAAAACTTAAACTTAAGAGGAAAGTACAAGAAAAGGGTACTGGATTTTATTGTTGAATATAAACCAGAATTAAAAGAGATTTATGATGATATATATATTAGCGGAAGAAACACTTATTGGAATTGTATTGAGGAAAATATTGTAAAGAAATGCAAGAAAGATAATTTAGCGTACAAGATTTATTTTTATCATGATAAAATAAAAAAGAAATAGATATAGTTCAATTATTGAAATCCCCCCTATTTTAGAAATAGAGGGGATTTTTTATATTATACTAAAGTGTTTTAAAGCATATTCAATACCGTCATCTTCAATATCTTTAGTAACAAAAGATACTAAATCAAATAATAATGGATTACTATTTCCCATTGCAATACTGTTTTTTACGTACTTGAGCATAGATAAATCATTTGTACTGTCTCCAATTGCATATGTATTTTCAAAAGGAATATTTAAATATTTAATTAGATACTCTATACCAGAAGCTTTTGAAAAGCCTAATGGAACTAATTCGTAAAAATTTTCTCCTCTATGGATAAATTCAAAGATATCTTTATATTTATCATAGAATTCTTCAAAATTACTATTATCATTTGTCCAGATTGTTAGCTTATCAAAATCAATTTGAGAAGAATCCCAAGTTGCTCCATTATATAATTGTTGTTCTCTATGATGAGCCTTTATTTTAAGTAATTCCTTAGAGATAATATTTTCATCTTCTTCATAGTAGATATCTTTTTCACCTTCAAGAATTGCATCAATTTTGCATTTTCTAAGATCTTTAACTACAGCTTTTGATATATTATTGCCTAGTTGCTTAGATAATAATATTGTATTTTTGTATTCTACATAAGTACCACAACCACATATAAACCCATCAAAACCAAGCTCTTTTATAAAAGAATCTATGCTTCTTATAGGTCTGCCAGTATTAATTATGGCTAAATGACCATTTTTTTGAGCTTTTTTTATAGCTCTCTTAGTGCTGTCTGGAATTTTTAATGTATTTTCAGTAAGTATTGTTCCATCGATGTCAAAAAAAACTATTTTTGATTTCATTATGTTCTCCTTTAAACTTGTCCATCGTTAATCTATATATTTATTATATATTATTAAGAAAGTTTATTACAACTATAAGAGAGGTTATGATGCTTTGATTTTAAATTAAATTACATTATAATATAAATAGAGATAAAAACACAGTTCTGTTGGTAGTCAGAACCTATAATAAATTATAGCAGTAACCTGCCCTCCTGGGGTTGTCCGTTCTCAATTATTTTTATTAACAGGAGGATTTAATTATGTTATCAATAATTAAATTAACAGTTCTTTTTAGTGATCCTTTTTGGATTGGAATTTTTGAAGTAGAGGATGGAAATAGAATAAAAGTATGTAAAGTAACCTTTGGTACAGAGCCAAAAGATTATGAAGTATATGAATTTATTCTAAGCAATTTTAACTCATTAAATTTTAGTAATTCTATGTCAATGAATGATGAAAAAATTATTAAGAAAAGAGTGAATTTCAAAAGGCTTTTAAGAGAAACAAGAAAAGAGACTTTGCAAAAAGGAATAGGTACTAAAGCGCAGGAAGCTTTAAAACTACAATATGAAAAGAACAAGGAAGAACGTAAGAAAGAAACGAAGGATGAGAGAGAACTAAATAAGAAAAGAAAGTATTGTCTTAAGCAGAAGAAAAAGCTAGAAAAGCATAAAGGACATTAATTTCAATGAAAAAAGTGTTAATTCTACAAAAGAAGGACACTTTTTTTGTTAACTACTAAATAATTAATGAATATAATTTGATAAGATTTCTATAAATGTTATAATTATGTATAAGGGTATAGTTTTAAATAACGGAGGGATAACATGACTAAAAAAATATTACTATTATTAGGTGATTATACAGAGGATTATGAAACAATGGTTCCGTATATTTTGCTTAAAACATTGGGTTACGAAGTTCATACAGTTTGTCCAGATAAAAAGGCTGGAGATTATGTAAAAACTGCAATTCATGATTTTGAAGGTGATCAAACTTATACAGAAAAGAGAGGCCATAATTTTGTTTTAAATAAGGATTTCACTGAGGTATGTTTAGGAGATTATGATGGATTATATATTTCAGGTGGAAGATCTCCTGAATACTTAAGGAATAATGAAGATGTCGTAAATATTGCTAAATATTTTTTAACTAATAGCAAACCAATAGCTGCAATTTGTCATGGTCCACAAATTTTAGTAGCAACTGGTATGTTAAGAGGAAGAAAACTTACGGCATATCCATCAGTAGCACCTGAAATCAGAGCATGTGGTGCAGAATATATTGAAGTTCAAGGGGATAATGCTGTGGTAGATGAAAATTTAGTTACTTCACCTTCATGGGCTGCACATACATCTATATTATCAGAATTTTTAATTTTACTTGGAGCAAAAATTAAATTATAGAAATTAAAACATCAAGGATATAATATAATAATTCCTTGATGTTTTGTTTTTCAAAGATAATATTATAAGAAAGTGTGATATGATATATTTTGAGGTGAATTAAATATGATTGATTTAACACTTTTAGGTTGTGGAGGAGGAATGCCAACACCAAATAGATATCTATCATCATTGCTAATAAATTATAAGGGAAGAAAAATATTAATAGATTGTGGAGAAGGTACTCAAGTATCAATGAAGATTGCTAATACTGGGTTTAAAGCTATAGATATCATTTGTATAACACACATTCATGGTGATCATATAATAGGATTGCCAGGGCTACTCGGCACAATTGGGAATAGCGGTAGAACAGAACCTGTTATAATAATAGGACCACATGGAATTAAAGAAGCTGTAGAAGGGCTTATGACTATAGCTAAATATCTTCCATATGAAGTTCGGGTTATTGAATCACCTAAAGAGGATTTGAATTTTATTGATGAAGATATAAAGATATCTACTTTAGAATTAGATCATTCTTCTCCCTGTATTGGATATAGTTTTTACTTTAGTAGAAGTCCTAAATTTGATGTGGAAAAAGCTTTGGAAAATAATGTTCCAAAATATTTATGGAATAAACTGCAAAAATCTAATGAAGAAATAATTGAAAATGGAATTACTTATTCAAGGTCTTTAGTAATGGGAGAAGATAGGAAAGGTATAAAACTTAGCTTTATAACAGATACAAGACCAATTGAAACCATTTCTAAATTCATTGATAATAGTGATTTGTTAGTAAGCGAAGGAACATATGGGGATGACTTAGATGAGAAAAAAGCTATTAAAAACAAGCATATGACCTTTAGGGAAGCAGCAACTTTAGCTAAAAGTGCATCAGTTAAAACTATGGTGTTAACACATTTTGGAACAGCTATGGCTGAACCAAAAGATTTTTTAGATAATGCTACAGAGGTTTTCGAAAATACTATTATTGGAGAAGATAGAATGACATTTGAATTGAAATTTGAAGACTAGTGAAAACATATGAAAGGAAAGTAGTTAATTATGATTAAAGCATTAGAAGCTGCAAAGAAATTAAATTTATATTTAAAAATTGTAACAACAACATCATCTTTTGAGAACTATAATAGTTTTTTTAATATATATAGTGAAATGGAAGAACCATGTAGAAGGGTAGCAGTTCTAACTCCGTATAAAGATTTAGAAGAAGTAACAGAAGTTGATTTTAATAAACCAATTAAGAAATATGATCTTATAGATAATAATCTATGGATAGAAGAATATCCTTTAACAACTAATCCGAAAACAATTAATTTGGAGGATATTTTCATACCGGAAGAGGCATATAATCTTTTAAAGAATCACATATGACGTAAAAACTAGATAGTTTTATAAAAAGCTATCTAGTTTTTTATAGTTAATTAATTTGAAAAATGCAACTTGTATATGGGGCTAAGTCAATTAAAATGGAGTGTTTTTTATTATTTGCAGATATAGGCTCGCTAAAAATTTGTTTAGAGTTTACTATATTGCAGCCTCCATAAATATCTAATTCACTATTAATAATTTCTTTAGCACTACATTCGTGATCTAAACCAAGTCTGAAATTTTTATAATGATTACTTGACATATTGAGAATAATTAAAAGCTTTTCTTTTTCACTATATCTCATATATGAGTATACACTCGCATCTTTATTATCAGCATCTATCCACTTAAAGCTAGCTTCATCATAATCTTTTTCATAAAGGGCGGAATGAGAAGAGTAGATTTTGCTTAACTCCTTAAAATATCTATTAAATGAGTCGTGAGATGGATATTTTAATAAAAACCAATCATTTTCTTTATTTTCATCCCATTCTCTAAATTGAGCGATTTCGTTGCTCATAAAGTTTAATTTCTTACCAGGATGGGTGAACATATAAGTAAACAATGTCTTGCATTGAGCAAATTTTTCCTCATAAGTACCCCAAAGCTTATCTATTATAGATTTTTTACCATGAACTACTTCATCATGAGATAAGGATAAAAGGTAATTTTCATAATAAAAATAACTCATTGAAAAATTAATTAAGTTATGGTTAAATTTTCTTTCCCAAGGTGGAGTAGCAAAGTAATTTAAGGTATCGTGCATCCAACCTAAGTCCCATTTATAATCAAAACCTAGCCCACCATAAGGTGTGGGAGCAGTAACTTTAATATAATTACTAGAATCTTCAGCTATAAGCATGACTTCAGGGTACATGCTATTTAAACCGTAATTCATTTTTCGCAAGAAATCAACACCACCGATATTTACACCTCTTTTTGAATCTCCTTGCCAATATATAGCGTTAGATATGGCATCCATTCTAAGCCCATCAACATGATAAACATCCAGCCAGAAAGTAGCTGCACTCATCAAAAAACTTACGACAGTAGGGTTGTAGTAGTTAAAGTTACAGGAACCCCATTCATTATCTGCTACATCGTCATATTCATATTCATAAAGTGCAGTACCATCAAATTTAGCTAATGAAAAATTATCGCGAACAAAGTGCACGGGAACGAAATCTAAAATGACTCCAATATTATTCTTATGACATTTATCAATAAAGAGCATTAATTCTTTAGTAGTTCCATATCTAGAAGTAGGGCTAAAATAACCTGAACTTTGGTAGCCCCAAGAGCCATCAAAAGGGTGTTCGTTTAGAGGCATAATTTCAATATGGGTAAAGTTATTTGATTTTAAATGACTAATTAATTCATCAGATATTTCAGTATAATTATAATATTCATCTTTATTTGGCTTTTTCCATGATCCCAGATGAAGCTCATAAATACTAATAGGATTATTATAATTTTTAGATCTAGCTCTCATCCACTCATCATCAGTAAATAAAGAATTATTTAAGTCAACTATATAGGAAGCTGTATTTGGTCGAAGTTCACTAAAAAAGCCGTAAGGATCGCACTTATCACAAATCACTCCTGTAGATTGAAAAATACGATATTTATACATCATTCCTTCTTTTGCTTCAGGAACAAATAATGTATAAGTGCCTTTTTCATCTAAATTGACCATTTCATAATTTTCGCCTGTCCATTTATTAAATTCTCCAATGACTTGGACACCTTTTGCTTTAGGCGCATAGACAGTAAATCTAACTCCTAATACACCTGACTCATGAGTTAGGTGAGCCCCAAAGTATTTGTAAGCGTGAAAACAGTTTCCAGAATAAAAACTATTAAGTAATTCATTTCTCATATATCATACCTCTCTTTCTTACCACCAATATATTATAAGGTGAATTTACAAAAAAAGTAAATGATATAAATGTAAATTTTTTAAAACATAATTAGTTTAAATAAAGTTAGTGCTTAGAGATTTTGCTCTTTTATAGGCACCTTTAGTTATTTCTTTTGGGAATCCTGTATAGTCTAGAAGTTTTATAGCATTTCTAGTTTTGGAAATGCCTTCTTTTAGTTTGTAATCAAAATTTAACCCAGTACTGATATTTACGTTTTCACTAAAGAAATAAAAATTATATTTTCCATTTAGCAAATTAGATAATTCTCTATCGTGAGTAGCAACTATACATATGGCATTTTTTCTATTTATATAATTTAATATTTCAGCAGATGAAGCTATTCTTTCAATTGGATTAGTACCTCTAAATATTTCATCTATAGGACAGAAGACTGGAATATAATCATTTAGTGATTTAAGGATTCTTAATATAGATTCAGCTTCAGATATATAATAGCTTTTGTTATTGTTTATATCATCTTTTGGACTTATTGAAGAAATAATGTTAAAGAAACAAGCTTCGTAACTTTTGGCTAGTACGAAGTTAAAGGTTTGAGCTAATAAAATATTAACAGTTATCATTCTTAAAAAGGTAGATTTTCCAGACATATTTGTGCCTGTTAAAACTATGCCTTTATGGTATATTGTAATAGAATTTGCAACAGGATTATCTAATAATGGATGAATTCCTTCAGTTATTTTTATTGTAGTTTTATCTATAAAGAGCGGAGTAGTACATTTATCTTTATTACTTTCTATATAGCTTGCAATAGATATTAAAGCATCTATTTCTCCAGCTGCTGAATATAAAGAAAGAATTGTATCTCTTTTTTCAATAAATCTTCCACTTATTTTATAGTATGTAGTAGCTTCTAGTAAAAAAGGAACAGAGAGAAATTCCATTATTCCACCTAGTCCTGTTATAATATTAATGAATTTAATTGATCGGTTAATTGATTTTAGTTCATTTAAAAGTAAATTAATTCTTTTAGTTAAAGGAGATAAATTTAAATTATCTATTTTAGAAAGTTTTATAGAAGAGAGAAGTAGCTTACCTAGATATACTATTCCAGTTGCTTTTACAGTATTTTTTTCTTTTTCTTGAATACGAATATTGATGTTTATTAGTATGAAGATTAGAAAAATAAATTTAGGTTCCTTAAATATTATAGCAAGGATAGATAACAATAGGGGGAGGATTTGCCCTAGGAATTTATATAAAAGAAATTTAAATTTATTTACAGAAAGTAAGCCTTCAATCATTTCAATAAGATTATTATTAGAATCGAAACCCATATAAAATAAAATATATCTTAGATGTGCTCTTAAATCTGTATTTTCTCTAAATAACTTTATATACTTTTCTCTATCTTGTAGTTTGTTTTTGTCCATAAGAGGATTTCTTAGCATATGGTAAAGCATAGCCTCACCAGCAGTTGAACATGTCCTATCTAGTTTTGTAAAAATATCATCCATTAATAGATCATCCCAAGTTGTTTCGTCAATAGTATATTTGTTTTTTTTAGACAAATCGAAAAGTTTTCTGATTTTATTCATATTTCTTCTTTTTTCTTTAGGACGTGTAAAATCTGAGGACAGTATTCTTTTTACAGAATTCATAAAAATTCTCCTTTATATTAAGTTTTGTAGCTACGTAGATTTTTTCAGTTATATATAATGATGAATAATAGAAAAGAAGCCAGAGGCTTCTTTAAATTATTTAAATAAAATTAGTGTTAAGAGTTTCCGCTTTCTTATATGCTGCTTCAATTATTTCTTTAGGATAGCCTATGTAATCTAGAAGCTTTATTGCATTTCTAGTATTTGAAATACCTTCTTTTAGTTTATAATCAAAACTTAATCCTTCAGTGTTATTAACATCTTCGCTAAAGTAATAAAAATCATATTGGTCTTTTAGCATCTCAGATAATTCTCTATCATGGGTAGCTACGATACATATAGCATTTCTTCTATTTATGTAACTTAATATTTCAGCAGAAGAAGATATTCTTTCTATAGGGTTAGTACCTCTAAATATTTCATCAATAGGACAGAAAACTGGTATATCACTATCTAGAGCTTTAATTATTCTTAATACTGATTCTGCTTCAGATAGGTAGTAACTCTTTCCAGAATTAATATCATCCTTAGGACTAATAGATGACACTATATTTAAAAAACAAGCTTCATATTCCTTAGCTAGTACAAAATTAAAAGTTTGTGCTAATAGAATATTTGTACTCATCATTCTTAAGAATGTAGATTTTCCAGACATATTCGTTCCAGTAAGAACTATACCGTTTTTTTCAATTGATATAGAATTTGCAACAGGTTTATTTAATAGTGGGTGAATACCATCCACAATCTTTAAGGTAGTATTATCTAAAAATTTTGGAGTAGCACAATTTGATATATTGATTTCTTTATAACTAGCAATAGATATTAAAGCATCGATTTCGCCAATTAAATAATATAAAGTAAGAATTTTATCTTCACTATTTGATAAAATACCGCTGATTTTATAATAATTTGTGACTTCTAGTAAAAAAGGTACAGATAAATATTCTAAAATTTCACCATATCCAGTGATAAACTTAATGAATTGAGTAGATCTATCTATGGATTTAATTTCTTTATCATTTAAAGCAGACTTAATTTTCTTAGTCATAGAAGCTAGAGCTAGATTATCTTCTTTAGAAATTTTATTTGCTGCAGTTAATAAATCTCTAAGATAAATGATTCCGGTAGCAGTTACATTGTTTTTTTCTTTATGAGTTATATAAATATTAAGGTAAACTAATATGAAAAAACCAAATGCAAATCTTGGTTCTTTAAAAGCAAAGGCTAGAATTATTAATAATAATGGAACTATTTGCCCAAGTATCATATAAAGAAAGAATTTTGCCTTACTTACGGCAAGAGAACCTTCAAGCATTTCAATAAGCCTATTTTTAGAGTCGAAACCCATATTAAATAGTATGTACCTTATATTACCACTTAGTTCTTTGTTTTTTCTAAATAATTCAATTAAGTTTTCTCTTTTCTCTAATTTATCCTTATCCATTAATGGATTCCTCAGCATACTATATAAAGCTGCTTCCCCTGAACTAGAATAGGTTCTATCTAATTTAGTAAAGACATCATTCATCATTAAATCATCCCAAGTATTATCATCAATTGTGTATTCATTTTTATAGGATAAGTCAAAAAGAGCTCTTATTTTAGTAAAGTTTCTTTTAGAATCCTTAGTTCGGGTAAAATCTGATAAAATTAGTTTTTTTATTGTATTCATAAGAATCTTCCTTTCCTTCATAGGTCTTGTCCATATATGGAAAGTATACCAGTATAAGTAGTGAAAATAAAGTATTTACAATTTAAATAATAAATTTATTGTCTATAACACCATTAAAATAATCAACAATTAAATTAGCTGCAAGAAGGTTCATGCTGTAGAATGTATCATAAGTAAAAGTTCCAGCATGAGGAGATAATATTACATTATCTAGTTTTAAAACAGGGGAATCTAAGCAAGGCTCTTCTTGAAAAACATCTAAGGCAGCGCCAGATATAATTCTGTTTTTTAAAGCTAGTGCTAAATCTTCTTCATTAACTATAGACCCTCTAGCGGTGTTAATAAACATGGCTGTTTTTTTCATTTTTTTAAACTTGTCATATGTGAACATGTTTTTAGTTTCTTCAGTAGATGGCATATGAAGTGAAACAAAATCACTAATTTTCAATAGTTCATCTAATGTAACATAACGAATGTTATATCTTTCTTCTAATTCAATTTTTCTATGAGGGCAATAATAAACTAAATTCATATCAAAAACTGAAGCTTTTCTTGCTACTTCTTGTCCTATGTTGCCAAAACCAACTAGCCCAAGGGTGGTTCCTTTAAGTCCTGATGAAAGTCTTTTATTCCAAATTCCATTATGGATATCTCTAGAATGTTCTTCTAGTTTTCTAGTTAAGGCCAAAATAAAGGCCATAGTAAGTTCTGAAACAGAAGATTCAACAGTACCTAATGTACGAGCAATGGTTATATTATTAATGTGGCAGTAATCAACATCTATGCTATCATAGCCAACACCTCGCCTAGCGATAAATTTCAAATTTGGAATCTTTTCTAATACTTTTTTATCTAAGGTTTCAGTGCCAACAAGTAGTGCGTCAGCATCTTTAATAAACTCTATGTATTCTTCTTCATTCTTTATATTTTTAAATGGTTTTTCTTTTACATCAAAGCCATTTTTTTTTAAAAGTTCTAAAGGTTCATTATTTAAATTTGATACATCACTAGCGGTGATTCTAACGTTATACATAATAATTCCTCCTAAATGTAATTGAAAATATTATAACATACTAAAATAAACATACTAAACTTAGCTAGGGATATGTCTTTTATGATGCTAAGCTTAATATGTTTATTATAATAATTTATTTATTGCAATTACAACAAGTTTGCGTATTATAGCAATCACATGGTGAGTAAACGAATATAACTGTGAATTTATAACATGTGCAACCATCATCTGCTGTAAAGGATAGAGTGTCCATTGTTCCAGGCCTTATGCAATTATATGCATCTAAAACTATACCTGAATCATAAGTTGTGTAAACTCCTAAGTCACCACATATTTTTTTGGTACATGGATCATATTTTCTCCCAGTATAAGTTATTGTAATGGGGCCGTTACATTTACTTGAAGTAGCGGTGAAATACTGTGGTTTGCCAGAACATACATATATTATTTTATTTTTAGGGTCGAAGTTTACGTCTAATCTACAGTTTGCGATGATAGATTTACAGGATGGAGAAGGTTTTTCCATCTTTTTTTCCTCCTAAAAGTGCATAAATTTCTTTTTATTTTATTCTATGGGGAAGGTTCAGCAATTGGTACAAAATATGAAGAAAAAGCATAGTATATTTTGTAAGAAGTTGCAGGGAGGATGTTAATTATGAAGGAAGAGGAGCAGGGTAGAGATACATGTGAATTTAAGATACATCCAAATAATTTTAAAGTTGAAATAAGTGAAATAAAACCTATATGTGCATATGGATGTATACCGGTGATATTGGACATAAAAGTAAGAAATTGTAGTAGAGCAAAGAGTTCTGTAAAGATTAAATTAAATCCATGTAATGGTATTTTGTACTTTGTAGAACCATCCACTTATATATATAAGGCTAAAAGAGGATTTTGTGGTATGGATATTTTCCAATTATGTTTTAGAGATGAGTATGGGGAAGAATCTATAGAAAGTATATTAGTTAATGTGAAAAGAGCAAGAAGGTCATGTAAACATAAGATAAAAAAATAAACTGAGTATTCCCTCAGTTTATTTTTTATATAAAATTATTAATACATCTTTTCAACTATAAGTCCAACTAAACCAGGTCCGGTATGTACTCCAAGAGAAGGAGCAATACATCCTCCTAGGGTACATTCAATAATATTAGGGAAATCTTTTATTGATTGATATAATACTTTTGCTTTTTCAGGAGCACCTCCATTTAGAACCCATACTTTACATTTACCTTTCTCAAGATATGGTTTTAGTAAAGTAGAAAGTTTTGATATAGATTGTTTGACTCCTCTAACTTTAGCAGCAGTATGATATATTCCGTCATTCCCAACTGTTATTATTGGTTTTAAGTTGAGGGTAGTAGCAATTGTACCTGCAACTTTACCAATTCTACCTCCCTTAATTAAATATTCTAAAGTATCTATTGTAAAAAATACATCTATTTTATCCCTTAAGCTTGGTAGAAACTCAGTAATTTCTTTAAAGGATTTACCTTCTTTTATTAGATTAGCTGTTTCAATTACCATAGCACCTTCAGACATAGTTAAAGTCATAGAATCAAATACAAAAGTTTCTATTCCATTAACACTTTCAGCAGCTAGTCTTGCAGAGTTATAAGTACCAGAAAGGCCGCTTGATATTGTTATTATAATGGCATGAGTATAACCTTCATCCTTTAATGAAGTCAATAATTCTGCAAATTTGTCTGTACTAGGTAAAGAAGTTGTAGGAACTTCTTTTGGTAAAAGTTCATAAAGCATCTCAGATGTCAATTCTATAGCATCATTATATTCTCTATCAGAAAAAATAATTTTAAAAGGTACTACCTTTATATTATTTTCTTTTACAAAATCTAAGCTTACATCTGAAGCACTATCTGTTATTAACGCTATTTTTTCCATTATGAATTCTCCTTTATGTATCTTAAATTAAGATGTCAATTTTATTTCACTTATTCATAAAAGTTTTGATCTTTGTATATTTAGTATAACATAACTTAGATATACATCGTAACCATAAAAGTAAATTTGTACAATAACTGATTTAAATTGGCTCGCATTATAAGATAAGTTCAATATGTTTTTATCCAATAATCTTTGAATATTATAAATATTGATTTTATTTGTCTATTTTTAACTAATTATAAATCATATAAAAATAAGGGTCAAATGGATAGAATGGTTGACTAATCAACTATTCTATGATAATTTATTATTTGGAAAGCAAAAGGAGGAAACATGAATAGCAAATTTAGAGATTTAATTAGATTAACCAATAATATATATAGATACACTCAAGTATATTTAGATAAGAAATTAGAAAAGCTAAATATTACAACTGGAAGTTATCCATATTTGTTAGTGTTAAACAAGAATGAAGGCATTAGTCAAAATGAGATAAGTAGAGAGCTTAATGTGGATAAAGCTATGTCTGCAAGAATAATAAAAAAACTAATTGAGTTAGAATATGTTAGAAAAGAAGAAAATGAAAAAGATATACGTGCATATAAATTATTTTTAACTAAAAGAGGAAGAGAAGTAATCCCTGAAATTCATAATATTATAGAAGAGTGGACTAATATGATAATTCAGGGAAATGAAGAAGAACAAATTGAAAGTTCTATAGAATTTCTAGATAAGGTATTAGAGAATGCTAAAGAAATTAAAAAGAACTGCTGTGAAAGGATGAAAAATATTGAATAATAAAGAAGATGAAATATATAAAAAGCGATGGATTATTCTATTTACAGTGTTATCAGCCACATTCATGTCAACTTTAGATGGTAGTATTGTAAATGTCGCTTTACCTGATATGTCTAATAAATTAAATGTTAGCTCAGCAAGCATTCAGTGGGTAGTTACTAGTTTTTTAATTACAATCGTAGCTACTATTTTAATATTTGGAAGGCTAGGAGATATAAAAGGTAAAACAAAAATATTTAAATTTGGAGTTTTGCTTTTTACATTAGGATCATTACTTTGTGGCTTTACTAATTCCTTATTAGTATTGGTTGTTGCAAGAGTAATTCAAGCCATTGGAGCGGCTGCTACCATGGCAAATAATCAAGGTATTATAACTCAAGTTTTTCCTCCTAATGAACGGGGAAGAGCCCTTGGAATTTTAGGAACTTTTGTTGCGTTGGGAGCCATGGCTGGGCCTCCACTTGGTGGGATAATCGTTTCGGCTGTTAGTTGGGAATATATATTTTTAATAAATGTGCCTATAGGAATAATAGTTTTCATACTTACAATGAAGATTTTTCCAAAGTCAGACAAAGAAATAGATGAAAATTTTGATGGAAAAGGAGCTCTTTTATTTGCCATATCAACTGTGGCATTATTTGGTGCTTTAGTACAAGGTCAAACTATTGGGTATAATAATATATATATAATATTGGCATTTATTGTATCAGCTATTACTTTTATAGTGTTTCTTTGGATTGAAAGTAAGATGGAATTACCTCTACTTTACTTAAAGATTTTTTCAAATAGTTTATTTTCAATAAGCATATTATGTGCATTTATATCATTTATTGCAATTAGTGCATCTAATATAATTCTGCCTTTTTATTTTCAAGATGCTTTAAAACTATCACCAGCCACAACAGGATTTTTTATGATGGTTTCACCGCTTGTACTTTCTGTAGTAGCACCTTTTAGCGGGTATTTATCAGATAAAATTGGATCAGAAATACTTACATTAATTGGGCTCACGTTAACCAGTTTAGGTTTATTTCTTATATCAACCTTAAATGAGAACTCACCTGTTATAATGTTAATAGTTTTTATAATAATTATGACTATTGGAAATGGAATGTTCCAATCACCAAATAATTCTTTAGTAATGTCAACTGTAACAAAGGATAAGCTTGGAATTGCAGGTAGTGTAAATGCACTTATTAGAAATCTTGGTATGGTATTTGGTACATCGCTTGCAACTTCTTTACTTTATAGCAGAATGAGCAGCAAAGCTGGATATAGGGTAGTTGATTACATAGTAGGCAGAGATGATATATTTATATATGGGATGAGATGTGTTTATATTTCGGCTTCTATGCTTTGTGTTGTAGGTGCTATAATTACTGGAATACGATTATATAATAGTAAAAAAATTCGTAAATTAAATACAGAATATGAAAGCTAAAATAGAGAAAAAAGCCATAGTGATATGGCTTTTTTTATATGGGAAAATAACATATGTATTTAATAGGATAACTTTTAACTTTTTACATAAGACAAAGTAATAATGGATAAAATACTAAAAGTATATTAACAAAAAAATAATGATATTAAGAACATGAGGTGGATACAATGAAAAAGATGAAAACCATGGATGGAAATACAGCAGCAGCATATATTTCATATGCCTTTACAGAAGTATCTGTAATATTTCCTATTACACCTTCATCTCCAATGGCAGAATATGTAGATAGTTGGAGTGCTCAGGAAAAGAAAAATATATTTGGTAGACCAGTTAAAGTTGTAGAGATGCAATCAGAAGCAGGTGCAGCAGGAGCATTACATGGCTCACTTCAGTCAGGTGCTTTAACAACAACATATACAGCATCGCAAGGGTTGCTACTTATGATACCTAATATATATAGGATAGTTGGAGATAGATTGCCAGGTGTTATTCATGTAGCAGCTAGAGCGCTAACTACATCATCATTAAATATTTTTGGAGATCACCAAGATGTAATGGCTGCAAGACAAACAGGAGTAGTAATGTTAGTAGAAAGTTCTGTTCAGGAAGTTATGGATCTTTCAGCAGTTGCACATTTAGCAGCAATTAAAAGTAGAATGCCATTTCTTAATTTTTTTGATGGATTTAGAACCTCTCATGAAATTCAAAAGATAGAAGTTTTAGAGTACGATGATCTTCAAAAGATGGTTGATCAAAAATCCCTTGAGGATTTTAGAAATAATTCTATGACACCTAATAGTCCAGTAACTAGAGGTATGGCTCAAAATTCAGATGTTTATTTTCAACTTAGGGAAGCAGCTAATAGATTTTATGATGATATTCCAACAGTAGTTGAAGAGTATATGAGTAAAATCACAAGTCTTACAGGTAGGGAATATCATTGTTTTGATTATTATGGGGCACCTGATGCTGATAGGATTATTATTGCAATGGGATCTGTCACAGATGTATGTGAAGAAACTGTTGATTATTTAAATAATAAAGGAGAAAAAGTAGGACTCGTTAGGGTAAGGCTATTTAGACCATTTTCTACTGAAAGGTTACTAAAAGTTATACCTAAATCGGTTAAAAAGATAGCAGTTTTAGATAGAACTAAAGAACCTGGTGCGCCTGGAGAACCTTTATACCTAGATGTAGTTAGAACATTCTTTAGTGAAAAAGAAAGACCTATAATAGTAGGAGGAAGATTTGGACTTGGTTCAAAGGATCCAAATCCAGAAAATATAGCGGCAGTTTATGAAAACTTGACTAAGAATGAGCCCAAAAATAGTTTTACAATTGGAATACTAGATGATGTGACAAATACTTCATTAGAACTTATAAAAGGTATTGATGCAACACCAGAAGGTACAACTCAATGTAAATTTTGGGGTCTTGGATCTGATGGAACCATCGGTGCAAATAAAAGTGCCATAAAAATTATAGGAGATCATACAGAGATGTATGCTCAAGGTTATTTTTTCTATGATTCAAAAAAATCTGGTGGTATAACAATATCTCATTTAAGGTTTGGTAAAAAGCCAATTAAGTCACCTTATTTAATAGATAAAGCTGATTTTGTTGCTTGTCATAATCAAGCATATGTTTATAAATATAATGTAATGGAAGGGCTAAAAGAAAATTCTAAGTTCTTGCTAAATACAATTTGGAGTCCAGAGGAGCTTGAAGAAAGACTTCCAGCAAGAGTAAAGGTGTTTATTGCAGAAAATAATATTGAGTTTTATACAATAAATGCAATAAAGATAGCGCAAGATATAGGTCTTGGTGGAAGAATTAATATGATAATGCAATCAGCTTTTTTTAAACTTACAAATATAATTCCTGTTGAAGATGCTGTTAAATATCTTAAAGAAGCAGTAGTTACTTCATATAGTAAAAAAGGAGAAAAGGTAGTATCTATGAATCATGAAGCAATAGATAAAGGTGTTAATTCAATAATAAAAATTGATGTACCTGCTTCATGGAAAGATGCAAAGGATGATAAGCTTGATATCAAAGAAGATATACCTGACTTTGTAAAAGAAGTAGCTATGCCAATACATAGACAAGAAGGAAATAGTTTGCCAGTTTCTACTTTTGTAAAACATGGAATGGACGATGGATCTTTTAGACAAGGGACTTCAGTCTTCTTTAAAAGAGGTATTGCAGTAAATGTTCCTGAATGGATACCTGAAAACTGTATTCAATGTAATCAGTGTTCGTATGTATGTCCGCATTCAGTAATTAGACCTTTCTTATTAAATGAAGAAGAGAAGAACAATGCGCCAGAAGGAACAAAGCTAGTTGAGGCTAAAGCATTAAAAACTGATGAAAAATATAATTTTTCAATAGGCGTAAGCATTTTAGATTGTACTGGATGTGCAAATTGTGCGGAAGTTTGTCCAGCTCCTGAAAAAGCATTAATTATGAAATCACAAGATTCACAGGCAGAGCAAATTGAAGTATGGGATTATTACATGGAAGGTGTTTCTAAGAAAGAAAATCCAATGAGCAAGTTTACTGTTAAAGGCAGTCAATTTGAAACTCCTCTTCTTGAATTCCACGGAGCTTGTGCTGGTTGTGGAGAACCTGCATATGCTAGAATTATAACTCAATTATTTGGAGATAGGATGATGATAGCCAATGCAACAGGTTGTTCATCAATATGGGCAGGATCTGCAGAAATGAGTGCGTATACAGTAAATAAGGATGGTCATGGTCCAGCCTGGGCTAATTCTTTATTTGAGGATAATGCAGAGTTTGGTTATGGAATGCATTTAGGAAGCACATATATGAGGGAAACAATTGCTGAAGACATTAAAAAAGCTTTAGAATCAGATTTACCTGATGAAACAAAGAATGTTTTAAAAGACTGGTTAGATCACAAAGATTCAGGTGAAGGAACAAGACTTAGAGCAAATAGAGTTATTGAAGTATTACAAAATGAAAACTCTGAAATAGCTAAAAAGATACTTAAAAATAAGGATTACTTAGTAAAGAGAAGTCAATGGCTATTTGGTGGAGATGGATGGGCTTACGATATTGGATATGGTGGACTTGATCATGTATTAGCTTCTGGAGAAGATGTAAATGTATTAGTAATGGATACTGAAATTTATTCCAATACAGGAGGTCAGTCATCAAAATCTACCCCTACAGCAGCAATAGCTAAATTTGCTTCTAGTGGTAAGAGAACAAAGAAAAAGGATCTAGGTGCAATGGCTATGACCTACGGATATATTTATGTTGCTCAAGTTGCTATAGGAGCAGATAAAAATCAAACACTAAAAGCAATTGCAGAAGCTGAAAGCTATAATGGACCATCTTTAATTATTGCTTATGCGCCATGTATATCTCATGGAATTCATGTTGGAATGGCTAATTCTGTAGAAGAAGAGAGAAAAGCGGTACACTGTGGTTATTGGCAACTATATAGATATAATCCTAGTCTTCGAGGTGAAAAGAATCCATTTTCACTTGATTATGCAAAGGAGCCTAATGGTAAGTTCAAAGAATTCTTAATGGGAGAAGTTAGGTATTCATCACTTGCTAAAGCTTTTCCAGAGCAATCTGAAAAGTTGTTTGAAAAGACAGAGCATGATGCAATGGAAAGATTGGATACATACAGAAGGTTAGCAGAAAGATAGTATTTTGAGGGAAGTTAATTACTTCCCTTATTTTTCTGAAAATTATAAGCAGTTATATATTTGTAGTCATATATTGAATAGTAGATTTGTTTAGCAATAACTAAGAGTGGTGATAGATATTGAAAAAAGATAGACTTACACAAGGTAATGAAAATAATAAAAGCAGTAAAGATTGGAATCAGTTTTTAATAGAACTTGGATGGAGCAATAGAGAAATTTTATCAGGACATATAGCTCTATATACAATAATACAAAGTATTATTGTAAGACATACTAGAAGAGCAATTTTATTAGATGACATAAATGGAACTAATTATAAAAATGATCCACAAGCTACATGTATACTTAAGAAATATCCTGGTTTAATTACTGGAACATTATTAGTCTTAGCTATAAATTCTGTGGAAGTAAGTTTTGAACAATTGGTTAATGCTTACTCTTTAGGGAAAGCAACAAAGCAGGAACTCAGAGATTTGCAGGATTCTTTAATATCTTCCTTTTTTGCATATGTGGCAGCAAAAATTAGTCATGAAATTGAAAGTAGAGCTCCATTTTACTAAAATGAATTTCAAGTTATCTCATATTTTGAAACATTGCCAGTATATTTAACATTCCATATCCCCATTGAGGATTAGGATAAATATCACCAGCTCTTTTTGTTGTTCCTCGAGCAAGGTATGTCTTTATAGTTTGAGAATACATTGTTGGATCATTTCCATCTACAATTCCCCATTGGAGTAATAATGCGCAAGCACCAGAAACTACAGCAGCAGATACGCTTGTTCCATTAACAACAGTGGTAGAATTATTTGGAGCAACTGTAACGGCATTAACACCACCAGCCGCAACAGTAATTCCAATGCGGTTATTGCCAGTAAAACCTACCCCTGAATAGTTTAGAATATTATTATTATTTTGATTGTAAGCAGCAGCAGTAATTATAAAAGCTGTATTACCTGGATTGGTTAAAGTTCCATAAATATCTGATGGCATAAGTCTAGTTCCTCCAACTGTTATTCCACTTTGAGGTATCCAAGCATTAAAGTTTCCATCTAGAATATATTCGCCTATTATTCTAATTCTCCATATGCCAGGCTGAAGTTTATAGATTCTAATGCGAATTAATTCGTTACCACTGTTTTCTTCTGGAGTGTAGAAATTTATTTTCATCGATGTTTTTTCAAATAGAAAAGTATAAGTTTCAGTAACATTAATTAAAGCACGTATAGGCCCAGTATTTTCTCCAGATGGAGATACTATATCAACAGACAAAATATTGGGAGCATCAGACCAAATTTCAACCCAAAGATCTTTCTGCTCAGGAGAAACATCTATTTCAATTTCTTTATTTACGCCAGTTTCAGGTATAATTCCTGAAGTATGTTCACTTTCAGCACGTTCATTGCCTGCTCCTGTAATTACAACGATTCCAGTATTAGAGGAAATTGAATCTATATATTGAGAAACAATATCATTACCATCATGACTACCTAAGTTAGTACCAAGAGGAAAACATATGGCCATTGGTTTAAAAAAACTTAGGGCATATCTATTTAAAAATTCAAGTGCTGCAAATATAACTGTTACATTAAAAACTGGAATTTCTATATCAAATTGAGCCTCAAAAGAAAAATCTTCAATTAGTTTGATTACTACGAAATTGCACTCAGGGGCAATACCTTTTAAATTAGGGTTTTTTCCAGAGGCTCCAATTATACCTGCCATACTAGTTCCATGACCAAGAGTATCTTGTGTTGGTACTATGTCATAGGGAGATTTTCCTTCTCTTGAAGCATTTATTGCATCTTGTATTTTTTCTTTGCTAAAAACTGTTCCAAAATGAGGAGTATTAGTATTAGATGAATTTTCTGATGGGATAGTCATATCCCAAATTAATTCTATTCTGGTTTGTCCATTGGCATCCATAAATTCAGGACTTAAGTAATCTATACCTGAATCTAGTATAGCAACATTAACACCTCTTCCAGTAAGGCTTAATGGAAGATTTAATTGTAAAAAGTTAACTTGCGTAGCCTCTATTGGAGATATTTGCTGCAAAGTGTACATTTCTGCAGGTTTTACATAAACAATAGTAGGGAAAAAAGGACTTGTTATATTAATTTCAATGTCCTTTTTTACGGAAACTATAGCATATCTATTATTAATTATAGTTGCATAGTAATCAGGAAATCTAGAAAGATCTTCTTGAATGTTTCCTTGATATTGTACTACGTAGTGATCATAATTAACATCATAAAAGATATTTGAAGGTGTACCATTTACTCGCTTCATTTTAACTTTCCTTTCATTTTGGAATTCTTATAAATAAATTATTTATATTATATTCATGAAAATTTGATTGGTTTTCTTTTATATAATCTCTATTTACTTCACCATAGGATCTACTAATGATGTTAAAGGTATCTAACAAGTCAAAATCGCCATAACCTGTTTCTCTATTAGGAAATTTATAAATAGCATTTCTATAGGCACCGTAGTATAGGTAGCTTCTTATCTTCCTTGAATGCATAGTTCTATCATTATTTTTAACAATTCCCCATTCCAATAGAAGGGCAGAGGCCCCTGCTACTATAGAAGCTGCAGCAGAACTACCAGAAAGGGTGGTGTTTCCACCACCAACCTGGGTAGTTAAGATATTAGTACCTAATGTGGCTACATCAGGATTTATGATACCATCTGTATTATAACCTCTTCCAGAGGATGGCATTCTAGCACCATTTTCACCAAAGTATGCTACTGTCACAATATTAAGAGCGGTACTTGGAACTGATAAAGTACTATATGGGTCAGGTTCAAGAAATACTGTTCCTTCAGGTAAAGTGATTTTAGGTGGAAGCCATATATCGAATCGGCCATTGACTATATATTCACCTGTAATTTGAAATTTCCAAATACCAGGCTTTATATTTTTAAAATCTACTTGAATCATCTCATGTCCTGTAAAATGTTCCGGAGTTAAGTATCTAATTTCCATAATAGTATTTGTATATACAAATAAATGACTGTCGCGCTTGCCAATTTTAGATTCATACAAGGTTGAAGATTCTCCAGTTGGAGAAATTACTCTTAAAGAAACACGACTTGGTTTTTGAACTACTATTCTAAAGCCAAGTTGTTTCATTTCTCTAGGAATCCTAAGTTCAACAGTTTTTGAATCTCCAACTGACACAATGGTTCCAGATGCATGTCCTTGAGAGTCACCTTCATTACCAACTCCTATTACAGTGCATATTCCTCTTATATTTCCTAAACTTGCTATATATCTAGCAGTTAAACTTAAAGTATCATGACTAAGATCCGTAGTTCCAAGATTTAGACTAATGACCATAGGTCTATTTAAGTTAAGACTAATATTTTTTACATGCTCTAAAGCTGCAATAAGTTCTGAAGCATTATAAACAGGAACATTTACTATGCCATTATCGGATAAAAGCTTTTTAAAATAGGAAGACTGAGAGAGTTTAACTATTACAAAATCGCAATCATGTGCAACACCTTGAAGTTCACCAGCGTAACCTCTAGCTCCAATAATCCCAGCAACTTTTGTTCCATGACCAATTTCATCTCTAGATGGGACTATTTGATAGGGATCCTGATTGTTTTTTGAAGCAGCTATAGCTTGATTAATTTGTTCATTTGTATAAATTTCACCCATATGAACTGAAGGATTGGTGGTAGTAGTTATTGACTGATCCCATATACTAAGTATTCTAGATGTTCCATCCTCTCTTATGAATTCTTGGTTAAGATAATCTATGCCAGTATCAATAATACCAACTAAAACACCTCTGCCAGTCAAGTTTAAATATGGACTGATCTTAATAGTATTTATATTATCCACGTTAGAAGGGGAGGTTTCTTCTAAAACAAATATAGGGTTATAGCCTATAAAAATAATAGCAGGAACATCAATTAAGATTTGTTCCAAATATTTATCCTCTAAAGATATAACCCCAATACTTTCAGTAATTATATCTCCGCAGGCATAAGAAACCTTATCTATTTGTTCTTTAAAATTGCCTCTATATTCAACTAAATGATTTGCTGTATTAGATTCATGGTAAAGATTGCAAGCACGTGAATTTTGCATTGTTAACTCCAATTTAATAAGCTTTAATAATATTTTATTTTTAATTTACAGTATTAATGATAAAATTTTGGGAAATGCGGAGTAGAGTGTAAATTATATAGTTTATTTGTGCATATAACACATTTATTAATATGAGAACATATTTATATATAAAATGGAAAGAACTAACGTGAATTATATGGAGGATAAAAATGAGAGGAATAGATGTATCAAATCATAATGGAAATATTGATTTTGATAAGGTTAAAAATAGTGGAATAGAGTTAGTATATATTAAGGCAACAGAAGGAACTACTTATCAAGATCCTTTTAGAGAAATAAATTATAATGGTGCTACCAGTGCTGGGTTACAAGTAGGATTTTATCATTTCCTAGTAGGAAGTAGCTCACCAGAAACTCAAGCAGAGAATTTCTATAATGTAATAAAGAATAAAAATAATTATTTAAAACCATGTCTTGATTTGGAGACGGCAGGATTTGATGTAATGGATTATGCTTTAAGATTTATTAGTAAATTTAACTCATTAACAGATTTGCCTATTGCAATTTATTCATCGCCTTATTTTATTAATAACAATTTAGATAGCAGGCTTGCAAACTATCCATTATGGGTTGCTCATTATGGAGTAACAACACCAACTAGTAATAATGTTTGGGGATCAAGTTATGTTGGACATCAATATACAAGTAATGGGAGAGTAGATGGGATAAATGGAAATTGTGATCTAAATAATTTTTATGATGGTATACTCGTTTCCAGTAGAAATAATGATCCATCACCTGCAGCTGAAACAATGGTAGAAAGAGGGAGGAGATTTGTAGGGTCCAGATGTAAAGAACTTCAGGAAAAATTAATTGCAAGAGGGTATGATTGTGGAGGATATGGAGCTGATGGTATTTTTGGTGAAGGAACATTAAATTCTTTGCTACAATTTCAAACAGATAATGGATTAGTTGCTGATGGATTAGCAGGACCATTAACTTTTGCAAAACTTAATAGTGGAAATAGTACAGTAGATGATGTAGTAAGAAAGCTACAAAGTGAAATAAATTCACAAGGTTTTGGGAATATCGCGGTAGATGGAATAGTTGGGGAGGAGACTTTAAGTCATGTTCCAGTAATAAGATATGGAGCTAATGGGGAAATAACAAAATGTCTTCAGATTCTTTTAAATCGTAAAGGATATAACTTGGCTGCAGATGGAGTATTTGGAGATAATACTTTAAATGCGGTTAAGTCTTTTCAAAGTAAAAAAGGCCTTTTAGTAGATGGAATAGTTGGAAAAAATACTTGGAGTAGTTTATTAAAGTAGATGTTGAAATATCCTTAAAAGAAATATATACTTATGTAAAGTTTAGTATATATGTTGAAGGAAGGGATATTATGAAAAAGGAAGTAGTTTTTACTGAAAAAGCACCTAAAGCTATTGGGCCATATTCTCAAGGAGTTAAAGTAGGAGAATTAATCTTTACATCAGGACAAATACCATTAGTGCCTGAGTCTGGAGTAATGGTTACTGAAATAAAAGAAGCAACAAAGCAGAGCTTAGAAAATGTGAAGTCTATACTTGAAGCCGCTGGCAGTTCTTTGGATAAGGTTGTGAAGGTTGTAGTTTTCATTAAGGATATGGATGATTTTCCAGTAATCAATGAGATTTATGGAGAATATTTTAAAGAAAATACTCCAGCTAGAAGTCTTGTTCAGGTTGCTAAGTTACCTAAAGATGCTTTACTTGAGATAGAAGCAATAGCTCATATTTAACTTAAAATAAATTTTGAATGATAGGTATAAATGTCTATTTTGAATTTATGAAATTATAGGAAGAAATATATTTTTTAAAGAGGAAAAGTAGTAGCTTCATAGGTAAATACATTATTGACATTTATACCTTTAACAACATATTACTAAAGCTCAAGAAATATACTTGTTTTATAATTTTTTTTGCTTCGAACACTTAAATTATGTAGTATTTAAATTAAAACGTTTTATAAGACCATATAATAGCATTTTACGATATATTTATTGATTTTCTTTATGGTAAATTATAAACTTGTTCTTGGATAAAATTGTTGGATCGGGGGAGAAAAATGAAGAACAAAGTGAAAAAAATAATAGCAACAATATGTATAGTAACTTTGTCAGCGCCATTAATAGCATGTGGTGGACAAGATAAAAAAGCACCGGAAGAGGTTGTAAAAACATATATTGGAACTTATTTGAAGTCAAAAGATGTTAATTATGAGAAAACAAAAGTAGATAAAGATACTGCAGAAGATTTAGCAAATAAACGCGACTATAATTTAGTAGTGACTTTTAATTTAGATGGAGAAGATATGGAAGGTGATTTTGTAAAAGCATTACATTCAGCCTTGTCTAAAGTAAAGTATAATGTGACTTCATCAGAAGTAGATAAAGCTAAAGCTAAAGTATCTTTAGAAATAGAAGGCATTAATTTAGATGATGTAGAAAAAGATGGATTGGGAAAATTGAAAGAAGAAAAGAAAAAGAAAACAATGAATGTTGAAGAGAGTATGAATTACCTTGGTAAAGTTGTAATAGATGATCTTAACGATATAAAATTAGATGATAGTAAAACTGTAGAACTTGAATTAAATCAAGATTCTAATAAAGTATGGACTTTAACAGATGATAGTATAAGCAAACTAGAAGCAGCTATTACTGAAAAAGATTCCTATGAAAGAATTAAAGAAAAAGTTCCAGATAACTTTAAAGAAGTTATTAATCAGGCATCCTAAAAATTCACCTTATATAAAAAAAACTATCCAATTTTAAATTGGATAGTTTTTTTATTATCTTCTTTTAGTAGCTACTTCAACATTAACTTTTCTTTTATTAATCTTGTTTCCAGTACATGCTGAAAGAACTTTATCTGAAATGTCCTTATCAACAGTAACAAATGAAAAACTTTCAAGTATATCTATTTTATTAACTTTCTTGCCATTTATATTAGCCTTTTCAGTTATAAATTTTACTAAAGTTTTTGGTGTTAAATTATCTCTTTTTCCAATAGAGAAGAATAATCTAACATCATCACGATTTTTAAAACGATCTGTACCGTAAGAAGTTTCTCTTTTAGGAGTTTCCAAAGCATCACTAGTATAGTTAAAGCTCATTTCCTTATTAAATTGCATTTTCATAAGTGCAGCAACCACATCAACTGGGTTGTAATTTTCACAAAGAGTGTTAGCAAGTTTAACATATTTAGAGCAATCTTCATTAAGTAAAACTTGTTCTATTTCCTTAGATTTAGAGTTAAACTTTGATTCTAAAATTTCTTCAACTGTTGGAACAGGCATTTTTGTTATAGTACCTTTTGTAACTCTTTTAATTTGGTTAAGCATTGAAAATTCTCTTGGAGTAATGAAAGAGTAAGCAGTACCTTCTCTGTTAGCTCTACCAGTTCTTCCTATTCTATGGACATAACTTTCAACATCTTGAGTCAAGTCATAATTTATAACGTGAGTAATTCCTTCTACATCAATACCTCTTGCAGCTACATCTGTTGCAACTAAGTAACTTAAAGAACCTTCTTTAAATCTTTTTAAAGTTCTCATTCTATGGAGTTGAGACATATCACCATGCATTCCTTCAACAACATAGTTTCTTGATTGAAGACCTTCAACTAAATCATCAACACCTTTTTTAGTTCTACAAAAGATGATTGCAGCGCTAGGTGTGTCATAATCTAATACTCTGCATAAGGCTTCAAATTTATTTCTTTGATTAACTTCAAAAAATCCTTGCTTAATCTTAGAAACTGTCATAGCAACTTTTTTTATGTTAACTATTTTAACATCTTTCTTCATATACTTCTTAGCTAATTTCTCAATTTGAGGTGGCATAGTAGCAGAGAATAATAGTGTTTGTCTTTCCTTAGGTAGTTCTTTTATAACTTCTTCTATATCTTCAATGAAGCCCATATTAAGCATTTCATCAGCTTCATCTAAAACTAAGAATTGAGCATCTTCTAAGTGAAGAGCCTTTCTTCTAATAAGATCAAGAACTCTTCCTGGAGTACCAACAACTACATCAACACCTCTTTTAAGTTCTCTAAGCTGCTTTTGAATAGAATCTCCGCCGTATATTGGTAAAACGTTAATCTTATCATATTTTGATAATTTATTTAATTCTTCGTAAACTTGAATTGCAAGTTCTCTTGTTGGAGCTAAAACTATAGCACCAATATTGCCAGTTTTAACAAGGTTGTTTAATAAAGAACAACCAAAGGCAGCAGTTTTACCTGTACCAGTTTGTGCTTGACCTATAAGATCATGTCCTTCTAATGCTAAAGGAATAGCCTCTGCTTGAATTTGAGATGGATTGACATAACCTAAGTCGTCTATAGCCTTTATTATCTCATTTTTTAAATTTAAATCTTTGAACGTAATTTTTTCCATGTAATGTTCCCTTCATTTTATATTTGCTTCATATATTATTAAACTTTTTAAATTGCACATTTAAACATCATATATATTTGCACTAACTTTCTAAGTATAGCCTAATTGAAAGAATAATGCAAAGAATTTTAAATATTATTTCCAAGGTGCTGCATCAGAAGGCATTCTTAAATCTCCTCTTGGGGATAGTGATATTGATCCAACTTTAGGTCCATCTGGTAGTGCGCTCCTCTTAAATTGTTGTGTAAAGAATCTCCACATAAACTTATCTAACCACTTTTGAATTTCGTCTTCACTATAGTCATCCTTAAAAGCATTTTTTGCTAAAAAGAAAATTCTTTCCTTAGATGACCCATGTTTCATAAAATGATATAGGAAGAAATCATGTAATTCATAAGGGCCTACAATATCTTCTGTTTTTTGAGTGATTTTACCTTCATCATCCTTTGGTAAAAGCTCAGGACTTACAGGAGTTTCAAGAATATCAATTAATGTTGAGCGAACAGTAGAAGTTGATTCCTTTTCCGCAACGTATCTTACAAGGTATCTTACAAGACTCTTAGGGATTGAAGGATTAACAGAGTACATAGACATATGGTCTCCGTTATAAGTACACCAACCTAAAGCTAGTTCTGATAAATCACCAGTTCCAATAAGCAGACCACCTTCTTTATTAGCTAAATCCATAAGGATTTGAGTCCTTTCCCTTGCTTGAACATTTTCATAAGTAACATCGTGGATATCTTTATCATGGCCAATATCTTCAAAATGTTGAAGAGAAGCTTTAACTATATTAATTTCTCTTAAATCACAACCAAGTTCTCTGCATAAGCTTAAAGCATTATTATATGTTCTATCAGTTGTTCCAAAGCCTGGCATGGTTATTGCTACAATATTATTCATTGGATAATTTAACAGTTCAAAAGTTTTAACAATAACTAGTAAGGCTAATGTAGAATCAAGTCCACCTGAAATTCCTATAACTGCCTTTTTAAGCCCTGTATGTTCAAATCTCTTAGCTAAAGCAGAAGATTGAATATTAAATATCTCTTTAGAACGTATTTCTCTTTCAAGATCATTAGATGGAACGAATGGATGTTTATCTACATATCTATCAAATTCCTTTAAAACTACATCTTCATATGAGAAATTTATAGTCTTAGGAGACATATTTAACATTCTAGTAGAATCTCTAAAGCTAAGGTTTTTCATTCTTTCAGCATTTAGCTTAAAAATATCAACTATAGAATAAATTACTTCGTTATCTCTTTGGAAACGCTTATTCTCCTTTAGTATGCCCCCATTTTCTCCAATTAATAAATGTCCGCTAAATAATAAATCTGTAGTAGATTCATGAACGCCTGCAGAAGAGTAAATATATGAACAAATACAGCGGGCACTCTGATTTTTAATAAGATCACGTCTGTAGTCCATTTTGCTGACAAGTTCATTTGATGCGGAAAGATTACCTATTATATTAGCTCCCATAAGAGCTAAATAGGAACTTGGAGGAATAGTAACCCAAAGATCTTCGCAAATTTCAACACCAAAAGTAAAATCAGCACATGAGAAAAGAAGGTTTGTACCAAAATCAATATCTTTTTGAAATGGAAGATCAATTATTTTATTTGTTATTCCAATTCCCTCAGTAAACCAGCGTTTTTCATAGAATTCACTGTAATTTGGTATATATGATTTAGGAACTATACCAAGAATCTTTCCTTTAAATAATATGTATGCTGCATTATATAAAGTACTCTTATGTAGTAGTGGGGCACCGACAGCTATAAGAATATCTAAGTTTTTAGTGTCTTCAAGTAAATTATGAATTCCTTCAATAGATTTATTTAGCAAAGTGCTTTGCAAAAATAAATCAGAACAAGTATAAGAAGTTATAGATAATTCTGGGAATACAATTAATTTTGCTCCGTTTTTCACAGCGTCTTTTGTACATTCTAAAATATTAGAAATGTTAAAATTTACATCGCCTACTTTTGTAATAGGGCAAGCAGATGCTACTTTAATAAAATCCATGTATTTCAACTCCATTGTGTAATTATTTTTTACTACATTAATAGTAGTATTTCATTTATTTTAGGTATATAAACATAATAAAATGAAAATTTTAGAAAAGCAATGAAAAATAAAGAAAGAGAAAGAATAATCACTTAAAGAGTTATTTTATAACTTATAAAGAGAGAAAATTAAACTTGTAAGCTTGGACCTTTGGAAATAGAATGTATTCATAGATAAATTAACTAACAAGAAATAGGTACTTAATGGTATAATGGAAACATATATACTAGTATTAATAATGAAAGGGGAGATGATAATGGGAATGCTTATATTTTGGCTAGTTCTTTCTATTGTTGCATTATTGGTTGATGCTTTTACTAGTGCATTTTTATTTATATGGTTTGCTTTTGGTGGTGTGGCAGCTATAATTGCAAGCTATTTAGGGGCAGGACTTATGTTACAGATTGCTTTATTTGTCTTAGTTAGTTTAATTGCAGTGGCAATTGGATATCCATGGGCTAAGAAAAAATTTAAGACTTCAATAAAGCCTACACCGCTTATGGAAGAAACTTATGTAGGAAAAGAATTTGTAGCAGAAGAAGAGATCGGAGAAAAAACAAGATTAAAAGTGTCAGGAATTTATTGGACAGGATACAATGAAGGAAATATAATAAAAAAAGGACAAAAATTTAAGATAGTGGGAATAGATGGGAATAAATTAATGATTAATGGAATCGAGGAGGAATAATTATGAATGGATTAATAGTTGCAGGAGCAGTAGTACTTATAGTAATAATAGTTTTATTAGCATCAATAAGAATAGTAAATACAGGATATGTTTACGTGGTAGAGCGTTTAGGACAGTTTCATAAGGTATTAGAACCAGGGTGGCACTTTTTAATTCCTTTTGTAGACTTTGTTAGAAAAAGGGTATCTACAAAACAACAAATTTTAGATGTAGAACCTCAATCAGTTATAACAAAAGATAATGTTAAGATTTCAGTAGATAATGTTATATTCTATAAGCTTTTAAATGCAAAGGATGCAGTGTATAATATAGAGAATTATAAGTCTGGTATAGTTTATTCATCTACTACTAATATGAGAAATATTATAGGTAATATGACATTGGATGAAGTATTGTCAGGTAGAGATAAGATAAACCAAGATTTATTAAGCATTATAGATGAAGTTACAGATGCATATGGTATTAAAATACTTTCAGTAGAAATTAAAAACATAGTACCTCCAGGCGAAATACAACAAGCTATGGAGAAGCAAATGAAGGCTGAAAGAGACAAAAGAGCTGCAATACTTGTTGCAGAAGGACAAAGACAATCACAAATAGAAAAAGCAGAAGGTGAAAAGAGAGCTAAGATTTTAGCTGCAGAAGCAGAAAAAGAAGCTCAGATAAGAAGAGCAGAAGGTTTAAAAGAATCTCAACTTTTAGAAGCTGAAGGTAAAGCAAAAGCTATAGAAGAAATAGCAAAAGCAGAATCAGAAGCTATTATGAAAGTTAATAGGGCAATTATTGAGTCTGGAACAGATGAAAAAGTTATTGCATTAAAACAAGTTGAAGCTTTAAAGGAAATGGCTAATAATCCTGCTAATAAGCTTATATTGCCAAACGAAACTTTATCTTCTCTTGGAAGCATAGCTGCAATAGGAGAGATGCTTAAAGGAAAGTAATAAAACTATAAAAACATTTCACAGCTTTATATAGCTGTGAAATGTAAACAGAAAAATGAACGGGGTGTTGCTTTGATGGTTATTTTTATAATTTCCTTAGTGACCGTAATATTAGGATTTACTATTTATATTAAAAAGTTATATAAGCTAGGGTACATGTTTTTTTACTATAAGTCTATTGATAAATGTTATAAGGTTAATAACGAAAAAGACAGAGATGAAATAGCTGAAATTACTGGAGCGTATATGATGGTTGTTGGATTGATTATAGGGGTAATTTATCTACTATCCATGGCTATAGATTTAAAAGTCTTGCTTTTAATATTACTAATATTTATCCCATTTTTTCATTATAGACTTTATAGAAGTCTTCATGAATATAAGGGCGAAAAAATAGAAGAAGAATAAAGATTAGAAAGAAGTACATAAAAATGTATTTCTTTTTTTAATACTTTAGATTACTGCGGAATGAATTAGTATGGACAACTATGGGAATAATTAAGGTAAAAAGTTATTGTTATAGGAGATCATATGAAAAAACGTGTCCAGTTAATTGATGAGTTAAGAGGCTTAGCTATAATACTTATGATAATATACCATTTTATTTATCAATATGTATTATGGATGTCATCAAATAGTAAAATTTTAGATAACATAATAATTGAAGGTATTAGGTTAGGGGCAGAGTTTTTGTTTATAACTATATCAGGAATTAGTAGTTCATTTAGTAGAAATAATTTTAGAAGAGGATTAATTTGTGTTTACTTAGGAATTTTCATAACAGTTGTAACTTATATTTTTGTACCTAGAGAATTAATTTCATTTGGAATATTACATTTCCTTGGGATTTCAATAATTTTTTATGAACTTTTGATAGATAGGATAAGAAAAATTACCCCTAATAGGGGATTGGTTTTATCTCTTATTCTCTTTATCGTTACCTATGTTGTCTTATATGAAGGGTCATATTTAAAAGAACGTATGAAATTATCTTGGATAATTAATCTTAAAAATAATGGATATCTTAACTTTATTGGAATAAAGTCGAATTCTTTCATTAGTTCTGATTTTTTCCCTATTATTCCTTGGTTTTTTCTATTTCTTTCAGGAGGATTTATAGGGGAGAAGATTAAGAAAATAGATAAGATTAAAGATGGAAATAAGATTGAGTTTTTAATTTTTTTAAGATGGCTTGGACGAAATTCTCTTTTAATTTATATGACTCATATTCCTATAATAATTGGGATTATTTTTTTCATAAAGTATATAGTTCTATAAGCCTACCAAAACTTTTATTAGATTTTTTGCACTCTGAGAAGAAGGGATTTATGGTATATTCTAATATTCTTGTATTCTGAAGAATATTAGAATATTAGAATACAAAGGGGAAATTAGCCGTGGATATAATATTTATGGATGAGACATATTTTTATAGGCAAATTTACCAGGCAGATTTATTTTAAAAATATGGTTAGAGTAGAGTATCAGTGGAGTTGTAGTATATGAATTTTTCTTCCTTAAATTTAGACATTCGCTTGGTAAAAAGGAGATAGAATGAGATTATTGCAGCCTGGTGATTGATTGTAGTATTATAAGAATATAGAATTTTCTAGCATTAACCATTAACATGAGATGTATTTAAATTCTGGTGAAACTTTGCCATTAATTCTTAATATTGCAATTAACCATTAACATGAGATGTATTTAAATGTTGAAACTATGAGTAAACATTTGAGTAAAGAAGAAATTAACCATTAACATGAGATGTATTTAAATCTTTTAAAAGCTTCTCTTAGTTTATCAGCTACACCGATTAACCATTAACATGAGATGTATTTAAATTTCTTTCTTATCTGTAGCATATATAATTCTACATTGATTAACTATTAACATGAGATGTATTTAAATGGGGCATTAGGACTTATAAAAGGAATTTGGGGACCATTAACTATTAACATGAGATGTATTTAAATACCAGTTACTATTTATGAAATTGATACTAGTTTAAATTAACTATTAACATGAGATGTATTTAAATAAGGTAATCCAACAACAATTCTATTATGCTTATCATTAACTATTAACATGAGATGTATTTAAATTTATCTCTAACGACTATATAGCTATCTTTCATGCCAATTAACTATTAACATGAGATGTATTTAAATAATCTTGTTACTCCTGCCACTCTTACCATATCTATATTAACTATTAACATGAGATGTATTTAAATAGACTTGGATTTTTTCTTTCTGATTTAATATCACATATTATTAACATGCCACATATTTACCATTCTCCTTAAAACTCACAAAATTTTTATTGCATTTAGCGCTTTAGTATGATAAAGTATTAAATAAGTAAGAAACATAAAGCATATTTAAGGGGTGGCAAAAATGAACTTAAAAAACTTATTTAAAAAAGGATTAATCATAACAATGATTGGAACACTAGCTATAGGCATGGTTGCTTGTGGGAGTGATAAGAATAAAATAAAAACTTTAGATAAAGACGAAATAGTATTAGGTTTTGATGATACTTTTGTACCAATGGGATTTAAAGGCAATGATGGAAATTACACAGGTTTTGATATTGAGTTATCTGAAGCTGTAGGCAAAAAGTTAAATAAAAAGATTACTTTTCAACCTATAGATTGGACAATGAAAGAATCAGAACTTAAGAATGGAAATATAGATTTAATCTGGAATGGTTATTCAGTTACTGAAGATAGAAAGAAAGAAGTTGATTTTTCTAAATCATACTTAAAAAATAGACAAGTAATTATTACTTTAGCCAATTCTAATATAAGTTCAAAAGAAGACTTAAAAGGGAAAAAGGTAGCAGCTCAAGATCAATCAAGTGCAATTGATGCAATAGGTGATTACAAAGATAACTTTAAAGAGTTAGTTACATTTTCAACTAATGATGAAGCGCTAAGAGATTTAGAAGCTGGTAGAAGTGATGCAGTAGTTGCAGATGAAATTCTTTCAAGATATTATATAAATCTTAAAGGTGAAACTAAATATAAAGTTTTAAGTGATGATTTTGGTGATGAAGAATACGCTGTAGGTATCAGAAAAGGCGATAAAGAATTCTTAGATGCGTTTAATAAGGCATATGAAGAAGTAGTAGCAGACGGAACAGCTTCAGAAATCTCTAAAAAATGGTTTGGTGAAGATATAATACAAAAGTAATTTTTAAAGTACTGGAAGGTGGATGTCCCTATATGAACACGATAATTGAATTTATTAATCAATCAATGAATACGACAGTGGAGTTAATGCCACAATTACTTGAAGGTTTAATAATGACTTTAAAGGTATTTGTACTTACTTTAATTCTTTCTATTCCACTTGGAATAGTAGTTTCATTAGGAAGAATTTCTAAGGTGAAAATAATAAAAAGCATAACAGGAGTTTATGTTTTAATAATGAGGGGGACCCCACTTCTCTTACAATTAGTATTTATATTTTTTGGTTTGCCTCTATTAGGTATAAATATAGAAAGATTTCCAGCGGCACTAGTAGCTTTTGTACTTAATTATGCTGCATATTTTGGTGAAATCTTTAGAGGTGGAATACTTTCAATAGATAAAGGACAATATGAAGGAGCAGAAGTTTTAGGTTTATCTTCAAAGGACACTTTCCTTAGAATAATATTACCTCAAGCTTTTAAGAGAATAATACCACCAGTGGCAAATGAGATAATTACTTTAGTTAAGGATACCTCCTTAGTATATGTAGTAGGACTGGATGAACTTCTTAAAATTGCAAAAGCAGCTTCTAATAAACTTTCTTCATTGCTTCCTTTGCTATTAGTAGGTGTTGTTTATTTATTACTTATAGCTATATTTACTAAGTTGCTTTCTAAAGTAGAAGAAAAATATAGCTATTACGAGTAGGAGGAAAGACTATGTTAAAGATAACTGGGCTTAGAAAAAGTTTTAAAAATACTGAGGTCTTAAAGGGTGTTGATTTAACTGTAAAAGCTGGAGAGACTTTAGTTATAGTAGGTCCATCTGGTGGAGGTAAAACAACATTGTTAAGATGTGTTAATGCCTTAGAAAAAGCGGATAAAGGGACAATTGAGATAAATGGTAAAAAGTTATGTTATGAAGGAAAATATGTAGATAAAAATGGGCTTAAAGATATAAGAAGAGATGTCGGAATGGTTTTTCAAGGGTATAATCTTTTTCCTCATATGAGTGTTTTAGAAAATCTTATTGAAGCTCCTCAAAGGGTCTTTGGAGTATCTAAAGAAAAGGCTATAGAAAATTCCAGAGAAATTTTAGGATTTTTAGGTCTTAGTGATAAGGAAAATAATTATCCGTTTGAATTATCAGGAGGACAAAAGCAAAGAGTTGCAATTGGTAGAGCGTTAGCGTTAGAGCCAAAACTAATGTGTTTTGATGAACCGACATCAGCATTAGATCCAAGTTTAACTGATGAGGTGGGAAAGCTAATTAAAAGTTTAAATCTTAAAGGTATGTCTAATCTTATAATAACTCATGATATGGAATTTGCTAAGAAAGTAGCAGATAGAATTTTTTCAATGGATAAAGGAGTATTAAAGGAAGGCCTTATCTTTGAAGAGTAAATTCATATTTGTAAAAGGGTATAACAAATTTAATTGTTATATCTTTTTTTTTGTTATGTCAAAAAGCTTGTTTAAGGATTTTAGAAGGTATATACTTATTATGTAAAAATATACAAATTAGAGGGGGAGAAAAATGGGAATTAAAGCACAAAAAACAAAAATGATTGGAAGTTTACTAGCTGTTACAACTACATTTGTAATTGGGTACAATTTAATATTTTCTAAAGCTATTACTGTTCATGCACTGGAAGATATAAGTATAACTGTTAAGGATAATGTTTCGTTACAAGATAAAGAAAGTACAGATGAAACTTATAGAATAAATTTAGAAAATGCCAATAAAGCTATGGAAATTCTTCACAAGGATCATTGGAATATAGACAAATTTAAACCAGCACAAGATGCTATCAATAAATTACCTGAAGGTGATGAAAATAGAATAAAACTTCAGAAGGAATATGATGTTTACTGGATATTGAGAAGTATTTATTAATTATAATGTGTTTATAAAGCTATTTTTTGGTATAAGCTTATAGGACCATAGTCTTAAAATCTTAGGACTATGGTCACTTTTTTGCCCTTATTGAGGAAAAGGAACAAAAAACGGTTTATAATTTTGATATATACGGAAAAAAGTATATCTAGGAGGGATAGAATGAGGAACATGTTTAGTGAATATAGAGATAACTCAAGTATTAACTATACGTTGGATGATAGAAATATTTTTTCAGATGTTGGATATAAGGTATTAAGAAATGAAGATACCAATGGGTTTATTAAGTGTGTAAAGGTATCACATAATGGAAAATTAAAATTAGTATATGATATTTCAGGATATAGAGATCTTTTTACATTATCTAAAGAAATGTCTTTAGATAGTTTTTTTACAGTAATATCAAGACTATTATCCATTGTAAATGGTGTTAAAGAAAATGGATTTATGGAATATAAAAATATAGATTCTAGTATGAGCAGTATATTTGTAGATATAAACAATTTAAATGTTTATATGATATATCTTCCATTAAGTTATTATGGAGATAAGTCAGAAGAGACTTTTGTAAGTGAATTAAAAAATAACATAGTTCAACTTATGAATATTAATAGAAATCTGCAAGGGCAAAATATAAATATTTTAAGGAATAACTTATTGAGTTCAAAACCATTAGAATTTGTTTTAAAGGAATTAAATAACAGAGGTAGAAATGAAGAGATTAGTCAAATTTCTATTAATATAAATCCTAATGTTAAAAAGAAAAAATCACCTTTTGCAGTTTTCGAAAAGCTATTTTCTAAAAAGAAAGAAAAAACAAGTAATATGAATATGCAGAACATGAACATGCAAAACAGATCTGTTGAAGAGTATCAGAATAATTCAATCAATTCAATTAATCAACAACAAGGTAATATTAATTTTCAGCAAGCCAATCTTAATTTTCAAGAAGGTAATGGGAATTTTCAGCAAAGTAATAATAACTTTAACCAAGCAGTTGAACAACCAATTATGAATATGGCTCCTCCTATGGAACCTCAAACGCCTATGGGTAATTATATAAATAACCAGACATCAGCTGTTTCAGAGGAAATATATGATGAAGAAACTTCATTATTATATGATAAAAATGATAATGGTGGAAGTTTGGTTTTAAAGGGGATTAATACTCCAGTGCCAATAAGTTTCATAGTAGACAGAGATGAGTATCTTATAGGAGCAAGTAAAGATTTAGTTGATGGGTTTATAGGGTTTAATAAGGCAGTAAGCAGAAGACATTGTAAGGTTATAAATAGAAATGATTCGTATTATATTCAGGATGTGGGTAGTTCTAATGGAACTTTTGTTAATTCAAGGAGACTTAGAAGAGATGTAGCTACTAAAATAAGTTATGGAGATAAGGTTACCATTGCCAATATAGATTTTATGGTTATGGAAATGTAGATTTTAGGGGGGATTAGGATGAATAAACTATCAATTATGTTAGTTGACTTAGATGAAAAATATTTGATGCCAATTGAGTTGAAATTTATAGAAGAACTAGAAGATAAAGTGGATATTATAGTTATTTCAGATAAAGAATATTTGAAGGAGTATTTTAGTTCACCTAAAAAGGTCGATGTATTAGTCATTAATGAAAACTTATATACAGATGAGTTTGAAAAACATAATATAGGAAATACATTTATTTTAATGGAGAATGAAGGTGAAGGAAGCACTGAAAACCTTAATATCCATAGAATTTATAAATATAAAAGTGTTAAGAAATTGTATAGTGACATAATGAATAACAGTGTTACTAAATCAATGGAGTTATTAAATAAAATAGAAGATACCAAAGTGTTTATGGTATATTCACCAGCTGGCGGGAGTGGAAAAACAACAGTTGGCATTGGACTTGCAGCAGCACTTACAGGAGTAAATAGAAAGGTTCTCTATATAAGTACAGAAAGTTTACAAAGTTTTTATTTTACGAAAGATGAGAGATATTGTCAAAATGGCTTTGATAAACTGATGATTTCAAGAGAAGAAAATATACTAGATAGCTTAGAAAGTGTTATTGATAATAATATTTTTGATTACTTATTACCCTTCAGACAAGCACTTTCATCTATTAACATAAAGCTTTCAGATTATGAATTTCTAATTGATAAAATCAAGTCTTCTGGGAAGTATGACTATATTATAGTAGATACTTCTTCGGACCTTACAGCAGAAAAATCAATGTTAATGAGTAATAGTGATAAGGTTATAATTTTAGCTGGGCAAGGGCGTGAAGAGGCTATAAAGCTTAATTCTCTTTTATTTAATATAGATTGTTCAAATGAAAATAAATTTATATTTATATGTAATAAATACCTTGAAAGTAAAGAGAATTATTTAATTAAAGATGAATTTCTAAATAAATGTAACATAGTTGAATATATCGAGTATTTTAATCAAGAAAATATTACAGTTCAATTTTTAGCAAATAATGTTCACTTTAATAAGCTTGCATATATGATAAGCTAGGAGGAATTAGATATGAACAAAGCAATAATTAGATTATATATACATAAGAGAAATAAGAAAGTTGATATAGAAGTTCCTTTAGATATAACTGCTAATGATTTAGTTATAGCACTAAATAAAGCCTATAACTTAGGAATAAATACAGATAATATGATGGAAGTATATCTAAAATCAGAAAATCCAATAGCTCTCCTTAAGGGAAATAGAACCTTAGAAGATTTTAAGATTAGAAATGGATCGATTATAAACATTACAGGTGAGGAGAGAGATAATTTTGGACAATAAATATAAGATAGTCATTTCTGGTAAAGGTATATATAGGGAACATGTACTTGCTACCAATGATAGCAATATAATAAAGGTTGGAACAAATAGAGGCTGTCAAGTTAGATTTAAGAAAGAAAGGTTTTTTGAAAGTTTTGAATTTGAACTAGTAAAAACAGCTAAAGGATGGCAATTAAATTGTAGTAATTCTGTCTATTTTACTTTAGATGGTGTTATGAAATTATATAATAAAGAACTTGAACATGGTGATGAAATAATAGTAAAATATCAAAATTATAATGGAGAACTTTTTAAATTAAATTTCTTTATTGACTTTGATAGTGTAACAAAAAACTATGATAGAATAATTGATTTAACAGATGTAAAAAAATTAACTATCGGTGGCAGCGAAGATAATCATATTTTTATAGATGACTCCCTTTATAAACAAGGAACTGTTACCTTGTCTTGTGAAAATGGGGAATACTATCTTAAAGATAATAATACTAAGTATGGAGTTTACATAAATACAGAGAAGATAAAAGAAAAGAAAAAATTAAATAATTATGATTTCTTTATTATAGTTGGACATTATTTTTATTTGAAAGATCATAAACTTTATACAGATAAAGATGAGAGAATGCATATAAAGGCCTTGAATTATGTAGATGAAAAGATAATAAATAGTATGGAGTATCCTAAATTTAATAGGAGTACTAGGATTAAATATAAGGAACTAGATAATCAAATAGAGATTTTACCTCCAGAGCAGCTAGCAAAGGAGCAAAAGAGAAGCATACTTTTAGCTCTAATTCCAGCATTAGCTATGATGGGGATAACAGTTGTTTTAAGAGGAATGATGGGGGGTGGTGGCGCCTTTGTTTTATATAGCGTTGCTACTATGTCTGTAGGTGTAATTATGTCAATTGTAACAGCTATATCAAATGGAAAAGAATATAGAAAGAATAAAAAAGAACGTAGAGAAAAATATCTAGAATATTTAAAAGAAAAAGAACAAGCAATTAGAAAATGCAGAGAAAAAGAACTTGAAGTATTAAATAAAATATATAAACCTATTGAAGAAAATCTTGATAACATAAAAGGATTTAAGAAAGATCTTTTTGATAGGGATAGAAGAGACGAAGATTATTTGAATTTGAGATTAGGTACTGGAAGGCAAGCGGCTAATTGTAAGGTTAAAGTAACGCCACTTGAATTTAAGAATCTTGAAGATGATTTAGTTAGTATGCCTGAGCAAATAGAAGAAAAATATAAGTATATAGATAATAGACCAATAGTAGCTAAACTTCCAGAAATAAATGCATTAGGAATAGTAGGTCAATATGAAAGTTTGTATAAGATATTAAAAAACATTACATTTGATATAGTAGGAAGGCAATTTTATAAAGATGTTAAACTTTTCTATATGATTAGGGAAGATGAAAAGGCAAGGTTTAGCTGGCTTAGATGGTTAAGACATGTGGAAAATGATGATCTTGGCATAAGAAATATAATCTGTGATGATGAAAGTAAGAATTTATTATTTGAATATTTATATATCGAACTAGGAAAGAGAAGAGAAGATAAGAAAAAAGAATTTAAAGAGAATTTTATAATATTTGTTTTAGATAATAAGGGGATAAAAAATCACCCTATTTCAAAGTTTATTGAATCTTCTAAAGAATATGGTGTAACCTTTGTATTTTTAGAAGAACATGAAGAATTATTACCTAAGGGCTGTGATGAAATAATAAGGCTAAAAGACAATGCAAATAGCGCAGTTGTATTAAGCAGTATAAATGGGGAAGATAATCTTCAATTCAATTTTAATGAAGTAGCAGAAAATTTATTAGAATCTTTAGCTTTAAAGATAGCTCCTGTTTATGTAGATGAAGTTACTCTAGAAGGACAACTAACAAAAAATATATCTCTTTATGAACTTTTAGGGGTGTTAAGTGTTGATGAAATTGACATAGAAAAGAGATGGAGAGAATCTGTTGTTTATAAGAGTATGGCAGCACCTCTTGGTGTTAAGGCTAGTAAAGAAGTTGTATATCTAGATTTAAATGAAAAACATCACGGGCCTCATGGACTTGTGGCAGGTACAACAGGTTCTGGTAAAAGTGAGATCTTGCAAAGTTATATATTATCTATGGCCACACTTTTCCATCCATATGAAGTTGGGTTTGTAATAATTGACTTTAAGGGTGGAGGTATGGTTAATCAATTTAAGGATTTGCCACATCTAGTTGGAGCTATTACTAATATTGATGGTAGAGAAATAACGCGTTCACTTTTATCTATAAAGGCAGAACTTAGAAAGAGACAAGAACTTTTTGCTGAAGCTGAAGTTAATCATATAGATGCTTATATTAAAAAGTTTAAGGCAGGAGAAGCTAGTTATCCACTTCCACATTTAATATTAATAGTAGATGAATTTGCAGAACTTAAAAGCGATCAACCAGAATTTATGAAAGAACTTATTAGTGCAGCTAGAATAGGTAGAAGTTTAGGAGTCCACCTTATCCTTGCAACACAAAAACCTTCAGGAGTAGTTGATGAACAAATTTGGAGTAACTCAAAGTTTAAGCTATGCTTAAAAGTTCAAAATCAACAGGATTCAAAGGAAGTATTAAAATCACCATTAGCTGCAGAAATAAAGGAACCTGGTAGAGCATACTTACAAGTTGGTAATAATGAAATATTTGAATTATTCCAATCAGCATATAGTGGAGCATCAGCCGTAAATGATGATATGGGAAGTTTTAAAGAGTTTGAAGTAAATGAAGTTTCCTTATGGGGTAAGAGAAATACTGTATTTAAGCAAGAAAAGAAGAAAAGTGGAGAAAACAGTGAAAGTCAACTAGAAGCTATAGTTGAATATGTTAATGAGTATTGTGCTGAAAAGAATATAAAGAGATTGCCAGGAATATGTCTTCCGCCTTTACCAGAACTTATTTACTTAAGTGACATAGAAGATATAGAAAAGAATGATATAACTACAGAAGTTCCAATAGGTATGTTTGATGATCCAACAAGACAATTGCAAGCACCTGTAATATTAAACTTGCTTGAAGGAAATATGATTATAATAGGCTCATCACAATTTGGTAAGACAAGCATTCTTCAAACTATAATTAGAGGGGTAGCAGAAAAATACTCACCAGAAGAAGTGAATTTCTACATTATAGACTTTGCTTCTATGATACTTAAGAACTTTGAAACATTAAAACATGTTGGAGGGGTAATAACATCTTCAGAGGATGAAAAGCTTAAGACATTCACGAAGATGATAATTCAAGAGATAGCAAGACGTAAAGAGATATTATCAAGTCTTGGAATAAGTTCTTTTGCTTCATATAGAGAAGCAGGTTATAAGGATTTACCACATATTATTATAGCATTAGATAACTTTATAGCATTTAAAGAATTATATCCAGATAGAGATGAAGAACTATTAAATATAGTTAGAGAAGGTACAGCAGTTGGTGTAACTGTAATATTTGCTAATTCACAAACTAATGGAATCAGTTATAAATATATGACTAACTTTGGTAGAAGAATAGCATTATATTGTAATGATTCAAGTGAATATGGAGTATTATTTGATAAATGCAGAATGCAACCTAAAAATGTTCCAGGTAGAGCTATAATTTCTATAGATAAAAATATCTATGAATATCAAAATTATCTTGCTTTCTATGGTGAAAAGGAAATTGATAGAGTTCAGGATATGAAGAATTTCATAGAAGAAATTAATAAAAAGTATTCAGGAAAGGGTGCTAGAATAATTCCTGAAATACCAAAGCTATTAACAATGGAATATATTGAAGATAATTATAGTGATAGATCCTTTAGTAAATACGAGATTCCAGTAGGATTAAACTACAATAATATTGAAATAGAAACTATAGATTTGGAAAAGGTAGGATTCTTCTGTACAGTTGGTAAAGAAGGAAGAGGAAAGAAGACTTTACTACGTAATATCATGGAAAATCTACAAAAGAATATATATAGTAGTCCAGTAGAGGCTATGGTTATTGATAATATAGAAAAAGATCTTAGCTTTATGGAGGACTATGGATATACTTCAAGTTATTCTGTTCTATATGATAACTTTGAAGAGGTAATAGAGGATGTTCATGATAAACTTGAAGAACGTTATGATGCTGTTAGTGAATCAGGTAAGGAAGTCCTAGAGAAAATGCCATTATTACTTGTTGTAGTTAATAATAATGATGCTTTAGTCAATATTGGAACTAATAAAGAAGCAATGGATATGTTTAAGAAGATCACTAAGCAATATAGAAATCTAAAAGTATGCTTCATATTCAATAATGTAGAAAATTCACCGGTTTCTTTTGCATCAACAGAAATTCTTAAGATGATTAAGGAAAATAGAAAAGCATTCTTATTTGAGGATTTAGAAAATAGTAAATTATTTGATATGAATATGAATGTTGTTAGAAACTTTAAGAAGAAAATTACTGTCGGAGATTGTTATATCCTTGAAGAAGGTGAAGTGGTTAAGATAAAGGCAGTGAAAAATGAGTAAATAACTTATATATAATGATTGAACCATAGTCAAAAATGATATGACTATGGTCTTTTTTTACCGAAAAGCGAAGAATAGGACCATAGTTATATTGAAAATAGGACCATAGTCCATAAATGACAGGACTATAGTCACAAAATTAGAATTTTTAGGGAATTTGGTTTTTGTTTATTATATAATGAAAATACGGAAGACATTCCGAAGGAGAGACCTAAAAAGGTTAAATAAATAAAAAAATTATAAATAAAATGGAGGAATTAAAAATGTCACAAATTAGAATTACACCTCAAGAATTATATGATGGAGCTAGCTTCACAAATGATAAGGCAAGTACTATTGAATCTGAATTATCAGCTTTAAAGTCAAAAATTGATGAAGTAACAGGTAACTGGGAAGGTGCTGCTCAAAGTAGTTTCATAGCAAGCTTTAATGAATTATACAGTTCATTTATGCAAAAGTTCCCACCAATAATACAAGGGGTTGCTCAACAAATGCAATCAGCTGGACAAGTTCTTGAAAATGCTGATTTAGAAGTTTCTAAGGCATTTCAACAAAGCTAATATAATCTAGAGGGTAAGCCATAGATATGCACTTAAATTATATAAGTTAATACTGGATACTTAGTTAATAGTGTAAGGATTAAATTAATAAACTACACCTTGGAATATCTCTAAGGTGTAGTTTGTTTTTTATATGATATAATTTAATAAAGCAATCAATAAATTTTTTAAAAGAAGAAAGAGGAGTAAATAGTATGAAACCAGTAAAGAGAGTAGCAGTAATACATGATTTAAGTGTAGTTGGAAAAGCTGCTTTGACTAATATAATACCTGTTTTAAGTGTAATGGGCGTTGAAGTGTGTCCAATACCAACTATGATCCTTTCTACACATACTGGTGGATTTGGGGTGCCAGAAGTGATAAAGTTACCTAGGTTTATTGATGGATGTAATAATCATTATAAAAAAATTGGAATTACATTTGATACTTTATTTGTAGGTTACTTAGGCAGCGAAGATGCAATAAAATCATCAATTGATTTTATTAATGAAAATAAAGGAACAAATGTTGTATTAGATCCTATATTTGGTGACGGAGGACTTTGTTATTCTAATTTTACTATGGAATATGTAAATAGCATTAAAAAGTTAATTCCTTTTAGCGATATAATAACACCCAATTACACTGAAGCGTGTTTTTTAACTGGAGAAGATTATAATGAAGAATTTACAGAAGAAAAACTTATAAGAATCTATAAGAAGCTACTGAAGATTGGAGCTAAAAAAATAGTAATAACTAGTATTCCATCTTATATTAAAAATCATTTGGGAATAGGAATTTTTAATGGAGAAGATTTTAATGTTTTTTATAAGGAAAAGTCAGAAAAGTCCTATCCAGGCACTGGTGATATATTTACTTCTGTATTAATTGGTAAAATGATAAATGGGTTAAACTTATATGATTCAGCATTATGTGCTCATTATTTTGTTAGTTCTTGTATAGTGGAAAGTTCAAAGTATGATTATCCTACAAAGGAAGGAGTTCTTTTAGAGAAAAATCTAAAATTATTACTTTAATCTGCGGGAAAGAGCTGTGTTAATAGATATTTTTTTATTAGCGCAGCTTTTTTTGCGTGTTCATATACCTAAAGTCCTAATTAAATTAGGACCTTAGTCTTAACATTAAAGGACTTTAGTCACAAAAATGGATATAAGAAGGAAAGTTGGATTTAAATATTATATAATATAAGAAATTATATCGGTGTTAAGTTTAAAGGATAAGTTATAAGACAGCTATAAGTGATAACTATATGTGTGGAAAATCATTAATTATCTGTAATTATAATAAGGAGGAGCAAATGAATAAGGAATTAAGTAAACTAGAAGAAGAAAAATTAAATGTGGAATATAGATTAAAGAAGATTTGTGGCTTTATAAAATATGAAAATTATGATGCAGCTATTAAAGATTTAGATGAGTTTAATAGAAAATACCCATTAATAGTGGAAGGATATCATATTAAATTTAAAGTTCATTGTATTAAAAAGAAATACTTCGAAGCAAAAGAAGTAATTGATTATGCAATGAAGTTATTCCCTGAAAATGAGAAGTTAAAGCAGGATAAAATAGCTATTGATACTAAGCTAAAGGATTATGAAAATGTATTATATAAGCTTAATAAAAATAAAAAGGCAGAAGCTTCAACTGAAGATTTAAGAAATTTGAATTTTGAGAAAGCTAAGGTATATGCTGAAGAAAATGATGTTAATAATACAATAAAATATTTAGAAAAAGCAATATCCTATGAAGGGGATAATGTTGATCGTGAAGCTAGATATTATATTATGAACCATTATTTAAGCACAAAACAGTATGATAAGCTTATTAAAAATTCTGAGGTTCTAGTTAAGGAAGAAGATTCTAAAGATTCTAGTTTAATGTCTGCATATTACTATAGGGCTTTAAGCTTTAGAATGCTTAATAAGGATAAGGAAAATAAGTATTATGGAGAAGCTTGCAAGATTTATAAGGATATAACTATATCAAAGCCTACAAATATAGATGCGTATTTACTTAGAGTATTATGTCATAAGGATTTAAAAGAGTATAGCAGGGCTTTAGAATTAATTGATTGCATATTAATGATTAAGAAAGATTATAAGCCAGCTTTAGATTTAAGAAGCTCTATTTATAGAGAGATGGAACAAGAGAGAATAAGTAAAGTGCTAAAAGCTAAAAAGTTAGATTTTAATGCTGTTTTGCAAAATTAGATATTTGGCTTGGGAAAAGATAGTAACAGGAAGTTTTAGTTACTATTTTTTTTATTTAGGAAAAGAGATTGAAATGAGTACTAAAATGATTAAAACTGGAACTAAAGAAACATTAAATTTAAACTTTTACGCATACTAAACTATGTAAGGAAGGTGTGTGTTATGAAGAATAAAAAGTTAGTTGATTGTTGTTGGGGAGATAAAATAGAAATCAATTTAATGATAAAGAAAATATTAGATATTAAAAATCCTTTAATTTGGGCTTATGCAGGTGATAATACTAAAGAAATAAAGTGTATTATAAACTGTGAGGATCTAAAAATAAAGGAAGGAGATGTGATTTTTACAAAAGGTCAATATGCTGAACCCTTTAAGATAGATAATTTTAAGATTGTAGAAAAATATGATATTAAGGACTTCCTTCAAAGTGTTAAAAGACCTATTGAAGATATAATGAGGGAAATAGAAGAAATCTCAAATGAAGAATTTAAATCAAAGGAAGCTAAAATATTAAATAATTACTTTTTTAAAGACGAAGATTTTATAGAAAAATTTAAAAATGCCATTGGAGGCGTATTTAATCATCATAATTATCTAGGGGGACTTGCTGAGCATACATTAAACGTTATGTATCTATCAAAAACTTTAGCATATAGATATGATTGTAGGTATAAAGAGATAGCAATACTTGGAGCAAAGCTGCATGATATAGGTAAAGTTTATGAAATGGAGTATAATGGACCTTTTAAATATACATTGCGTGGAAGCCTTGAAGGTCACATTGTTATGGGAGTTGCGATGATAGAGAGAGCTTTCTCTGAAAATCCGGATATCTTTTCAGAGGACTATAAAGAAAGAATAAAAGCTATAATAGTTCAGCATCATGGTAAATTAGAATATGGATCTCCAGTAGCACCAAGAACTGAAGAGTCTTATGTAGTGCATTATGCGGATTATGTAGATGCAACTATGAACAAAATAGATATTATTTCGGAAGGAATACCTGAAGGGCAGTGGAGTAATTATGATAAAAGAATAGAAACAAGATTATTCTTATAGAATTAAAAGGATAAAACTTTCATAAAGAAGTTTTATCCTTTTCTTTTATTCTTCTAATAATTCTTTAACGTAGTTTGGTAAAGCAAAAGCTGCTTTATGAACCTCACTATTATAGTATCTGTCTTTTAGGTTAAGACTCTTATAATATTCTTCGTTGTAGTCTTTAACTGGATGAAGTTTCTTGGAAGCAAAGCCAAAGAACCAATATCCAGAAGGATATGTTGGAATAACATATTGATAAACTTCGCAAATAGGGAAGATTTCTTTAAGCTTCTTATTTGATCTTTTCATTTCTCTTCTGTTCATATCATAATAAGGACTTTCGCCTTGGTTAACTAATATTCCATTTTCAGTTAATGCTTTATAGCAGTTTTTATAGAATTCCACTGTAAATAATCCTTCTCCAGGACCTATTGGATCAGTAGAGTCTACTATTATAAGGTCATATTTATTTTCTAGACCTTCAACAAATTTTATTCCATCTTCAAAATAAAGACTAACTTTTTCGTCTTTCAATTTAGAAGAAGTGAATGGTAGATGTTCAAATGCTGCATTTACAACTTCTTCATCTAGTTCTACCATATCTATATGTTCAATGGATGGAAATCTAGTAAGCTCTCTAACAGTTCCTCCATCACCAGCACCTATTACTAAAACATTTTTTATATTTGGATTAACAGTCATAGGAACGTGAGTTATCATTTCGTGATAGATGAATTCATCTTTTTCAGTTATCATTGTCCAACCATCTATAACTAAAACTCTACCAAAATCATATGTATCTATTACATCAATTTGTTGGAAAGGACTCTTTTTTGAAAAAAGTGTTTCCTTTACTCTCATAGAGAATTTTACATTGTCTGTTTGATTTTCTGAATACCATAATTCCATAAAATATACCTCCTGATTTGTACGATAATGTTATTTAGTTCATTTTGTCAAAAGAATTGTGCATTACCTTATTATAGGTAAGAATTTAAGACAAAATTATAAAAAAAGTTTACTAAAGGTAAACTAAAAGTTGTGATATATTAAACTTCCCGATATAAAGTATACATTACATTAATAAAAAGTCAATATTTTATAAGCAACATTTATTATTATATGAAATAATTTCATTTTATATAACAATAACTTAGAAATTTGAATAAAGCAGTAAGAATTTGCGAATAATATTATTGACCGTTAAGGTTGCGTAGGGTTTCTTGCCAATGGCTTAGGCTGTTGGCTTTTTTTTAATTTTAGATCATCTAAAATATAGAAAATGAAGAGAAATGTCTAAAAATACGAATAACTAAAGCGTGTGATTTTAATATAATTCGTTATACTGCGAAATATATTATGTTTTTTAACTGTAATATTGACATTGTTCAGTTGGAATGATAAGCTAATTATAGAAATACGAAATATAAAATGTAATAGCAAAAAAACATTCGTTAAATTGACAATCAATGTTTGGAGGTATTTAAATGTCTAAAAATAGATGCATATTCGTCGAAAAGAAAGATGGATTTGACGTTGAAGCTAAAAGCTTATTAAAAGACTTTAAAAGTAATTTAAGAGTAGAAAAATTAGAAAATGTGAGAGTAGTAAATAAATATACTTTAGGAGACGTAGAAGAAGAATATTATAAAAAAGCTTTATATACAATTTTTTCTGAACTTACAGTTGATAAAGTATATGAAGAAAATTTAGAAATTAATGATGGAGAAATAGCATTTGGAGTTGAATACTTACCAGGACAATACGATCAAAGAGCTGATTCAGCGTCAGAGTGTTTTCAAATCTTAACTGAAGAAGATAGAATTCAAGTTAAATCTTCAAAAATAATTATTTTAATTGGTAATTTAACAAAAGAAGATATAGATAAAATAAAAAATTATTACATCAATCCAGTGGATTCAAGAGAAGTAGAAATTAATAATAGAGAGTTAGAATCTCCAATGAACATACCTAACGATGTACAAATCTTAGAAGGCTTCAGAGAAATGGATAAAGAATCTCTAGAAAAATTGCATAAAGATCTAGGACTTGCAATGAGTATAGAAGATCTAGTTATGATTAGAGATTACTTTAAGGAAGAAATGAGAGAACCAACTATTACAGAGATAAAGGTAATAGACACATATTGGTCAGATCACTGTAGGCATACAACTTTCTCAACTTCAATCGAAGAAGTTGAAATCGAAGAAAATAAATTCACAGTACCCATTAAAAAAAGCTATGAAGCTTATATAAAATCAAGAGATTATGTCTATGGAAAAACAGATAGACCTATAACACTTATGGATCTAGCAGTTATTTCAATGAAGGAAATGAGAAAAAAGGGAATGCTTGAAGACCTAGATGTTTCTGATGAAATAAATGCATGTTCTATAAACATTAATGTAGAAACAGATAATGGAACAGAAAAATACCTTTTAATGTTTAAAAATGAAACACATAATCATCCAACAGAAATAGAACCTTTTGGTGGTGCAGCTACATGTCTAGGTGGTGCAATTCGTGATCCATTATCAGGAAGAACTTTTGTATATCAAGCTATGAGAGTTACAGGTGCGGCAGACCCAACAGTTCCTGTAGAGGAAACTATAAAGGGGAAATTACCTCAAAGAACAATTACATTAAAGGCAGCACATGGATATAGTTCATATGGTAATCAAATAGGGCTTGCCACAGGACAAGTAGCAGAAGTTTATCATCCAAACTATGTTGCAAAGAGAATGGAGGTTGGAGCAGTAATTGCTGCAGCTCCAAAAGAAAATGTAGTTAGAGAAGAGCCTAAGGTAGGAGATGTTATAATTCTTCTTGGTGGAAGAACAGGTAGAGATGGTGTAGGTGGTGCAACTGGTTCATCAAAAGAGCATACAGAAGATTCTATAAATGAGTGTGGTGCAGAAGTTCAAAAAGGTAATGCACCAACAGAGAGAAAGATTCAAAGACTATTTAGAAACTCAGAAGTAGCTAAAATGATAAAGAGATGTAACGACTTTGGTGCTGGTGGAGTTTCAGTAGCTATTGGAGAACTTTGTAGAGGTCTTGATATAAATTTAGATAAGGTTCCTAAAAAATATGAAGGTTTAGATGGAACAGAACTTGCAGTTTCAGAATCTCAAGAGAGAATGGCAGTTGTAGTTCATAGTAGTTTAGCAGAAAGATTTATAGAACTTTCTTCAGAAGAAAATTTAGAAGCAGTGGTTGTAGCAAAGGTTACAGATACTGAAAGACTAAGACTTTTCTGGAGAGAGAAGATGATAGTGGATATTAAGAGAAGTTTCTTAGATACAAATGGAGCAACTCAGAAGACTAATGTTAAGGTAGTTGCACCTAAGGAATTCCCATGTGATGTTCATGAAGTAGATGTTAAATCAAAATGGATAGAAAATCTACATAAATTAAATGTAGCTTCTCAAAAGGGATTAATTGAAACCTTCGATTCAACTATAGGTACTGGAACAGTGCTTATGCCTTTTGGTGGGAAATATTCAAAAACACCAGCAGAAGGTATGGCAGCAAAAATTCCAGTATTTCATGGAGAAAGCAAGGATGCATCACTTATGACTTTTGGATTTAATCCAGAGCTTGGAACATGGAGTCCATATCACATGGCTTTCTATTCTGTAATAGAATCTATAGCTAAACTTGCAGCTATGGGTGGAGATTATAGAAGAGCTAGACTTACATTCCAAGAATATTTCGAAAGACTAGGTAAAAAGCCTGAAAGATGGGGTAAACCATTTGCAGCATTACTTGGAGCATATAAAGCGCAAGAGGATTTAGGAATACCTGCAATAGGTGGTAAAGACTCAATGTCTGGAAGTTTTGAGGATATAGATGTTCCTCCAAGTTTAGTGTCTTTTGCAGTAGGATATGAAAAAGCTAATAAAATTATTAGTCCAGAGTTTAAAGAAGTTAATAGTACATTAGTTTTACTTGAAACAGAAAAACTTGAAGATGGCTTAATAAACATGGATAAGTTTAAAAAGAATATAGAAACATTATATGACTTAATAGGTGCTAAAAAAGTTATATCAGCGTCAACAATAAAGTTTGGTGGAGTAGCTGAAGCTATAACTAAAATGTCTCTAGGAAATAGAATTGGAACTGAAATAAATAACCTTTCAAAAGATGAGTTATTTGGATTAAACTATGGAAGCATTTTATTAGAAGTACCAGCAAAGGTAAATGTTCAAGAAGTATTTAAAGATTGTTTATATAAAGTAGTTGGTAAAACTTTAGAAGAAGAAGTGATTAAAGTACAAGAATTTGAAATTGCACTTGCAATTGAAGAACTTGATAAAGCTTTAGAAGAAAAGTTAAGCCCAGTATTTAAAATTAAAACAGAGGAAACTAATACAAAAGTGAAAGTAGCTACTTACAATAAGAGAAACACTATTTCTCCAAAAGTAAAAGTAGCAAAACCTAAAGTTGTAATTCCAGTTTTCCCTGGGACAAATTGTGAAGATGATTGTGCTAGAGCATTCTTGAAGGAAGGTGCTGAAGTTTCACAAGTTATTTTAAGAAATCTAAATAAAGAAATTTTAACAGAGTCAATCAATAAGTTAGCTGAAGAAATAAGGACAGCACAAATCATTATGCTTCCAGGTGGTTTCTCAGCTGGAGATGAGCCAGATGGTTCAGGTAAGTTTATAGCTACTGTCTTTAGAAATGAAAAGATTAAAAATGCAGTAATGGATCTTTTAAATAATAGAGATGGTTTGATGCTAGGAATTTGTAACGGCTTCCAAGCATTGATTAAATTAGGACTACTTCCTTATGGTGAAATTAGAGATATAGAAGAGGATATGGCTACATTAACTTATAACAATATAAATAGACATATGTCATCTTTAATTAGAACAAAGATAAATTCTGTTAAATCACCATGGTTAAGTGAAGTAAATGTAGATGATATTCATACAGTAGCAATATCTCACGGAGAAGGAAGATTTGTAGCTTCAGAAAGTTTACTTAAGGAACTAGAAGCAAATGGACAAATAGCAACACAATATGTTGATTTTAATGGAGATGTTTCATTAGATATGCCATATAATCCAAATGGATCTATGCTTGGTATTGAAGGTATTACAAGTCCTGATGGAAGAATATTTGGTAAGATGGCTCATTCAGAAAGAATTGGCACAGATTTATATAGAAATGTACCAGGGGAATTTGATCAAAAGATATTTAAAGCAGGAGTAAATTATTTTAGATAAATGGGAGGTCTTTTATGAAAGTAGCAATATTTTTCGGAAGTAAGTCAGACACAGATGTTATGAAAGGAGCTGCAAATGCTCTAAAGGAATATGGAGTTTCTTATAAAGCATTTATATTATCAGCCCATAGAGTGCCTGAAAAACTAGTTGAGACTATTAAGAAAATTGAAAGTGAAGGTTGTGAAGTTATAATTGCAGGAGCAGGACTTGCTGCTCATTTGCCGGGGGTAATAGCATCACAAACAACGCTTCCAGTAATAGGAGTACCAGTAAGAGCAGCGCTAGATGGTATGGATGCACTACTATCAATAGTACAAATGCCAAAATCAATACCAGTTGCAACAGTTGGTATAAACAATAGTTATAATGCGGGATTATTAGCGGTACAAATGTTATCACTAAAATATCCTGATATTAAAGAAAAATTAGTAGAAGCAAGATTAAAGATGAAAGAAAAGTTTATAAGTGAAAATAGAGAGGGAGTAGAACTATAATGGAAAAGTTAGAAATGTTATATGAAGGAAAAGCAAAGAAGATTTATAGCACAGCAAAGGAAGATGAAGTTATCGTTTATTATAAAGATGATGCAACAGCATTTAATGGAGTAAAGAAAGCTCAAATCGATAATAAAGGTGTTTTAAATAATGCTATAACAACAATGATTTTTGAAATGTTAAATAAAAATGGTATAAAGACTCATTTTGTTAAGAAAATAAATGATAGAGAGCAACTTTGTAAAAAAGTTGAAATCGTACCTTTAGAAGTTATAGTTAGAAATATAGCTGCAGGTTCTATGGCTAAGAGATTAGGCCTTGAAGAAGGATATAAGTTAAAGACAACTGTATTTGAATTTTCTTATAAGGATGATGAACTTGGAGATCCATTAATAAACTCATATCACGCAGTTGCAATAGGAGCAGCTACTTTTGAAGAAATTAAGTTAATCTTAGATATGACAGCAAAGATTAATGATTTATTAAAAGAATTCTTTGCAAAACTTAATATAAATCTAATCGACTTTAAAATAGAATTTGGTAAGTTACAAAATGGAGAAATAGTTCTAGCTGATGAAATATCTCCAGATACATGTAGGTTCTGGGACGCAACAACTGGAGAAAAGCTTGATAAAGATAGATTTAGAAGAGATATGGGTAATGTGGAAGGTGCGTACATAGAAATATTAAACAGAATTAAAGGAGAATAGTTAATGACAAATTCAGATTTTAATTTAATATTAGATCCTAGTCTAGATAAATTTAAAGATGAATGTGGTGTATTTGGGGTTTTCTCAAGTACACCTCTAGATGTAGCAGGAATGACTTACTATGGATTATATGCACTACAACATAGAGGGCAAGAAAGTGCAGGTATAGCAGTAGGTGATGGCGAAAAGATCGAAATGCATAAAGGGCTAGGTTTAATAACAGAAGCATTTAGCAAGGAAGATTTAGAAAAGTTAAAAGGTCATGTTGCTATAGGGCATGTAAGATATTCTACTACAGGAGCAAATACAGTAGAAAATTCTCAGCCACTTTTAGCTAGTTCTAAGTTAGGCTCTATTGCCTTAGCACACAATGGTAATTTGGTAAATGCAGATGTGATAAGAGAATTACTTGAAGAGGGTGGACACATTTTCCATACTTCAATAGATTCTGAAGTAATAGCTACTTTAATTGCAAGAGGTGCAAAAAAGGGTATAGAAAGAGCAGTAACTGATGCAATGCAAGCAATTAGAGGAAGTTTTGCAATGGTTATAGCTACAAAGGATAAGCTTATTGGTGCAAGAGATCCTCATGGAATAAGACCTCTTTGTATAGGAAAAGTTGACAATGCTTATATTCTAGCATCTGAAAGTTGTGCTCTTGATGCTGTGGGAGCTGAATATGTTAGAGATGTTAAACCAGGTGAAATGATAATAATAAATGAAAATGGTATTGAATCATTCCAGTATTCTGAAGATGCAGGTTGTCAAACTTGTGCTTTTGAATACATATACTTTGCAAGACCAGATTCTATGATAGATGGACTTGATGTTTATAATACAAGAATAAAATCGGGAGAGAGATTATTTAAAGAACATAAGATAGAAGCTGATTTAGTAGTAGCAGTACCTGATTCAGGAATACCAGCAGCTATAGGGTATTCAAAGGCTTCAGGAATTCCTTATGATATAGGTTTTGTTAAAAACAGATATGTAGGAAGAACATTTATATCGCCTTCTCAAGAAATTAGAGAAAAGGCTGTTGCTGTAAAGTTAAATCCTTTAAAAGTTAATTTAGATGGTAAGAGAGTAATACTTATTGATGATTCTATAGTTAGAGGAACTACATCAAAGCATTTAGTAGAATCATTAAGGAGAGCAGGAGCTAAGGAAGTACATTTCCTAGTAGCATCTCCAGTTGTTAAGTATCCATGTTACTTTGGAATCGATACTCCATATAGAAGTGAACTAGTTGGCGCAAATTACACTATTCCAGAAATAGGTGAAATGATAGGTGCAGACTCTTTAGGCTACTTAAGCATGGAAGGAATGTATAAATGCTTTGAAGGCAAAGAAGGATTCTGTGTAGGTTGTTTTAATGGAAAGTATCCAGTAGCAACTCCAATTGAAACATCAAAAGATCATCTTGAAAGGTAGGATTATTAAATGATAACTTATAAGGAATCGGGAGTTAATATAGAAGAAGGATATAAGTCAGTTAAGCTAATAAAGGAATATGCAGCTAGAACAATGAGTAAATATGTTTTAAATGGACTTGGAAGTTTTGCTGGTATGGTTGAGCTTCCAGAAGGCTATAAGAAACCAGTTTTAGTATCAGGAACAGATGGAGTTGGAACAAAGCTTGATATAGCATGCAAGAAGAAAAAGTATGATACAGTAGGAATTGATTGCGTTGCCATGTGTGTTAATGACATACTTTGTCATGGAGCAAAGCCATTATTTTTCTTAGACTACATAGCTTGTGGTAAGCTTGAAGCAGAAGTTGCAGCAGATTTAGTTAAAGGTGTATCAGAGGGTTGCCTTCAATCAGACTGTGCTCTTGTTGGGGGAGAGACAGCTGAAATGCCAGGTTTTTATAAAGAAGGAGATTATGATATAGCTGGTTTTGCTGTGGGGATAGCAGATAAGGATGAAATAATTGACGGATCTAAAATTAAAGAAGGAGATAAGCTTATTGGTATAGCTTCTTCGGGAGTTCATTCTAATGGATTTTCACTTGTTAGAAAGTTGTTTAGTGACTTAGATATGGAGTTTGAAGGGAAAGAAGTATGGAAAACTTTAATTACTCCTACTAAAATTTACGTTAAGCCAGTGCTTGAACTCTTAAAAAACTATGAAATAAAAGGAATGTCACATATAACTGGTGGTGGATTTATAGAAAATGTACCTAGAATGTTTAATGGTAGAGAGTTAACTGCAGTTATAAATAAAGAAAGCTATCCATTACCATCAATATTTGAAAAGATGGTTGAGCTTGGAGTAGATAAAGATCATATGTACAATACCTTCAACATGGGGATTGGATTTGTACTTTGTGTCAATGAAAAGGATGTTGACCCTATAAAGAAAGTTCTACTTGAAATGGGGGAAAGAGCTTACGAAATAGGTTATGTAACATCTGGAGGTGAAGGTGTTTGTTTAAAATAGCAGTGCTAGTTTCCGGGGGAGGAACTGACCTTCAATCTATTATTGATGCAGTTGAAAATAAAGAGTTAGACTGTGAAATAAAAATGGTAATAAGCAGTAAAGAAGGGGCTTTTGCAATAGAGAGAGCTAAAAAACATGGTATAGAATATCATGTTGTAAGTAGAAAAGAATTTGGGGAACATCAATCAGATAAAATTTTAGAATTGACAGATGGAAAAGTAGACTTAATAGTACTTGCTGGATATTTATCTATTTTAAATGGGGAACTTTTAAATAAATTTAGCAATAAGATGATAAATATTCATCCATCTTTAATTCCTTCCTTTTGTGGCCCAGGTATGTATGGGCTAAAGGTACATGAAGCTGCAATTGAGAAAGGTGTTAAATATTCAGGGTGTACAGTGCATTTTGTAAATAATGAAGTAGACGGGGGAGCAATTATTTTACAAGAAGCAGTGCCAGTTTCTTTTGAAGATACGGCGGAAACTCTTCAAAAGAAAATATTAGAAAAAGAACATATATTATTACCTAAAGCAATTAAACTTATTTCAGAAAATAAAATTGAAATTATAAATAAAAAAGTGAAGATTGAAGAATAAAAGGAGGCCTTTATTTTGAAAAAAAGAGCTTTAATTAGTGTATTTGATAAAGAAGGAGTATTAGACTTTGCAAAATTTTTAGTATCACAAGATGTTGAAATAATATCAACAGGTGGTACATATAAGCATCTAAAGGAAAATGGAGTAGATGTAATAGAAGTTAATGAGGTTACAAATTTTCCGGAAATGCTAGATGGAAGAGTTAAGACTTTACATCCACTTGTACATGCTGGAATACTGGCTATAAGAGATAATAAAGAACATATGGATACTTTGAAATCAAGAGAAATACACACAATAGATTATGTTGTAGTTAACCTTTATCCATTTTTTGAAAAGGTAAAGGAAGATCTAAGCTTTCAAGAAAAGGTTGAATTTATTGATATTGGTGGTCCAACAATGCTTAGAGCAGCAGCTAAAAACTTTCAAGATGTAGTAGTTATATCAGACAAAAAGGATTATGCTGTTGTTATGGATGAAATGAAATCAGGAGAAGTTTCATTAAAGACTAAAAAGAGATTGGCAGGTAAGGTATTTAATCTTATGAGCGCATATGATGCTGCTATTTCTAATTTTATGTTAGAAGGAGAAGAAGAATATCCTGAATATCTTTCAGTTTCATTTAAGAAAAAGCAAGGTTTAAGATATGGTGAAAATTCTCATCAAAGTGCTGCTTTCTATCAGTCAACAACAGTAGAAGGAGCTATGAATAGCATAGATATATTAAATGGTAAAGAATTATCTTATAATAACTTTAAAGATATGGATATAGCATGGAAATGTGCAAATGAATTTGAAGAACCATCATGTTGTGCTTTAAAACATAACACTCCATGTGGTGTTGCTATTGGAGAAAATCCATATGAAGCTTATATGAAGGCTTATAAGGTTGATCCTACTTCAATATTTGGTGGAATAGTTGCCTTCAATAGAAAGGTTGATAAGAAAACTGCAGAAGAAATGGTTAAGATATTCTTGGAGGTAATTGCAGCTCCAGATTATGATGAAGATGCACTTGAAGTATTAAAAACTAAAAAGAATTTAAGAGTATTAAGAGTTAGTAAAACGCCCCAAGATGAAAAGTATATGGTAACTGTTGATGGAGGTATCTTAGTACAAGAAGAAGATAAAAAGCTTTTAGAGAAAATAGAAGTTGTGACTGAAAAGAAACCAACTGACGAAGAAATGAAGGATTTACTATTTGGAATGAAGGTTGTTAAATATGTTAAATCCAATGCAATTGTTGTTGCTAAAGACTCTGTAGCGCTTGGAATTGGCGGAGGTCAAGTTAATAGAATATGGCCAACAGAAGATGCTCTAAAAAGAGGGGTTGGAGCTACTATATTAGCCTCTGATGCATTTTTCCCATTTAGAGATGTAGTAGATCAAGCTGCTAAAGCTGGAATTAAGGCAATTATTCAGCCAGGTGGATCTATGAGAGATCAAGAGTCTATAGATGCTTGTAATGAACATGGTATAGCTATGGTATTTACTGGGCTTAGACACTTTAAACACTAAAAGTTTGGAGGATATTTTATGAAACTACTTTTAATTGGTTCTGGAGGAAGAGAACATGCAATAGCTTGGAAACTTTCAAAGAGCCCAAAGGTTGAGAAAATATATGTAGCCCCAGGTAATGGTGGAACTGCTGTAGAAAATAAATGTGAAAATATTAATATAACAGATTTTGATGAATTAGTTAAATTCGTTAAAGAAAATGATATTTACCTTACTGTAGTAGGTCCTGAAGATCCATTAACTAAGGGGATTACAGATAAATTTAAAGCTGAAAATCTTAGAATATTTGGACCTGATAAGGCTGGAGCTCAGCTTGAAGGAAGTAAAAGTTTTTCTAAGGAATTTATGAAAAAGTATGGAGTAAAAACTGCTGAATACGAAGTGTTCACAGAAGTAGAACCGGCTTTAGAATATATAGAAAATTGCACATATCCAGTAGTTATCAAGGCTGATGGACTAGCGGCAGGAAAAGGTGTTGCAATTTGTGAAACAAAAGAGGATGCTAAAGAAGCATTAAATTCTTATATGATAGATGATATATTTAAAGGTGCTGGACAAAAGGTTGTTATAGAAGAATTTTTATATGGAGTTGAAGCTTCAATTCTTTCTATTACAGATGGAAAGACAATAATACCATTTATATCAGCTAAGGACCATAAGCAAATTTTTGATGGTGGTAAGGGACCAAATACAGGTGGAATGGGAGTTTTAGCACCAAATCCATATGTAACCAATGAAGTTATGAAAGAATTTGAAGATAATATAATGGCTAAGACTCTAGAAGGAATTCAAGCTGAAAAGTTTGACTTTAAAGGAATTATATTCTTTGGACTTATGATTACGAATAAAGGAACATACTTACTTGAATATAATGTAAGAATGGGTGATCCTGAAACGCAATCAGTATTAAGTTTAATGGAAAGTGATTTGTTTGAAGTAATTGAAGCAGCAATGGATGAAAAATTAAGTGAAACTACTGTAAAGTGGAGAGATGAAGTTTGTATAAATGTTGTTCTTGCATCAAAAGGTTATCCAGGAAGCTTTGAAAAAGGTTATGAAATAACTATAGATCAAGGTGTTAAGGATAATGTATTTTTAGCAGGAGCTAAGCTAGAAGATGGAAAACTTAAAACTAATGGAGGAAGAGTTCTTTCTGTTGTTGGTTCAGGTAAAACATTAGAAGAAGCTAGGGAAGTTGCATATAGAAATGTTGAACTTGTAAATTTTAAAAATAGCTATTGCAGAAAAGATATTGGAATTTATCGTTAGTTTTACAATAGAACAATAGAATGCTATCTTTACCAACATTTAATTGGATTAATATTTCTAATGATGGTTAATATAATAGTGCCAAGCAAATTTAACATTTGCAAAGGCAAAATACTATATATTAAGGGAGGAAACTAAGATGGCATCAAATAATAGTGGAAGAAACAGAACTTTAGTACCAGAAGCAAAACAAGGATTAAACAGATTAAAAACTGAAGTTGCTTCAGAAGTAGGATTACAAGACTACGAAAACATTGACAAAGGAAACCTTTCTTCAAGACAAAACGGTAGTGTAGGTGGAGAAATGGTAAAAAGAATGGTAGAAAGTTATGAAAGAGGTCTATAAATAATATAGGCATCAAAAATGTAGTAAGCCATTTTTAAAATAGTGACATAATTCCTCTCTAATGAGAAAAGGCTAGTAGAGCATTTATAATAATTATTATATTTGTTCTACTAGTTTTTATATTTATATAATATTATAAATTAGAGGGCAATCTGTTAAACTTTGATAAGAAATCCAGCAGACTTATGAAAGTAGTATTATTAGGTTTCTCGTCTAAGTATATGAAATAAAACATTTGAATACTACTTTTGCTAACAATTTAATAGATTATAAATTTTGCTTGTGGTTAAGATATAACTGTAACCAAAATTTATATTTATTAAGGGAGGTAACAAAAATGGCATCAAATTATAGTGGAAGAAACAGAACTTTAGTACCAGAAGCAAAACAAGGGTTAAACAGATTAAAAACTGAAGTTGCTTCAGGAGTAGGATTACAAGACTATGAAAGCATTGACAAAGGAAACCTTTCTTCAAGACAAAATGGTAGTGTAGGCGGAGAAATGGTAAAAAGAATGGTAGAAAGTTATGAAAGAGGCCTACAATAACAAAGTTATTTAAAATTTTTTAAAACCGTCTAATATACATAAATTCTTTACTACATAGAAAAAGACTAGTAGAGCAAATACAACGTTCTACTAGTTTTTGTTATTTTACTTAGTTATCTTTTGTTAAATAATAGTTTGGTATAAAGCTCTCATCAGCAGTTTTCTTATCTAAATCTATATTGTCTATAAGTGGAGTAGAAGTAGTAAATTTATCTTTGCTATCTGTCCAATCTTTAAGTAATCCTCCTTTATGAAAAGTGGATTCAGCTCCACAAATTGAACAATATCTACTGTCTCCAGATAGCTCAATGTCACAATCAAGATTAGTACATTTATTTCTCAAGAAAGCACCACAAATTTGGCAGTAATCACCTTTTATATCAGTGTCCTCGTTATTACAAATAGGGCAAACGGAAGCTTTTCCTATATCATTTATGATAATCCTATCATATTTCATATTGTCCTCTCCTTAACTCCAATTAAATATATTTTACCTATTAATTATAGCTTATCAGACTCTTTACAAAAAGTATTTATTAATATTGAATATTGAGGAATTAAAATACACATTATATACATAAATGTATTAATTGTTTTAGGTAAAATATAAATAATAAAGGAGAAAGATATATGTTAATTTCAGAAGCAATTCAATTTAATAGTAAATCTTTAATTGAAGCTGAAAATGAATACAAAAAGAATGTTATTATGGTGACTAGGTTTATGGTTGGTGTTAGAAAGACAAAGCTTCACGCATTCAATAATAATCCCCCAGGTTATGATGATTTTGTAAAAGCATTTCAAAGATCAAAGGTTATAGCCAGAGACTGGGAAGCAAATGTTTATGAAGATTTAATAATTACTCCTAGAAATGTAAAAAAACATAATAATCACATTTTACATGAACTAACAGCAGCTCGGAAGCAAGCAAAATATTTAGTGACTCATCCAACTGATAAGGAAGGAAGAGAGGCTTTATTAATTGATTTAAATACTGTATCTGATAGATTGAATAATATTACAGAAGAAATTGCAGATTCTCTAAAAAACATACAGGATTTTAAAGGGAATATGCCTCAAATGGCAAAGGATATGCAAGCTGTCGCAGATAAGGCTGTAGAAGAAGCAGGTGTAGATAAAGGATTAGTAGAGCAGTTAAATAAAGATATTCAAAATTTACAAGATGAAATAAGCAGGCAAACGGCACAAATTGTAGCTGCAGCTATAGCAGCTGGTGCTGCAATAGTCATTGGTGTTGTAGCAGTATTTTTTGCAGGGCCATTAGGGTTAATTACTTGGTTTTTCTTAGCTCCAGTAGTTGCAGGTGCTATTTATGTTATTGTAGTGAATTCAAAAAAAATTAAAGAGGAACAAGATAAAATCAAAGAAATTAGTAGTAAAATAACTGGGATAAATGCTGATGTTACAGCATTTCAAATAATATCTAAAAACTATACAGCAATGGCTAAGGAAGTTCAAGCTTTAGAATCTAATGTTCAATTAATATTAAATGAGTGGCAAAAGCTTGAAGATGATGTTAACAGAGCAATTAATGATGTTTCAGTTGCAATTAATGATACTAATTTTAATAAATTTGATATAGTTGTTAATGATATTGATGCTGCTATAGATGAGTGGAATAGTGCTTATAAACAAGCAGATTATATTGATCTTAATATACAGGCAAGTGATGCTAAATTAGAGATAGGTATGTCTGAAACTGAAACAAAAGCGGCAATAGACAAATCAAATGTTGTAGACATTTTAGAATATTTAAATAAACCAGCAATCTAAATGAATTGTTGAATCTTTAGAAAAAATGTTATAATATAAGAACGTGTGTTTGCAAGAGGTGCTGTTATTTTATAAAATGAAATTACAGTATCTTTTACAAAATAACACAAAAAATTTAAGGAGAAGAAAATAATGATAAAAAGAACACATTTAGCAATAGGCTTAGCAGCAACAATTCCACTAATAATGAAGAATCCAATAAGTGTTCTTGGTGTTTTAGGAGCAATTGCTCCAGACTGGGATAAGTATTTAAGATTAAAACATAGAACAATAACTCATTCATTGGTAGCACTAGGAGTATCTACAGTAGGCTTATATCATGTTAATAAGTCAGTTGCTCTTGTTTGGGGAATATGTTATGCTTCACATTTATTAGCTGATGCTCTTACAATAAAAGGAGTACCATTTTTTTATCCATATAAAAAGAAATATGGATTGAAATTATTAAAAACTGGGGATGTAAAAGAATATGTAATCCAGCTATTAGCAATTGCTATTCTCATTTTAAGATACATAAGGTAATAAATTTTAGTTTTCAATGTATTACAGTGCCATTTAGAAAATTGTTTAAGAAAAAAGTGTAAGTGATAATGTTTACTAGTGAAAATATTTTAATAAATCATTTTGCATAGTTATTAAAGTCATAAATTATAATAGAAACATAGACAAGTGTAGGAAAATGTAGTATTATATAACCCTAACCCAAAAAGTAATCATAATTTTCGTATAAAGTTGGAGATACGGTCCGACAGTTTCTACCAAGTTGCCTTAAATGACTTGACTACGATATGTTACTACTTTCATATATTTTAATATATGTCTAATACATATCTTTATCCTCAACATGCGATAAAATTTGATTACAATACTACAGCATAGAGGAGAATGACAATGAATTTCATATCAAATTATTTTCAATTTAAAGAAAAACAAACAAATTTGAAAACAGAAGTAATTGGAGGGGTAACCACATTTTTAACTATGGCTTACGCCTTGTTTTTAATTCCAAGTGTTTTAGCTCAAGCAGGATTGCCACAGGAAAGTGTTTTTGTAGCTACAGCTTTGGCAGCAGCAGTTGGTACTTTAATAATGGGAGCATTTGCAAAATTCCCTTTAGCTATAGCTCCAGGTCTTGGACTAAATGCATTTTTTACATATAGTGTATGCATAGGAATGAATATTCCTTGGCAAACAGCTTTAGCAGGTGTATTAGCTTCTGGTATTATATTTTTCTTAATTTCAGCAACAGGTCTTAGAGAGATTATTATAAAAGCAATTCCAGCTAATCTTAAGTTCGCGGTAAGCGCAGGAATTGGTTTGTTTATAGCATTTATCGGTTTGAAGAATGCAGGAATTGTAGTAGCTAATCCTGCTACATTTGTAGGGCTTGGGGATTTAACAAATCCATCAGTTTTATTAGCTGTATTTGGTGTTATTGTTATATCAATATTAATGGTAAGAGGATCAAATATTGCAATATTTATTGGAATGATATTAACTGTAGTTGTAGGAATGATAACTGGTCTTATCGAAATTCCATCAGCAGTAATTTCCATGCCACCATCAATGGCACCTACTTTTGGAGTAGCAGTAGAAAATATAGGTGAAGTGTTTAATCCGCAAATGCTTTTAGTTGTATTTACATTATTATTTATGGATTTCTTTGATACAGCTGGAACATTAGTGGCAGCAGGTTCAAAGGTGGGATTATTAAAAAAAGATGGCTCAGTAGAAAATGGATCAAAGGCATTGCTTGCTGATTCAGTTGCAACTTGTATAGGTTCAGTGTTTGGAACTACTAATACAACAGCTTATGTTGAATCTTTATCAGGAATTTCTGTAGGAGCAAGAACTGGATTTTCTAGTGTAGTAGTAGGTATTTTATTTTTACTTTCATTATTTTTCTCACCATTACTTACTGTTATTACAACACAAGTAACTGCACCTGCATTAATTATAGTAGGATCATTAATTTGTAGTACTTTAAAGGAAATTGATTGGGATAAGAGTGAAATAGCTATACCAGCATTTTTAACTATTATATTAATGCCATTAACTTATAGCATAGGTGAAGGTATCGCATGTGGATTCTTAACTTATGTTATACTAAATGTCTTTAAAGGTAATTACAAAAAGATACATCCAGTTATGTATTGTTTAGCAGTATTATTCTTAATATATTTTATAGTTTAATGTAAAGGCCGTATGGAAATATTCTGATATTCTTGTATTCTTATATTCTTAAGAATATGCTGATAACTTGAGACTTTGAAGAATTTTGTTGAGGGGGCAGTATCAAAATGATTTTGATACTGCCCTTAGTATTATGTAGAAGCTAGAGAAGTTATGAAATCAAAAGCATCTTCATCATCATTTATAGAAATTTTTATATTTCCAAAGATAGTGTCAGTAGTATTAAAGTTAAGAATACTAGACATTTCTTCGTAATTTTCTTCTCTATTTATCTTATCTTTTGAAAATAATATTTTTTGACAGCAAGGTTTACTATTAGCTTGAGATGGAAGAAGCATCATAGCAATACCACCAATATACTTTTTCATATTAACATTTGGCTTAATCATATTTATGTAGCATATTCCATCTTTTACACTTGTAAGTTCAAAGAAGATTAGCTTATCAGTTGTCTTATAATTTCCTTCAAAACTTTTAATAATTGAATTTTCATGAATTATATTAAAGCATACATCATCATCATGAAATTCAATAACACCTTCCTGAATAGTACCTTCTTTATATTTATTTGTTACAAGGAAATATACAAAATATTTTTCTCTAAAAATATGCTGGAAAGAATTTTTAGAAGTATTTATTGATTCTAGATCGCTGATCTTTAGTTTACTATATAGTAAATCATTTAATTTTATTTTATATATTTTAGAAATATATATAAGGGTTTCTATAGTTGGAAATGTAGATCCTGATTTGTATTTAGAAAGTAGATCTTCAGAAATTCCAATCTTTAAAGATAAGTTTTTTTGAGTTCCTTCTATTTGTATTAATTTCTTTAAGTTATATATAAAATTTAATGATATTTCATTATATATATTATTTTTAATTAACTTTATTTCATTTATGTTATCAATCATCTAATATTCCTCCAAAAACTTGAATATAATTCAAGTCTTAATAACTAAGTATTCAATTATATTTTATCTTAACATAGATTTATTGAGTACTTTTTCTTTTTATATTACCATAACGAGGAAAAGTAATAAACAACTTGGAAGTTAGTTGGTAACTTAGAAGATTTGATGGAAAGAATAGGTGATAAAGTTGATAATTCAAATTATATTTGTTTTAATATTAAATTTTATAATTTCATTAATAGGGACATTGGCATATTGTACTAGAATAGTTGGTGTAAGAATAGGAAAAATAGCTATTACTTTTGCAGTATTTAACATACTGTCTCTAGTGTCAAGAGTAGCAGTAACCTTCCAAACTCCTATATTAACAAAGTTAGTAGAGTATAGATCATCAGGAAACTACTTAATAACTATATTTGATTTAATAATTATTGTTTCAGGTATTGCTACTGTTTTTGCAGCTTTATTAATTCCCACATTTCAGAAAATATTCTATAAATGTGTTTTATGTTTTTCTGTTGATAAATCAATCTCAAAATTAATGTTATATGGTTTTTCAAAAGCTGGAATTAATTATATGAGAAATTCCATTGCAATACCAGTAAAAAGTAATATTAGAAAAATTAATTTAAAAAAAGTACCTAAAAAACTAACATTATACAATTTAATATCTGTCTCATTGATAACTACTGGATCTTTAGCACCAATTTACGCAGGAAGCTTAGAACCAGAGCTCAGAGCAACTTGTATTACTTTATCTTCAATTATAAATGGTTTAGCTGTTATTCTAATGTCAATATTTATTGATCCACAGTTATCAATTATGACTGATGATGTAATAGATAATAAATGCTCAGAAGAAGATTTTTGTGTATGCATTTTTGCTATGATTGGCAGTAAAATTATAGGTACTTTTGCTGCTATTATGTTGCTTATTCCTTTTTCATATGTGGTAGTATATATAGCAAGATTAATATAATAATATTTTCTACTTATTAAGAAATGCGGTAAGCATAGTAAAATTTTATTTTTTAAATATATCATATTATAAATAAAAAATGTACATACTATAAATGTAGTCATGTAAATAAAACTGCAAGGGAGGAATAACAATGGTACATAAAGAACAGACAGACAGACATGCACATAGTAGTTTTTTTGGTTGGTTAGGAAGATTGGTATTAGTTGCTGTTGTTTTAGGGATAACATCATTTTTGACTCCAGGTTTTACAATTGAAGGCTTATGGTCTTTCTTAATAGCTGCAGTTGTAATAACAGTTCTAGATTATTTTGCAGAAAGTTTTATGGGAGTTGATGCATCTCCTATTGGAAAAGGTATAAAGGGATTTGTAATATCTGCCATAATAATATATCTAGCACAATTTTTAGTACCAAACATGAGTGTATCAATAATAGGTGCCTTATTGGCAGCGCTAGTTATTGGGATACTAGATGCAGTTTTACCAGGAAAAGTAATGTAAAAACTTTATTAAAAAACTTATATAAAGAAGCTATTAAAGATAATAAGATGATTTCTATACAACATGGAAATCATCTTATTTATGTTGTTTTATTGAAGATAAATTTTAATTGATAATTAGTTTAATGCTTTATATAGCATATAAGGAATACGAATAGCAACACCACTATCATCAAAGGTATAATTTGTTCCTTCTAATGGTTTTTTATTTTCAGCTAAATTCATTCCGCAATAAAAAAGAGCTTCTGCAGTTCCTTTAGCATCTTGTATAACAGTATTTGTCATAATACCTTTATCAATTAATTCAATAGCTTCAGGAAGTCCATCTACGCCAACAACTGGAATTGTTCTAGAGCTGCCTTCTTTATTAAAGCCATAGGATTGTAATGCTTCAATAGCACCTATTGCCATTGAATCATTATTTGAGTTAATAACTTCAATCTTATCTCCAAACTGCAAAAGTAAAGCTTCAGTAGCTTTTCTACCTTCTTCTTTGTCCCAATTGCAAATTACTGATGAAAGTTCTTTTGTCTTTATGCCTGCAGCATCTATAGTAGAAACAGAAGCTTTTGATCTACCAATGGTGTCTAAGCTGTTTGGTTTTCCTTTTAAAAGAATATATTCCATAACATTATTTTTATTATGATCTACAGTATTTTTGTGCTTAATCCACTCATTAATAAGAATTTCTCCTTGAAGAATACCACCTTCTTCAGGACTAGAACCAATAAAAATAGCTTTATTATATGATTTTATAGCATCCATATTATATGGTTCACTGTGAAAAACAATTACAGGAATATTGCTGGATTTAATTCTATTTATTACATTTTCAACAGAATTTATATTAACTAAATCTAGCAGTATAAGATTATATTGTTCGTTTGAGATAATAGAATTAATAAATTGTGTTTCTAAATTCTCGTTATTATTGGAATTAAAAAAAGTAAACTGTACTTTATCTTTATTTTCTTCTTGAATTACTTGCAGGTATTTTACAATCTGAGAAGGATATGGCTCATTGACATCATACATAACAACTGCTATTTTTATTGGAACTTCCCTAAATGGATTGAAAGGATTGATTTGTGCCATAGCCTTATTTGGAAAAGCAAATGAGAAGGACAATAAAGCAATTATTAATATTGATAGGAATTTCTTAAAAGTTTTCATCTTAACCACCTTAATTTGTATTTTATAAAAATTCATTTTAAATTTAGTATACCTATTGCTAAAAATACTATTCAGGGGAATTTTAAGTTGGATGTAAAAAGATTAAATTTTAACTGACAATAAAAATTGTTTTACAGAAAAATCAGTGTGATCCATTCTACCCTAAGTAGATTGAATAAAATTAGGAAATACATCATAAAGTTAATGTGGCTATAAATAAATTTTTGGTTTATTTATAGCCACGTTTTGCTTTATATGATTTATAAACTATAAAAGGAATAAATCCTAATAAAAATGATAATCTTTTATTTAAATACCAATTAACATCACCGTTATAGTTCCATTGCATAGGAATTTGATCAGGTAAAAAAGGAGTTGAAATAATTATTATAATTATTGGTATTACTAATATTAATATATCCTTTTTATTAAATTTCATATCGTATCACCTAATTCTTTTAAGTTATTTTGATTAATGCTAACACAAATATATATAATAGACAAGTAGATTTGTAGTTTTAAAGTATTTGATGATATTGATAAAAGTTCTATATGGAATGTTACAGATACTTTATATTGATTTAGATAATTTTATATTTTAATTTTTCGTATAGAATATTCGAAGTTATCATCTTCAAATTTTAATATACCATATGAAGCTCTTGATTCATCACTAGGTAAACCAACACTACCTACATTCATTATTAGTTTTCCGTTTTTAGTTGCTATAAATGGTGAATGAGTATGGGCGCAAAGCAATATATCATGATTCAATCTATTAAAGAGCTCAGAAATATCTTCCTGTGGTGTAAGTATCCCAATTCCTTCATTAATCTTACGATCTGACCCATGAACACATAGTATTTTAACACCTCTAATTGTAGTTTCTTCTTTTTCTTTTAAAGTTTTAATAGTCTCAATTAATTCTTTTGATACCTTACTATTTACATCTAAAAATTTATTGTACATATTATTTTCAAGTTCATTTTTAGGTTTGAAATTTTCATTTATTTCATTAAACCAATTATCTGTATTACCTTTAATCCAAACAATTGGTTTAATCATTTTAATTCTCTCAAAACATTTCTGTGGCTCTGTCCCAGAAAAGATTATGTCTCCAAGGACAATAACTGAATCAATATCATTTTTATGCATATCCACTATAACTGTCATAAGTGCATCATAGTTCCCGTGGATATCAGCAATTACTCCTATCTTCATAATAACCTCCAAGTGTAAAAATTAACAATATATTACAATATAATTATATCACCATTATGTAGAAGTTTATATATTAATCTTAAAATTATATTTAACTAGAAGAGGAAAATTTTTAAGAAGATTGTAACACCTGTTACGGAATAAATCAGAGTTATTAAGTATACTTTATCTTGTAACGAGGAAAGAAATTAGAAAAATAATTTTTTTAGATAAAGTAGGAGGAAAAAATATGTCAATGTTTTGTTATCAATGTCAAGAAACTGCTGGTTGCAGTGGATGTACTGTAAGAGGAGTTTGTGGTAAAGATGAAAGCGTAGCTAAAGCTCAAGACTTATTAGTATATGTATCTAAGGGATTAGCTATGGTTAGTAATGAAGGTAGAAAGGTTGGAGTTATAGATAATAAAGTTGATAAGTATATAACAGAAAACTTATTTACTACAATTACTAATGCTAACTTTGACAGAGATTCTATATTAGAAAGAGTAAAAGAAACTCTAAAGTTAAGAGAAGAATTAAAAAGCAAAGTTATAAAAGCTGGTGGAAAAGTTGGAGAAGTTAAGGTAACTGGTGGTTTCTTTAAGAAAGTATTTGGAATGAGTAATGAAGAAGTTATAGCTCCAGATGCTGTAACTTGGACAGCTGACAACACAATAGAGTTTGATAAAAAGGCTGAAACTGTAGGAGTATTAGCAACTAAAGATGAAGATGTAAGAAGCTTAAGAGAACTTATAACTTATGGATTAAAGGGATTATCTGCTTATATGAAGCATGCTATGAACTTAAAATATAATAATGAAGAAGTACATGGATTTATGGCAAAGGCACTAGCAGCTACTTTAGATGATACTTTATCAGTAGATGATTTAGTAGCATTAGCTTTAGAAGCTGGAAAATTTGGTGTAGATGGTATGGCTCTTTTAGATAAAGCTAATACAGAAACTTACGGAAATCCAGAAATAACCACAGTAGATATTGGAGTTAGAAAAAATCCAGGAATATTAATTTCAGGACATGATTTAAGAGACTTAGAAATGTTACTAGAGCAAACAGAAGGAACAGGAGTAGATGTTTATACTCATGGAGAAATGCTTGCTGGACAATATTATCCTAAGTTTAAAAAATATGCTCACTTTGCAGGAAACTATGGTAATGCATGGTGGAAACAAAAAGAAGAATTTGAAAGCTTTAATGGACCAATTTTAATGACTACAAACTGTGTTGTTATACCAAAGGATTCATATAAAGATAGATTATTTACAACAGGGGCAACTGGAATGCCAGGATGTGCTCATATAGATGCAGATAAAGATGGAATCAAGGACTTTACAGCAATTATAGAATTAGCTAAGAAATGTAAGGCTCCAAAGGAAATAGAAAATGGACAAATCGTTGGTGGATTTGCACATAACCAAGTTTTAGCGTTAGCAGACAAGGTTGTTGATGCTGTTAAATCTGGTGCAATAAAGAGATTCTTTGTTATGGCAGGTTGTGATGGAAGAGCAAAGGCTAGAAACTATTATACTGAATTCGCAGAAAAATTACCAAAGGATACAGTTATATTAACTGCTGGTTGTGCTAAGTACAAGTACAATAAGTTAAACTTAGGTGATATTGGTGGAATTCCAAGAGTATTAGATGCTGGTCAATGTAATGATTCATACTCATTAGTTGTAATAGCTCTTAAATTACAAGAAGTATTTGGTTTAGATGATGTTAATAAATTACCTATATCATACAATATAGCTTGGTATGAACAAAAAGCTGTAATAGTATTATTATCATTATTATACCTTGGTGTTAAGAATATTCACTTAGGACCAACACTTCCAGCATTCCTTTCACCAAATGTAGCTAAAGTACTAGTTGAAAACTTTGGTATTGGTGGAATTACAAATGTTGAAGATGACATGAAAATGTTCATGGAAGCATAGAAGTTAATTACTAGATAATCATAATAAATTAGCCCTATCCAATATATATATTTAAAATAGAGAATCCTAGCTGTATTATTATAGCTAGGATTTATTTTTGTATTTTGAATACCACCTGCTACGCGGGTGGTTCTAAAAATTTAGAATTAAAAACCAGTTCAGTGGAGATAATATTATGAGAATAAAGAACTTAGGATTTTTAATTTATTTTAAGCTTAGAATTTCATAAAAGGAGTGAGTTCCATGAAAATAGAGAAAATAACAGAAAAAATGGAGTATAGCGAAGAAAAGTTTACAAAGAAGATACTTTACAATGAGGACAAAGTGCTTTGCTTCATTTTGAATTTTAAACCAGATCAAGGAGTTCCATCTCATAATCATGAAGAAAGTGATCTTATTGTTCATATCCTTGTAGGCCAAGGAGAAATGGTTGTTGAGGGGAAAACTTATAAGGTTCTTCAAGGGGATGTTATACATTGCAAGGGCAAAGAAATGTTTAGTATAAAAAATACGGGGTATAGTGACATGTCATGTTTAGTAATGCTTTCACCAAATCCATCTGCATTATATTCAAAGGAAGTATAAGAAATTAATTCAAATTTAAAAGCACCTTAGAAGATAGTATAAACTAAATCTGAGGTGCTTAATATAAAAATTTATATTTTAAATAGAGCTAAGCAATAAATCAGTAGCATATGTTATAGACTTTTCAATACTTTTAATGCGATTATCATCTGGTTCAAATCTAACCTTTATAGGAAATTCAATATCAGTCATACCAGTACCTTTAACGCAGTTAGAAGTGGTTAACACATTCATATTAGTTTCATTTAGATAATCTTGTATCACTTCTATAGCTTCACCACTCCAACCGTAGGAACCAAAAGCTGCACCTATCTTTGAAGATAGATTTAATGATTTTAGATTTTTCAAAATATCTTCCATATTTCCAATCATATCTCCATATTTGGTGGAGCTGCCAAAGAATATTGCATCTGATTCTGAAATACGATTTAATATATCTTCTTTTGGAGTCCTGTTTACATCAATAATTTCTGAAATTATGTTTTGTTCATTAAATTTTTGATTTATAATAGTTCCCATCTTTTTAGTTCTTCCACTCATAGTAGAGTATAATATCAAGGCTTTTTTATTAGCTGTAGAATTTTTACTCATATTATCATAAATATCAATAAACTTCTGAACATTATCTCTAAGGATAAATCCATGAGATGGAGCTATCATTTCTATATCTAGATCTTTAATTTTATCAATCATATTTTGAACATATCTTCTATGAGGATGCATTATTAATTTGTAATAACCAACAAAGTCATCTGTTATATCTTCTTTTGATAAATCATTAAAATATTCATAATTAGCAATATGAGTACTAAAAATATCGCAAGGGAATAAAATTTTATCATCTTCACAATAAGTAATCATAGTTTCTTCAGTATGAAGATATGGTGTTTCAATAAATTTTAGTGTTTTACCACCTATATCTAATGAATCTCCATTTCTAACTACTAAAAATTCTCTATCATGAAGCTTGTACATTTCCTTTAGTTCATCTACAGCTACTTTTGTACATACAATAGTAGCATTTTTAGCTTTCATAGCTAAAGCTCTAAGAGCACCAGAATGGTCAGGTTCAGTGTGATTAATTACAATATATTGAATCATGTCAAGATCTATAATGTTTTTTAAGTTTTCAACATATTCTTTCCCAAAACTTATATCTACTGTATCAATTACTGTTGGTTTTTCAGTCATTAATAAGTAACTATTATATGTAGTCCCCTTAGTTAAAGTTAATCTGTGGAAAGGCACATCTCTATCATCTACTTTACCTATCCAATAAGTATTTTTATTTAGCATAATATTATTCATTATTTTTTCCTCCTGAATTTATTAATTTTTGCATTTTGTTTTGCCATGGCTTAATTCTATGCTTATTTAATTTATAAAAATATGACTGAAATCAAATTTTAAAATTTGATTTAAATCATATTACGATCAATTTTATAAAGATATAATAGTGCCAAGGTTTTAGTAAAACCAATTTAAAAGAAACGAGAGGAGCTTAAGATGATAGAAAATAAGTTGCTAGATTTAGAAAATACATGGAAAGGGTTTAAAGACTGTATAGTATATAAAATAATAAAAGAAGATGAGAGAGTTACATCATTATATATAAAATCTTTAGATGGAGGTAAGCTTCCAGGTTTTACAGCTGGTCAATTTATTGCTGTTAGAATGAAAAATCAAGATAATACATACACTAAACCAAGGCAATATACACTATCTTTAAATTCAAATGAAGAGTTTTATAGAATAAGTGTAAAAAGTGAGGAAAATGGATTCTTAAGTAAGAAGCTATGCAATGAGATTCAAATAGGAGATAAGATTCAAATAACAGTGCCTATTGGAAATTTTGTATTAAAAAACGGTGATGAACCACTAGTATTAATAGGGGGAGGGATAGGAGTGACGCCGATGCTTGCCATGGCTTATGATGCAGTAAAGAGCGGAAGAAAGATATACTTAATTTATAGTATCCCAAATTCAAAGAACCATAGCTTTAAGGAAGAAATAAATGACCTTAGTAAGAATAATAAAAACTTAATAACCACAGTATTTTATACACGACCTGAAGAAAATGATGTGTTATTAAAAGATTTTGATATAAGTGGAAGAATTTCATTAGAATGGATGCAAGAAACTCTACCAAAGAATGGTGAATTTTATTTTTGTGGACCATTAGAATTTATGAAAGCTATTTATAAGAATTTAGTAAAGATAGGTATTGGAAAAGAAAATATAAACTATGAGATGTTTAAATCCGGAGAAGATATAACAAAATAGTAAAACTTTAATAAGTAGGAGGAATAACAAATATGTTAAATAATATTAGAGATGAAAAAGGTAATTTTAAGAATTTGATAAATGGAGAATGGGTACAATCAATAGGGGGGAACTTTATCCATATAAAATCCCCACTTGACGATTCATTTCTTGGAAGTGTTCCAGCTATGACAAAAGAAGAGGTTGATGTAGCTGTAAAAACTGCTAAGGAAGCTCAAAAAAGATGGAGAGACACTGCTATTTATGAGAGAGCTGAAATTCTTTATAGAGCTGCAGATATTATACTTGAAAATGAAGCTGAGTTATCATATCTTATGATGATGGAAATTGCTAAGGATAGAAAAAGCTGTAGATCAGAGGTTTCAAGGACAGCAGATTTTATTAGATTTACAGCAGATACAGCTAAAAATTTATCTGGAGAAAGCATTCCAGGGGGAAGTTTTCCAGGTTTTAAAAATAATAAAGTATCAATTGTAAAAAGAGAACCATTAGGAGTGGTACTTGCAATATCTCCTTTTAACTATCCTGTTAATTTAGCAGCATCCAAAATAGCACCAGCACTTATGGCAGGTAATTCGGTTGTATTTAAACCAGCTACTCAAGGAAGCTTATGTGGATTATATTTAGCAAAGATATTTGAGGCAGCAGGAACTCCAGCTGGTATATTAAACACAGTTACAGGAAAAGGTAGCGAAATAGGAGATTATATAACAACTCATAAAGGAATAGATTTTATTAACTTTACTGGAAGCACAGAAATAGGAAAAAGAATTTCTGAAATAACTTCTATGGTTCCGCTTTTGATGGAGTTAGGAGGAAAAGATGCAGCGATAGTTTTAAAGGATGCTGATTTAGACTTAGCAGCAAGTAATATAGTAGCAGGTGGATACTCATACTCAGGGCAAAGATGTACAGCTGTAAAAAGAATTTTAGTTGTAAATGAGGTTGCTGATAAGCTTATAGAAAAAATAAAAGAAAAGATGAAAAAACTAACTGTAGGAAATCCATTAGAAAAAGATGTTGATGTCGTTCCATTAATAAATTCAAAAGCAGCAGATTTTGTTTGGCAATTAATAGAGGAAGCTGAGGAAAAGGGAGCTAAACTAATTGTAGGTGGAAAAAGAGAAGGCAATTTAATTTATCCAACACTTTTTGATAGAGTGACTACTGAAATGAGACTTGCATGGGAAGAGCCATTTGGACCAGTACTTCCGATAATAAGAGTAAATGATGTAGATGAAGCTATTGAAATAGCAAATAAATCGGAATATGGACTTCAAGGAGCTGTATTTACAGAAAATATAAACGATGCTTTTTATATAGCTGATAAGCTAGAAGTTGGAACAGTTCAAGTAAATAATAAAACAGAGAGAGGTCCAGACCATTTTCCATTCCTTGGAGTAAAATCTTCTGGTATGGGAACACAAGGTGTTAGATATTCTATAGAAGCAATGACAAGGCATAAAGCAACTGTAATAAATTTATCTAGCAATAAATAAATTTTAAATATATGCTCAAAGGATAATTAATTTTGTCTTTTGAGTGTTTTTTATTATAATATAATTAATAAAATTGTTTCTTGAAATATATTAGCAAAGTAATAATTGATATGCTATAAAAATTGAAGAATATAAATATTTATTATATATGCATAGTTTAAGGAGATGAGATTGTGAATAAGGAATGTGGAAATTGTTGCAATAATTGTAGGGGAGAACTTTGTGCAAGTAAGGTACCTATATTTGAAAACTTAGATGGTGAAGAATTAGTAGAAATAGTTAAAACAATTAATCATAAAGAATATGCCAAAGGTGATGTAATATTTAGTGAAGGTGATGTAGCAAGTACACTTTATTTTATTAATGAAGGTAAAATAAAAATATATAAATATACTAAAGACGGGAAGGAACAAATATTATACATACTTTCGGAAGGAGACTTTTTTGGAGAATTAGATCTTATAAAACCTTCTAAATATGGATTTAATTCAAAAGCAATAGTGGATACTAAAATATGTACTCTTAGTAAGGATGAAATGAAAGATCTAATGGTGAGAAATCCTGAAATAAGCATTAAAGTATTAGAAACTGTAGGAGAAAGATTATCTAATGTGGAGAATCTTGCACAAAATTTAGCTACAAATGATGTAGATTCTAGAATGGCATATTTATTGATAGATTTGTTAGAAAAGTACGGGGAAATTACTGATAAAAATGTATCTATAATGTTACCTCTATCAAGAGAAGATATGGCAAATTATATAGGTGTAACTAGAGAAACTATAAGCAGAAAGTTAAAGAAATTTGAAGACGAAGAGCTTATTAAAATTGAGGGACCAAAAAATATCATAATTTTAGATGAAGAAGGAATAAAAGATTATATTTAATAAAAATCCATTGTTATTTAGATGACAATGGATTTTTTATATTAGAAATTAATTGAGATTTGATTTCAATCACATAATGTTTTCCAAATAATAATTATAATAAAGTCAGAAGTTAGAAAAAACATTCAATTAATTAAGATATATTAGGAGGAAAACATTATGAAAATAATTTATTGGAGTCAAACAGGAAATACAGAGAAAATGGCTAGTTTAATAAAGGAAGGAATTGAATCAGAAGGAAAAAAAGCTGAATTAGTTCAAGTATCAGAAGTATCTCTAGAGGATGTTAAAAATGAAGAAATACTTATTTTAGGATGTCCATCTTCTGGAGCAGAAGAATTAGAAGAAATAGATATGGAACCTTTTGTTCAATCCTTAGAAGGGAATATAAATGGTAAGAAAGTAGCTCTATTTGGATCATGGGGATGGGGAAATGGTGAATGGATGCTTGAATGGGAAAGTAGAATGAAATCTTATGGAGCAGAGCTTATAAGTGAAGGATTAACAGTGCAGGAATATCCAGAAGGTGAAGATGAAGAAAAATGTATAGATTTTGGAAAAAGAATAGCAAAATAATTTAATACAAAGGTATGTAACATGTGTTACATACCTTTGTTGTATATTTTGATAAGATAAACCTAAGGATATGAAAGGGGAATTTTTATGAAAAGATATGAAGAGCAAAGAGTTTTTTTGAAATCAAATTTTGATGAATTCAAAAATGTAAAGACAGATAAGATGAAGGGAATACCGGAGCCTTCTAGAACTAAAGGTTATGATAAATCTTCTAAATTTATTGATCTTCCAGAAGTAAATGAAGGAGTTTTGAAAAATTCTAATATTCATGATTGTATAAAAAATAGAAGAAGCACAAGATTTTATGCGGATGAAAATATTAGTATTGAAGAATTATCTTATTTATTATGGGCTACACAAGGTATTACTCAAACTAATAAAGCTGGACTTACACTTAGAACAGTGCCTTGCAGTGGAGCAACACATTCTTTTGAAACATATCTATTTATTATGAAAGTCCATAATCTAAAGAACGGATTATATAGATATCTTCCATTTGAACATAAACTTTTATTTTTATCAGAATTAGATGGGATAGAAAATAGAATAGACGAAATAACCCTTGATCAACCTTTTGTACCTAACTTTACGAAAAAGGCAGCAGTCTTATTTGCATGGAGCACAATACCATATCGCTCAGAATGGAAGTTTGATACTACGGCTCATAAGAAGATTTTAATAGATGTTGGACATGTATGTCAGAATCTATATTTAGCTAGTGAGTCCATAGGGGCAGGAACTTGTGCCATAGGTATATATGACCAAAAGATGATAGATGGTATTTTAGGCTTAGATGGAGATGAAGAATTTGTAATATATGTTGCTGCCGTTGGTAAAAAGCAAAGATAATAAACTACATTAAAAGCATAATTACAAGGAATAATAAATTTAATCAAAGAAAAAGAGGAGGAATTTAATATGTCAAGTTTTGCAGCTACAGTAGATGTAAGAAAATATGAACCTAAGGATAAACGTCCTACAATTTTTAGAACTTTTGAAAGTTTAGCACCAGGAGAAAAAATGGAGCTTATAAATGACCATGATCCTCGTCCATTATACGATCATTTTAATGTGGAGATTCCAAATCAATTTGAATGGAACTACTTAGAAGAAGGACCAGAAGTTTGGAGAATAGAAATTACTAAAAAATAAATCCTTAAGTGAAAGATGAAAAAATCTTTCACTTAAATTTTAATTAAATAATGTAGGTGCTTATGGTAGTTGTATATAAGGAGTCATATCAATTTAGCACTTATAATCTACATATTAGTATTGGCTGTAGATAAAAATAATTATCAATTTTGATTTAAATCATATTTTAAAAAGATAAAGTACATTAGAATTTAACTATAGAAATTTTTAATTTACATATAAGGAGAAGTTAATTATGGATAAGAATAAAATAGAGAATTTAACTGAAGTTTTAGAAAAACTAAATCAAGGAGGAGTAACAGAAGAGTTAAGAAAAGAAGCTTTAGATATAGTATCAAATATAAGTCCTGTTGAACTTTCAATAGCAGAACAAAATTTAATAGAAAAGGGTATGAATCCACAAGATTTAAGACATCTTTGTGATATTCATATGGAAGTTTTAAAAGATGAACTTGAGAAAATGAAAACCAATATAGATCCAGAGCATGTTGTTTATACCTTTGTAGAAGAACATGAAAAGATTCTTGGTTTTCTAACAGAACTTGAGGAACTAAACACAAGAATTCAAAAACTTAAAAGCTATGATAAAAGCTTAAAAGAGTTTGAAGAATTAAAGACTGTTTCAGAAAATATATTAGATGCGGAAAAACATCACCAAAGAGAAGAAAAAGTATTGTTTACTGAAATGGAAGATAGACAAATAACTGGCCCAACTAGAATTATGAGAATGGAACATGATGATTTAAGAGCTAAAAAGAAGGTTTTAAAAGATTTGGCTTATAATGTTTCTACAATAGATTTTAATGAATTTAAGGAAAAGGTAGATGAAACAGCTAAATATATTATATTTAATTTAAGAGATCATATATTTAAAGAAAATTATATTCTATATCCTACAGCAATAGAATCTATAAAAGAAAAAGCTACTTGGGAAGATATGAAAAAAAGATGTGACGAAATAGGATACTGTGGTTTTACTCCGAACAAATAGTTTTAGGATAATATTAAGAGGATTGAAAGAAAAGTTTCAATCCTCTTTCTTATATAATAGATAAATTTAGGAAAAGAAAAAAACATGTAACAAATGTTACTGAATTAATTGCTGATTTTATACTATACTATTAACAGAGACATTTTACAATGATTTGCCTAAGGTTGCTTAGAAAGAAAAGTTTATTTAATAAATCATAAATATGAAATAATACAACTTAAGGAAAAAGTTTAAATAAGGAGGAAAGATTATGAGTTTATTTTTAGGAAAAATTCATTATTGGTTATTTAATAAAATAGTTTGGTTTGAAAATTTAGAAGAGGTAATAATAGATTTAGCCAAAGAAGAAGGATTAGATACAGAAAGCTTAAAGAAAGTTATAGTAGGTAAATATGGTGAAAGAACACCAAATCTTCCACTAGAGGAAATGATTGATACAAGCAACATACATGGATGGCTTCAAGGGAAAATTCACTCAGCAGAAGGAAGAATGGCTGCATGGACAACTGAACTGTTAAAAAATGGTGATGAAGTTAAGGCAAAACTAGAAGATATTTATATAAAGCAAGGAATAAAAGCTGCTGAAGAACTAAGGGAAAATGGAGGAGCGATAGGAACAGCTCCAGATATATTTAATGCAATAAATGATTATATATTGGATGGAATGCCATGTGATAGAGTAAATGAAGTTGTAGAATCAGATGAAAATAAAGTTTCTTGGGTAAGAACTTTATGTGTTCATAAAGATATCTGGGATCAGGAACAAGGAGATGTGAACTTTTTCTACTACTTAAGAAGTTTGTGGGTTAAATCATTTGTAAGTAAAGTAAATGAGGAATTTGAATATTTAGAAGAAAATGAGTCTATGACAATTAGAAGAAAATAAGTAATTACTTAAGGAGGTAAATACTATGAATGCATTAGAACTAATGATAGATGAGCATAAATATATAAAAAGAATGTTGCTAGTAGTTAGAAAAGCATGTTATAAAATAGTTAATGGTGAAGAAGTTAATTATGATGATTTTTATTCTATTGTAGATTTTATAAGAAATTTTGCAGATAAGCACCATCATGGAAAAGAAGAACAATTTCTTTTTAATAAAATGATTGATGAGATTGGAGTAACTGCTGAAAAGTTAGTTAAACATGGAATGTTAGTTGAACATGATTTAGGAAGACTTTATATGAGTGAGTTATGTACTGCATTGGAAGATTTAAAGGCAGGTAAAGACGAAGCTAAGATTGATATAATAGGTAGTGCAATGTCTTATGCAAATCTTCTTACAAGACATATAGACAAGGAAGATGGGGTTGTCTATAAATTTGCAGAAAAACAGTTATCTTCTGAAACTTTAGATGATTTAAATGCTAACTGCAAGGCTTTTGAAGATGATAATTCTGAAGATAGAGAAAAGTATATTAAAGTATTAGAAACTTTAGAAACAAAATATCAATAAATTTATAACCTTATAAAAATTCTGAGATTTATCTCAGAATTTTTTTTATATTTAATAATACTATTAAATAATATGTTTATAAGGCAAATTAAACAGCTAGGTAACTATAAGTACATATATTGACATAACCATTTAAAATTCAACTTAAATAAAAGAAATTTTTAAATTAATTAGAAAAGTAGGAATTTTTAAAGCAATTTAGAAATAATATCTACAGTAACGCTTATTAGGGGGAGTTTTATGAAGCAAACGCTATTGAGTAAGATGGCAATAGTATCTATCTTTACCTTTAGTTTTTTATCTTTAAGAGTTTCTGCATATGAAATGAAGCTAAACACAAAAGAGCATGGTAGTGAAGCTAGAGAAGTGAAGGTCAATTTTAACATTCCAGATACTTATACTTTCACAATACCAGAATCAATAGATATAGATTATCCATCATTAGAAGGTGGTGTATGTATAAAAGTAGATAATTCTCATTTGCAAAAAAATTATGGTATTAGTGTTAAGGTAAAAGGGAAAAATGATGAATTCAAATTTATCTCAAATGAAGGAAATAGCATTCCTTATAAGTTGATTGATGAAGGAAATAAGGAGGTTACTAGTGGAGCTATAGCTGCAAACTTTACTAACGAAAAAGAAAGTCCTAAAGAAAGAAATTTTAAGATTAAAGTGGATGAAAAAGATATATTATATGCTGGAAACTATAAAGATAGTATGGTTTTTGATATTGCAGTAAATAAGTTATCTTAAATAAAGTGATAAAGATAAAAATAATAATTATATAATAAAGGAAGGTTTATATGAAAAAGAAAATAATCACAATGTTAACCATTTCTACTTTGTTGATATTTGGAACTGTTAGTAATGCACTTGCCGCTGGAACAGGTGAAAAACAAGTTTTCCCAGCAAAAGATAAAGAGGATGCCAAAGGTAGCGTTTTGATAAATGCTGAGGTAGATGCAAGTTATATGGTAAGCATTCCAACGGAAGTTGATTTTAGTAAAATTAAGAAAGCTCCACAGGGGGCTACTGGTAGTGATGCTTATGTAGAATCTGGAATTCAAGTTAAACTTAATGAATGCACTGGTTTTAGAAGAGTCACAGTAGGAGTAGCTACAGACAATGATTTCTATTTAAAAGGTATTGATCCTATAAGCGATGATAATAAAATAAAGTATTCTCTTGTAGATTCAAGTAATAACGCAGTATCAGGTAGTAATATAGGAACATTAGATTTAAGTGATAGTGGCAAAATTAAAGATTATAAGATTAGGTTAGATACAACAGATGTAAAATATGTTGGAAAATATAGTGGAACATTGAATTTTATATTCGATGCTGAAGAAAAAATAGATTAATATATATGTAAACTTTATTTAAGGGAGGTATTTTATGAAGGATAGAATTCAATTTAATGGTGTCCCTTTGGAGAATTATTCAATTTATTATAATATAGATAAAGATAGGTCGGTTAGATGCTATTCTAGAAAACAAATTAGGGCTTTATATCCTAAAAATAACTTTAAAATTGTTGGTGAATATCCTCCTAAGAAAGAAAGTTTTGCAGATATTTATATTAACAATATAAAGCTACCAATAGGCGAGTATGGAAAAATGAGTCCATTAATCTACTCACCAAAGGGATATATAGAATGTGAAGGCGAAAAAAATTCTTATGTAGTACTAAAAAAGAATTTACTGCCATTACGGATAGTGATCACACTAATATGTTTAGCTATTATTTTATTTGGTATTTATTATGCTAGTAATTTAGATGATAGCAAGACACAAGATTCTATTATAGATATAGATCCAAATGCAATAGATAATGATCCTAATAGCCAAGTAAATACTAGCGGAAATGGAATTCAAATTCCAGGTTTTAAAATACTAAATATTGCGGCTGATAATAAAAATGCACAAGTAGGTTTTAGCAATCCACAGGGTAATCCTTGCTATTTTGTAGTAAGTTTAATATTAGAAGATGGTACAGAACTTTACAAATCAAAAATGATCCCTCCTGGCAAAGGAATATATAATATTTTACTTGAAAAAACTCTTCCCAAAGGCGAATACAATGGTATATTAAAATATGAAACTTATGGAGTAGATGGATTAAACCCTATGAATGGAGCTAATTTAAAATTGACAGTGGCTGTGAAATAATCAAAAGGGAGTTATTTATAGAAATTAATTATATATTCTAAAAATAACTCCTTTTATTATAAAATACTCAGTTACTAATTAATTTATGTGTAAAAAGGAGAAATAAATGAAAAGGTTATTAATTGCTTTAGGGTTATCCATAACTTTTATTCTAAATCTATTTAGCTTTTCAGTAGCTGCAAATGAAGAGCAAAAGATAGAAATTAATTTGGGTATTAAGGGAAGATACACAGTATATATTCCTTCAAAAGTTGAATTTGGAAAGGATGAAATAAAAAATAGTAATAACTATATCTCAAAAGACGTAAATATAATAGTTGACAATAACAATTTTATAATTAATGATCTTAAGGTAAAGGTAAGTAATGATAATAATTTTTTATTAGTTGGAGAAAGAAAAAAGAGTATAGAATTTTCTCTATATGACAAAAAATTTGATGAAAATAATTTAGAATTGAATAGATTAAAAAAAGGAGATTATATAGATATGAGGGCACAATATGAATTGGACGATTTTTGGGCAATTATTGAGTGGTTTATTAGAAACTTTTTCAATAGAACTTTGGTAAATGCTAAATATGGACAATGCTTAGTTGTATTGGATAAAAATAAAATTTACAATAGGGGGAAATTTACTGGTTCATTAACTTTTCAATTTGAAGTATCTTAAAAGAAATCTCTTAATTTAAAATAATTTTGAATTATCAATAAATATGTTTTAAAATAAAAGAAAAGTTTAATTAGGAGAGATAAATATGGAAATAGATAATAAATGGTTTGATGCAATAAGCATTAGAACTTCTAGAAGAAAATATGAGTTTAAAGATATTGAAGTTGAAAAAATAGATAAAATCCAATCTCTAATAGAAAAAGTGAATAAAGAAAGTGGACTAAAATTTAAATTTGTTGAAGATGCTTCTAAGGTATTAAATGGATTTAAGGCATCCTACGGTATGTTAAGTGGGGCTAAATCCTTAATTGCTTTAGCAGGTGATGCTAATATGAGAGATTTACAAAGAAATATAGGATATTATGGTGAATTAGTTGTATTAGAATGTACTAGTTTAGGATTAGGGACATGTTGGGTTGGAGGAACATATAACAAGGAAGCTTGCAGAAGAAGTATTAATCTTCAAGATAATGAAGAGTTGTTATGTATAATTGCTGTTGGATATGTTAATGAGGAGAAGTCATTTAAAGAAAAATTGGTAGCAAAAATAAATAAGAAAACTCAAAATTTTGATGAAGTTCTTGTTGAAAAAGATGGTGAGATTCCAAGTTGGGTAAAGAGTGGAATTGAAGCTAGTATGTTAGCTCCATCTGCTATGAATAAGAGACCAATAGCTTTTATTTACACTCAGGGAAAGATTAAAGCTTTTGCGTGCAGGAAGAATCATAATGTTGAAGATATAGACCTTGGAATTTCAATGGCGCATTTTGAAATTGGTGCATTTAAGGAAGGTTATAAAGGTGAGTGGCAAGTAGTAAATGGTGAAAATGTATTTAGTTAATCTCTGTAATTTACTACTTTATAAAAGCGTAGGGCTAAGTTCTACGCTTTTAATACATGTTTGAAAAAGATTAATATATTTAATACAATAGAGATATAAGCAATTATTATATATTATGTGGTAAATTTGAAGGGGAAATAGGAGAGGGAATGGAAGTATATATTTTTAATATAGATGAAATTTTAGATATATTTGATTTTAAGAAATTTTATGATTTTGTAGATAAAGATAAAAGAAAAAAAATACAAAAATTTAGAAGAGATGAAGATAAAATACGTTCATTAGTAGGAGAAGCTTTAGCGAGAATTAAAATATGTGAAAAGTTAGGATGCAAGAATTTCAATATAAAATTTGAACACAATGAGTATGGAAAACCATATATAAAAGAGAATATAGAATTTAACATATCACATTCTGGCAGTTATGTTATTGTTGCTATTGATGATTGTGCCCTTGGAATAGACATTGAAGAAATGAAAGAAATTGAATTTGAAGGCATAGCGAAGGGGTATTTTGATGAAAGTGAGTATAATTGGATAATTAATCATGATAAAGAAAAACAAAAAAAATGCTTTTATAAATTATGGACTTTAAAAGAAAGTTACGTAAAATACGTAGGAAAAGGCTTAAGTATAGGATTTAACTCTTTTAAATTTAATATTGACGAAAATAGAAATATTCTTGAGATAGATAGTGATAGCGAGGATATATATTTTAAAAATTATGACATGTTGGACAAGTATCAATTATCAGTATGTTCAAAAAAAGATGAAGTGATACTAAAAGAAGTTGATTATAAATTTCTTTGTGAAATGATGAAAAAGTATGAAGAATAAAGATAGCACTTAAAGAAGATTATATCTTTAAGTGCTATTTCTTAATTTACTAGGGAATTAATCTTGTTCTATCTCTTGGAATAAGGCTTGCTTCTCTTATATTATTTAAGCCTAAAAGTTGACATGTAATTCTTTCAAGTCCGATAGCTAATCCCCCGTGAGGTGGCATTCCATATTTAAAGTTATCAGTGTAACTTTTGTAGTTGTCAGGATTTAGTCCTTTAAGTTTTATATTTTGGATCAACATGTCATGGTTATGAATTCTTTGTCCACCAGTTGTAATTTCAACACCTCTAAATAATAAATCGAAACTATGGGTTAATTGATTTCCATCAGGCATAGTGTACATAGGTCTCTTTTTTCTTGGATAATGAGTTAAGAATATAAAATCACAGTTTAATTTTTCTTTAGCATATTTACATATAAGTTTCTCGCCTTCAGGATCCAAGTCTTCCTTTAAATCAGTTTTATTATATTCAGCTTTTAATATATTAATAGCGTGACTTAGTTTCATTCTTGGTATATTACTATTAATTACTGGTATTTTAGCCTTTAAAAAGTTTACATAATCTTTTCCTTTGTTTGTGACTTTGTTTAAAATAAATTTTAGTAGCTTTTCTTCTAAGTTCATAATATCATTTTCATCTTCAATAAATCCCATTTCTAAATCCATACTTATATATTCATTTAAATGTCTAGCAGTATTATGCTCTTCAGCTCTATATACATGACCAATTTCGAATACTCTTTCAAACCCTGCACCTACCATAAGTTGCTTATAAAATTGAGGGCTTTGGCATAAGTAAGCTTCATTTTCAAAATATTTCAATTTAAAGATTTCTGATCCGCCTTCTGCACCTTCCTTAACAATTTTAGGAGTGGATATCTCAGTAAAGCCTTCTAGAGTAAGGTATTCTCTAAATGCATCGGATATAATATTCTGAATTTTAAATATGGAATTTATAGTTTCATGTCTTAAACTTAGCATTCTATTATTTAGTAAAGTGTCTAAGTTTATATCTAAAGACTTTTTATTTATTTCTATTGGTAATTCATTTTTAGATAAATTAAGCATGGTTAATTCTTCTACTGATATTTCAAAAGGATTTAAATTGTTTTTACTGCTTTTTATAGTTCCAGAAATTGAAACTACTGATTCCAAAGTTATTTCCAAAGAATTTATTTTTTCATTTTCTATAACTGCTTGTAGTAGACCAGTTCTATCTCTTATTATCAAGAAAGTTATAGATTTTAGTTTTCTTATACTATGAATCCATCCTTTAATCAAAACTTTATCATCTATATATTCATTTAATTTATTTATCATTATTCTTTTCATATAAAACACTCCTTAATCAAATAAAAATGCCCCTTAAGTTATTTACTAACTTAAGGGGCGAGTATTATCGCGGTACCACCCTTATTGATTTAGTTAAAAACAATTGAAAGTCTAATACTAGTATAAAATTGGCCACTTCTATACTAAAAAAACTTTCACTTCATATAGAAGTGAAAGCTAAAATTCACGGTACCATTCTACTTTAATAAAAGTTTAAAACTTAAATCATCTCGAGATCCTTGTAACGGAGGAATCCGACTTATCCTATTAAAGATTTCAGATAAGCTTCTCCAGGATGTCATTCAATATAACTTTTCTCATAGAGCTTCCACCAACCTCTATTCGCTTTGGATACTAAGATTATATTTACTATTCCCTTCAAAGAATTTGTAATTTAAATTATTAATATGATAAACCTTAAAGAAATATTTGTCAATAAGTAATTTAAGAAGGAATTTATGATGAAAAGAAGTCTTTTCACGATATATCCATTGAAAAAGAGGTATAGTCAAATATAATCAAAATGAGAACCTATAAATAGAAAAGGGAGGAATATTTGTGAGTTTAAAGCAAAAAGGTAAAATGTCACTCTTTATGGCGTGTACAATGATAGTTAGCTTAGTACCCAATTCATTAAGTGTCAGTGCGGCAACAGATGATAAGCTTATTTATGAAAATAATTTTGAAAAAGGTAAGGGACCAGATGAAGTTGCAGGCGTAATTACAAAAGAGGACGTGTCCGTTGTTTCTTTAGTGAAAGGCAATAATGCACTTAAATTTAAATCTAAGTTTGATGGTAGTGATAACTGGGAAACTAACAAGCATGAACTTGCTTTTTATAAAGAATATAGTAAAAAAATATCAAAGGATTCTACTTTACAATTTGATATTTTAGTACCTACTGATGAAAAGGTATATGATGGACAAATAAAATATATAGGAGGATTAGGTACACATGATAAGTCAACAGATAAATGGGGATGGGTAGGTACAAGCTATGGAGATATAAATTCATCTGATTTTGTGGACTTAGGTAATGGATATTCATCAAAAAGCGTTACAGTAAAATTAAACGATAACATAAATGTAGATCTATTTAAGGTGGATTTACAAATAGTTTCATATAATTGTAATTATAATGGTGATATTTATTTAGATAATATAAAGTTAATATCATCTAATCTTCCGGAAAAAGTAGAAGTCCCAGCGGTAGTTGATGATTTTGAAGGATATGGCGGTGAAGATAAATTACTTGAAAAGGAATGGAAAACTAACGCTGGAGATGGATGTTCAGTAATCCCTAAACTTGTGAAAGATGGGACAGGCAATCATGATTTAGAGTTTAATTATAAAATTTCAACTGAGAAAGTTACAGAAGGATGGGCAGGCATAACCAAGGATAAAAAAGTGGATTGGTCAAGCTTTAATTCATTACAATTCTGGTGCACTCCAGATGGGAAAGGACAAAAACTAGCTATACAAATTACTTCAAATGGAGAAGATTTTGAAGTTAATATGCCTGAATTTGCAAGTACAACTAGCGAAAGTTTAATAACTATACCTTTTAGTAAGTTTAAAGGCAAAAAAGGTGGAACATTAGATTTAAGTAAAATAGAGAGAATAGGGATATGGTGTAATACTATTCCTAAAAATTCAGAAGGTCATTGGACAGTTGATTCAAAAATGTATTTTGATGATATAAAAGCTGTTTATGTTGTTAGTGATGAAGAAAAGGAAAAGTTGATTCAAGACTCAACAGATCTAATACGGGTGGCAGTTTCCAATAAGAATCAAGAGGATTTAGATAAAGCTCAAGAAATGATAAAGAAGATACCAGGATGTTCAGAGAAGGATGCACTTCAAAATAGATTAGATACTGTTAAGGATAGGCTAAAGCAAAATAATATAAGAAAGTTATTGTTTAAGCTAATAAATATGTAATATGATTACTATATAAATTTAGTAAAATAGAGATAGTATTGATGGTACTATCTCTATTTATATAGATATTAAAATTCTCTTTCAAATATAGAAACTTTGTCTTTATCTTCAAAATCCTTTATGGAGTTTATTCCAAGTTTACCTAAGACTTCGTCCATGGATTCGCTATGAAGTGCTACTTTTATTGGGGAAGCTAAGGCATACTCATCAACAGCCCTTTTGCCTTCAACTGGTGATACTATTTTTTTAGGTCCGCCTACACATCCACCAGGACAACCCATTCCTTCTAAAAAGTTCGCATCAATTTTTCCTTCTAGAGCATTATTAAGAAGTTCTTTGCAATCTTTTATTCCATTTGCTTGAACAGCTTTAAAGTATTTATGTTTTTCAGGGTATAATTCTTCTATGACTTCAGAAACAGCAATGGAAACACCACCAGTACGAGCATAAAGGCGACCTCCCTTTGAAGCATATTCTTTTGTTGGAATTCCTTTTAGCTTACTTGGCTTGATTTCTAAGGCTTTAAAGATTTCATTAAGCTCTTGGAAGGTTAAAACAAAATCTATGTCCCCTAATAAATCTTTTTCTTTAGCTTCTGCTTTTTTTGCTATACAAGGACCTATAAATACTACCTTAGCATCTTTGTTTAATTTTTTTATAACTCTACCAGCTGCAATCATAGGTGAAACAGATGGTGATAAATCCTTAACTAGTTCACCATAAACTTTTCTTAGCATTCCTACCCACATTGGACAACAGCAAGAAGTTATCATTAAATCATTTGGCCCATGAATGTGTTTATCAAATTCTATAGCTTCCTTGACAGTTAGCATATCTGCTGTAAAAGCAACTTCAATCATATCAGAAAAACCTATTTTTATAAGTGCAGATCGAAGTTGATCTATAGTAACATCTTCACCAAACTGCCCCATTATGGCAGGTGCTACTGCAGCTATAACCGTTTCATTTTCTTTTAATAAGTTCATAATAGGTATAAACTCAACGCTATCAAGAATTCTTCCATGGTCGCAGGAATCTATACAAACTCCACAACTAGTACAAAGATCGCTGTCTATTATAGTGGCTTTTTTATCTTTGTCGTAATAAATGGCATCAAATGGACAAGACCTTTGACAGCTGAATTTATCGTCTTCTCCTTTTGAGCAATTTAAATTACAGGAATCAAGTTTTTGAATTAAATTTTTACTTACAGAGTAATGAGTTATAGCTTTTTTTAAATTATAAACATAGTTATTGTCAAATTCTATATCCACACCACATAAAGAAGATACTATTTTAAATGTCTCCTGCGGTGATATTTCATGGCATACCATAATTCGTGTTAGTGTTTCATCAAAAGTCCCTTCATAATAAGATTTAACCAATGTATCAAAAAGTTCAACATGCTTATTATTCATTAATTTACCTCCAATTATATTTCATAACTATAGTATGTATTAATTTAGAAAAAATTATATTCTATTTTTATTTTACCCATCTTTTTTTAAACATAACATAATGGTTTATTATTGATTTCTCTAATTACTTCTTTAATATTAAATTTTTTTATTTATAAATATTAGAGTATTATTTTATGTGCAATTAAGGTAAGCATAAATAATTGAATAGTATTTTATTGTAAGTAATGGTATAATTAATGTTGTAGTATTAAAGAAATGGGGGAAGAATTATGGGGAAAATTCATAATTTATTTGGAAATAAGGAAAATGATAATAACAATGTTGAAAACCCTGAAGATCAAGAAACTATGGAGTGGTTTGATATAAGTGGTAAAAAGATAGTAGTAACAAAGGGACAATGGAAAAATGAGATATTACCCAAGATGTTAAAAGGCCATTGGGATAATGCAAATAACTTATATGATGATATAATACATGCATTAGAAGATGGATTTGCTAATGAAGTTAAGGAAGCAGCAGAACATCTTAAAGAAATAGACGAAATAAAGGAACGTGGATATACAGCTTTAGGAATCACATATATGAAATGCGATTTGTATGATGATGCAGAAAACGTTTTAAAAGAATATATAGATGGTTATGGTAAAACAGGAATCATATTAACTAATTTAGCTAAAGTATATTATGCACAAAAGAAAGAAGAATATATAGATGTTTTATGGGAAGCATTAACGTTAGATCCTAATCAAAGTAATGGGTTATATTGGTATGCCTCAATCTATAGAGAGAGTGAAGACGAAGAAGGATTTATAAGTGCCTTAAAGCGTGCAGCGGAAATAGAGAATAGCTGGCTTCCACAGGTGCTTATAGCAAAAGAGCATTTAGTTAAAAAAGAATTTGATAAAGCAAAAGAGATATATGATTCAGTTTTAGAAAAACATAAAGATAACGGTGAAGCATTAACTAACATTTCAGGAGACTTAGGTCAAAGTGGATATATAAATGAAATGATAGAAATTATTTCTCCTATATATGAATTAGAAAAACATTCTCCTACACCAGGATTAAACCTTTTACAAGGATATTTCCAAACTAGAAACTATGAAAAGGGACAAGCTTTAATTAAAGAGTTAATGGTTGTACAAAATCCTGAACTTAGAAATTATCTTGTTCATATGTCTAATGAATTTGATAAAATGAGAGCAATTAAGGAAGTTAAAGCTGAAGATGGGGATGTTAAAATAAATCTTGTAGTTTTAGATAGCCCTATTTGGTATTATAATCTTAAAAATCCAGAATGGTTGACTGTAAAAAAAGAAGATGCTGAAAAAATAGGTTTAATACCATACATAGACTTAACTAAGGAAGATAAACCAGAAGCTGAAGTACAAGCTGAGGATGGAGTGGGAACATTAACAAGAACTATACCTCTATATATTGGCGAAAGAATAAAATTCTGTACAAACTATGATGAAAATGTTGTAATTCCTTTTGCAGAAAATTTTGGTCCTATTGTATCTAACAAAGAGTACAACCAGGTAGCATTTAAACAAATCTCTAAAAAATTAGGTATAAGCAAATTGATTACAGGTAGTATAGCCATGAAGAATACTACATTAATAGTTAAAAATTATATCTATGATGCTATTAAAGATTCAGTTGAGACAGTTATATACGATCTAGATGAGGAATGTTTTGGTGAAGATCTTAATGATATGGTTAAGGATGTAGTAGAGGAGCATTTAGGAAATAAATCAGAGAATTCTAGTTATTATATAGTGCCAAGCAATGAAGATATTCCTATGTATATAAGCGCACTTGGACAACAATTAACACAAACCTTTATTGCTAATAAATATTTGAAGAGAGAAGCATTATGGGGAGAAAAAGGAATGCTTAATTGGTATTTTAATATGGCTCTTCAAAATCCTTCAAACGAAGTAGCAAAAGTTATGGTTGCAGCAGGAATTGCAAAAAGTAAGGAATATGGTTCAAAATTATATCTAGAAATTAAGAAACAAGTAATTGGTTTATTTGAATCACATAAGGAAGAAAAATATTCTAAAAGGTTACTTCCATACGTATACAAAATATATGATATGGAAGATGAATTTAATGAAATTAAAGAAAAGCTGCTTAGTGAAGAAACTGATGAAAGTTTTATAAAATGGTTAAATAGTCTTTAGACATATAAAAAAGAAGTTTGTCCTAAATGAAGTGACAAACTTCTTTTTTTCTAATTTTTATCTAAGAATGATTGGAATTCTTTATAGTATTCATCTGTTTCTTTATTGCTATTTCCAGTAAAGAAAACATATTTATCTGGAAGCTTAATTACAATAATTTTATCTAAATCTTTATGAACATAGGTTTTTGTGGGTCCATATCCATCAAATTTAAAGTTTCCAAAGGCTATATGGCTTGTCCCGGTACCATTTGTTCTAATACCATTTGGCAAAGAAGATATTAAGGATACTTCTTCTATATCATTTTTATTAAAATTAGTTTTGTAGATAGGAGCTTCTATTGTTATTTCATCATCATCTACTACAAGTTCAAACTTTGCTGATGTTGTTTTAAAAACAATGAACATAGTAGGCACTAGGGTTAGTAAAATAAATATTATAATTGTAGTTAATATTATTTTTGCTTTAGGATGTCCGATATTTAAAGTCATTCCAATACCAATACGCTTTTCAACTAATAAATTTGAGTCATTTGGGTTGTTGTAAAACATAAAGTTCCAGAATTCATCATCATCAGTATAAATAACATTTTCAGCAGCCATAAGAATTCTTGTTTGTGTGTTACGTATTTTAATATATCCAGCAAAAGTTATAAAAATCGTTAAAGAAACCATTATAAATGAAATTATAACTATATATGAATAAATGAAACATTGAAAAATAGTTAAAACACTTAAAACAGTAGATAGAAGTACAAGTATAATAGACCAAATTCTTTTGTAGATTAAATTACAGGCCAAATTTACCTTGCTATCATCACTGTAAACTTTAGTTTTTCCAGCTGAAAAGAGTTTATAAATAATTAAAAAAATTAGTGTAGTCAATAAAGATGCACAAGATAAAATTATCATATAGTTACTAAAATCCCGCTCACTTGTTATGGCATATGCTATTATTCCTATGGCAATTAAAAATGAAGGAATAAACCAAAGTATAGATACAGGCATTTTGTTTTTAATTCTTGATACTTCGGTATCTATAGAAATTACATGTTTATTCTTTAAAAACCAATTATTTTTCATTTTAAGGTTACGAAGTTTAGTAATGTGTTTTTTTATCACAATATGATAGATGGTAAAAATACTAATAACCCAAAGAAGTAAATATATAATACTAATCACATCTGAAGTAATAAAAAAAGAAGGAATATTAAGTATAATATTAATAAAAAAGTATTTAATATTATCTTTTTTGAAAGTTTTTATTATATCAAGAACTTCTTTATTATCAAGCTCTGAAAATGGAAGAGTAGTATTCAAAATAATATTTTGATTTGGTTTAAAAGCCATTAGATTTGATAAAAACAAAGATGCACAGATTACAATAGTTATAAAAAGATTAATAGTAAAAGACATTATGCCTCACCTCCAGTTAATTTAAGACCAGTCATATTATCAAAAATATTGGAACATAGATTTAAAAAATCTTTTTTCTGTATTCCTTTGATGCTAGATTCAGCTATAATTAGTAATAGTTCATTTTCTAGCTTTTCTTTAAATTCTTTAGTAGCATCTAATTTAGGATTTACTTTAGCGCCATGTCTACGATCTATCTCTATGTAGCCTTCTATTCTTAAAATATTATAAGCTTTTGTTACAGTCATAATATTAACTCCGATATCTTGTGCCATTTGGCGAACTGTAGGCAATCCTTCGCCTATTTTTAATTTACCAAGACCAATTCCCATTACTATTTCATTTCTCAATTGAACATAAATAGGGGTAGGACTTGACATGTCCAAATTTATTATCATAAAATCATCCCTTTAGTATTATTTGTATTACTTATTATAATACAAACAATATAATAAATCAAATTCCTTTGGTAAATTATTAAGTATAAAATCAAAAGTTTTATTATGGTTAGTATAATGCTATAATTATATGAGATAAAATAATAAAGGGTAGGGATACTAGATGAATAATAAAGAAGTTGAGATTAATGGTTATATTGTTACATTTGATTATAAAGAAAACAAATGTAAAATTAGAAGAAAAGACAATGTAAAAATTGATACAAAAAGCAAGCAGTTTATTAAAGACTTAAATGAAATAAAAAAGACAAAGGAATATGGAGATAACTTTAGAATTATGAATCTTCAGAACATGAAAAAAACTAAAAGCACTTTATCAGAAGATACCAATGAAAGATTATTGGAGTTTACAAAAAGCTTATTAAGAGAATAACGTAATATGTAAACCAAGTTATTTAGAACAATATTTTTATTTATCAATATAAAATTTAATAGTTATATATATAAATCTCCTTGTATTACATTAGACTTGAATCTAATGTAATACAAGGAGATTTTTATTTGTTAAGTTTTAACTTAAAGTGAAGAAATAATTAATTTAAATATACAAATATTTGATAGGCTTTAATATTTTGTTTAGTAATATGTATAATTACATTATAGGTAGAGGGAATAAATAGCTAGAATTATAAAATTGTAAAGTAAAATTATATCATGTAACCATAAAACTTGTTGCAAAATGAAAAATATAGTAATATATTAATTGTTCATTAACGATAGTGTAAAAAGGTGGGGAAATTATAAATGATAGAAAAAAGTGATATTCTCTTACAACAAGAAATAATGGGAAATAAGAAGTATTGTTTTTTTAAAGTAAAAAGTGATGAAAAAGTCATAGATTTTGAAATTAGCATGTTAGAAAATAATCCTTCATTAGCATTTTTAAATATTGAAGTAAGACAAATAAATGATTCAAAAACTATAGCATTTCCTATAGAAAATAAAATTAATTTAAATGAATACTTAAAACAAAGTGAATTTGATATTAGAGAAATGCTAGAGATAACTGAAGGGATTTTTAATAGCATTGTTTCAATGAAAGAATATATGCTGGATAATAAAAAAATAATATTAAATTCAAAGAGCATATTTCTAGAAAAGAACAATCTCCTAGCATACATGATATATATACCGTTACAAGTAACTGGAGATATTGATATAAGAGATGAATTTAGAGAATTATGTAAGGAAATTTTAAAAGAGGCAAAGAAGTATAAATATGAATTGAATTCATCTGAAAAAAAACTTGTAAGTGCTTTAACTAGCAGTAGAAACTCTTTCGAAAAACTAGAAAGTCTTTTTAATGAATATAAAAATAGTAAGGAAGATATCTTCCAAGAAGAGTTAGATAGTGATGAAATTGAGGGTCTTGATGAGGATTTAGATGATGATTTCATTAAGAAATTAGTAGAAACAGTAGAAGAAACTCCTGCGTTAAATGATAAAAGAAAGAAAATTACTTATCAAAGTATTATAGATGAAGATTATAAAGAGTTTGACGATTTTGATGATGATGACTTAGAAGAAGATGATGAAGACGTTGAATATCAAGAATATAAAGAAATAAAAAAATACCAAAAGACTTTAGAGGACAATAATAAAACTAAGAGATTGCTATCTTTGCAGCTTATAGTTTTAATGATAATTGGCAGCTTTTGTCTCATATTAAGCAAAGATGATAAAAAAATTTTTATGATAATTGCTGGAGTAATGATAGTTTTAGCAATTTTGTTTACATATATTATGTTTAACAATGATTCAAGAAAGGGAAAATAGGATATGGGAAAATATAATCTGTTAATTTTAGATGAAGATACCTTTTATATAAATAATTTAGTTAATTATATAAGTTCAAATTTTAATAAAGAGTTTAACGTTATGTCATTTTCTGATGAGGAGCATTTTAGAACTTATTTAGGAAAAAGTGAAAAAATAGACATAGTATTAACTAGTATGGAATTTTTTGAAAAGTATAAAGAAAAAGTAAAAGATAAGATGGTTATACTTTTGGCGAAAGAAAGTCTATACAACAATGATTTGCCATATATTAAAAAATATCAATCTGTAGAAAAAATTTGTAGGGATATAATCACAATTTATGAGTCTAGTGAAAAAGAATCCATTGAAAGAGATACTAAAGCTAAATTAATTGCATTCTACTCTCCTGTCGGGGGAATTGGTACTACAACAATAGCTGTAAATACAGCGTTTACTATGGCTATTCAAGGTGAAAAAGTACTATATTTATCTTTTGAAAATTTACAAACTATAGCTGCTTTTATGCCTAATAGAAAAAATGCATATAATTTTTCAGATTTAGTGCTAAGCATTAGAGAAGATACAGAAAAATTTAAAAATGTATTAAAAAATGGAGTCTTAAAATATGAAGACTCATCTCTTTATTATTTTAATCCTGTAGATAGTGTGTTAGATATTGAAGATTTAAATATGGATTGGGTTAAAGAATTAATAGATAGCATTATAGATAAAGGGGGATTTGATTATATAATGTGTGACTTACCAGCTAATTTAAGTTCAAAGTTTTATTATGTTTTTGAAAAGTCTGTAAATATAATGTCATTAATTGGACAAGATCCTATTTCAAGTTACAAAGTAGATGCAATGTTAAAACAATTAGATGATATTAAAAAATTCAAATTCATTATTAATCGATTCAATGAAGAAAAAGAAAGATTAATACCTAGGTTAGTTTCTAGTAATTTATTACCTATAATTTCTTCAATTCCTTATTATGATGAAATGTATGGAGTTAATGATTTGAAAACTTTAACGAATATAGATGGTAAATTTAACGAAAAAATTCAAGAAATTATTGAAGAGATTAAAAAATAACTGCAAATGAGGGGGAGAAACCGTGGATAAAGCCATAGTAACAGTGAATGTAGATGAGAGTGATATTAGAAAAGATTTAGAAATACCAATAGATATATCAGTAAAAGAAGTAAGTGCAGCACTTAGTAAAGCTCTTAGATTAGAAGAAAAAAACATTAATATTTCGGGATATTATTTAAAAACGGAAAACCCAACATGCTTTTTAAAAGGAAATGATATTCTTAAAAAGTTTAATATATGTGATGGGACTAAAATAACTTTACTATAAAATGGTGGTGTATTTATGAATAATAGATTAGATTTTAATAATGTTTTAATTGTTTATAACGAAGAGTTTTATAAAGAAATAGATTTAGATGATTTTAAAAATGATGTAGTATTAGTGGGAAATACCTCAGAATGTCAGATAAAGTTATCTTTTAAAATGGAAGGTGATTTTGCTGTAAAGTTCAGCAGAAAAGGTGACAATTGGCAGATATCTGATGAAGATAACACTTATTGTGTAATTAATGGTGTGAAAGTACCTAGAAGAGTGATTTGTAATGGAGATAAAATAATTATTAAAAATATAGAGTCAAAGCAAGAACTATTTAAAATTAATTATTTTATAGATTTTAACGTTGAATATGAAGATTATGATAGAGTAGTGTCTCTTGAAAATGTAAAGAAACTTAGAATAGGTAAAGAAAACAATAATCACATAATTATTGAAGATGAAGTTATAGATAAAAATCATGCAGAGTTAGTGAGAGATGGTGAGACTTTTTATCTAAATGATCTAAAAAGTAAATTTGGAGTATATCTAAATGGAAAAAAAGTTGAAGTTAAAGTTCCAGTAAAAAATAATGATTTTATTATTATTTGTGGATATAAATTTTTATTCAATGATAATAAAATAGCCATGTCCAAGAAAAATGAAAGGATAAAAATAAGGAAATTAAAAGAAATTAACACTGGTCACGATTCACCTTTAGAATATCCATGCTTTTATAGATCTCCTAGATTATTGCAAGATGTAGCACAAGATAACATTGTAATAGATGAACCGCCGTCAAAAGCAAAGGATAAAGATAATAATCTTATAATAACTATGATACCTCTTCTTGGAACAGTAGTGTTAACTGTTACAATGAATTCTAATAAAGGAGATAGTAGCAGTCTGATATACACAATAGGAGCAGCAGGATTAACAGCATTTGTTGCAATTCTAGCTTTTGCTATGCAAACATATGATACAAAGAAGCAACAATTCATTAGGTATAAAAGATACAAAGAGTATGTTAAAGAAAAAGAAAAACAAATAATTGAAAAACGTAGATCACTAATGGAGAGTATTAGAAATAATAATCCAGACACAGAAGATTGTATCTCTTTCTTAGAGCAGTTTGATAGAAGGCTTTGGGAAAGGACTCCTTTACATGAAGATTTCTTAAATATTTCTCTTGGAAGAGGCGTTGGAGATTTAACTTTTGATATATCAGTTCAAGAGCCAAAAGTTGAGGTTGATAGAGATAAATTAAAGGAAGACCCTAGAAAGTTAAAAGATGTATATGGAAAGATGGAAGATGTTCCTATTTGTATAAATTTAACTAAAGATTATCCTATAGGTATCTATGGAGAAAAAGAAAAAACTTTAGAATTAATTAAAAACATAGTAATTAAAATAAGTACTTTGCATTACTATGAAGAGGTTAAAATTGCAGCTATATATCCTAAAGAAGAACAGGAAAATTGGGAATGGTTAAAATGGATTCCTCATACATGGAGTAATAATAAGAACTTTAGATATATTGGAAATACAAAAGAATCTGCCCATAATGTCTTAAATCAACTATATGATGAAATAAAAGTACGTAAGAGAGATGATGATAGTGCTGAAAAAGTTTCATTTTCACCTTATTACATAATAATAATTGCTGATAGAGTTTTAATTGAAAATGAACCGATAATGGCACTATTGGAGTCAGGGGAAGAGTATGGAGCAACAGGAATTTTTGCCTATGAGAATTTAGGATTAATTCCAAAAGAAAGTAAGAAAATAATAGAAGTAATTGAAGATAAGAAAGCTAATTATATTGACGTTTTAAACAGTAAACAAATTAAGAATATAACATTTAATCCTATAGATGATAAGACTAGTGAGAATTTTTCTAGGAAGATGTCTCCTATTTTTGTTAAGAGTTCATTTACTCAAAGTTCGTTAACAAGTTATTTCACATTATTCGATCTTTACAATATAAAAAGTGAAGAAGAACTTCCAGTAATGATAAATTGGAAAATGAATAAAGTATATGAGTCAATGGCGGTTCCTCTAGGGGTTAGAGCAGGAGATGAGGTAGTATATTTAAATCTACACGAAAAATTTCATGGGCCACATGGATTAGTAGCTGGTACTACTGGATCTGGTAAGAGTGAAATTTTACAAACATACATAGCTTCTTTAGCTATAAATTATCATCCTTATGATGTAAGTATAATAATAATTGACTATAAGGGTGGAGGAATGGCCAATCAATTTAAAGATTTGCCTCACTTAGTAGGAACAATAACAAATTTAGATGGAAATCAAATTAATAGAGCACTTATATCTATAAAAAGTGAACTTAAGAGAAGGCAAAGAATATTCTCAGAATATAATGTTAATCATATTGATGCATATATTAAACTATTTAAGGATGGTAAGGCAAAAGATCCATTACCACATCTTATAATGATTGCAGATGAATTTGCTGAACTTAAAAATGACCAACCAGACTTTATGACTGAGTTAGTTAGTGCGGCAAGAATAGGAAGAAGTTTAGGAGTTCATTTAATACTTGCTACCCAAAAGCCGGCTGGTGTTGTGGATGATCAAATATGGTCAAACTCTAAATTTAAATTATGTTTAAAAGTACAAGATGCAGATGATAGTAATGAAATGATAAAAACACCTTTAGCAGCAAACATTGTAGAAGCAGGAAGAGCTTATTTTCAAGTTGGAAACAATGAAATATTTGAATTGTTTCAATCTGCCTGGAGTGGAGCTAAAAAGTATGATGATGATGATGTAAGTAAAAAAGAAATAGAAATTTCAGAAGTACTTATAGATGGTAGCAGAAGAGAGATATACTCTACTAAGGAAGAGAAAAACAATAAAGAGAGTAAAACACAACTTGATGCTGTTATTGATAGAATCAATAAAGTTGCTTCAGAAAATGGAATTGAAAGATTGCAAGGTCCATGGCTTGAAGCTTTAAAAGAAGAAGTATATTTAAATGATATAATAGGAAGTTTTGATGAAGATAATTGGAGAAAAACTAAGAAAGAGATAAATCCAGCGGTTGGTATATTAGATAATCCAGAAAAGCAAATTCAAAATACTTTATGCACTAACTTGAGCCAAGATGGAAATATGCTTATTATTGGATCTCCTGGTGTTGGTAAAACAACACTTATACAAACTTTAGTAACTTCTATAATTCAAAACTATACACCAGATTTAGTTAATATTTATATGTTAGATTTTGGATCTAGAATATTAAAAATGTATGAAAATGCACCTCAAGTTGGTGGTGTTGTTACCGCAGATGATGATGAATTATTGAAGAATTTCATCAAGTTTATACATAAGGAAATAGCAAGAAGAAAAAATCTACTTTCTGAATGTGGGGTAAGTAATGTACTTTCATACAGGGAAGTAACCGGAAATATACTTCCACATATTTTGGTGATAATAGACAATTTCGCAGCTTTTTCTGAGTTATATGAGGATTACGAAGATGATATTACTAAATTCTCTAGAGATGGTGCAAATTTAGGAATTACTTTAGTATTAACAGGGTCAAATTCATCAGATATAAGATATAAAATTAGTTCGAACTTTAAGATAAACATTGCTTTAAATTGCGTGGATGATAGTGAGTATAGTACTATACTTGGAAGAGTTTTCATGGAACCTGCAAAAAATGAAGGTCGTGGATTAATAAAACAAGATCAAATTTGTGAATTCCAAACTGCCTTACCTATACAAGGTAATACAGAGGGAGAAAGAGCTAATAACATTAAAAGCTTAATAGAAAAATTACGTTCATTATGGGATGGAAAGAATGCCACACCAATTCCTATGATTTCAGAAATATTACCTATAAAAGACTTCTTAGTGAATGTGGATAGTAAATTCAGTTTAAGTAATTTATTTATTGGACTGGATGAAAATGAATTTGAATATGTATCAATTAATTTAAAGGAAAAGAATTTTATTCCTATTATAGGTAATTCAGGTGTGGGTAAGAGCAATTTAATTAAATCAATAGCATATAGCATAGATAAAATGTGTGATGAAGATAATTATGAAATATATGTGTATGATTCTGAGACCTACGGATTGTGTGGAGTAGATGAAGAAGTTAAGGTAGAATTCTACAGCAATGATAGAAGTGAAATTGTAGAAAACTTAATATCGTTAAAAGATGAGATTTATGAAAGAAAAGATGATATCAATGATAAGTTGGTGTCAAGTAAAGGGAAAATTAAAGAAGTTGATCTTTTAAACCAATATTCAAGAAAAATATTGCTTATAGATAATATTGATGAATTTTTAAATAATATTCAAGATGAATATGATGCCTTAGAATTATTTAATTTAATTTCTGAGCGAAAGAGTGGATATGGATTTACAATAATTGCAGCTGGAGAAGAAGAAAAATTTAATGATCAATCATATAATCATGGATTTATGAATAATGTAAAGAAAAGTAATCAAGGTATAGCGTTAACTGGTATAGAAGAACAGGATTATTTTAATGTTCGAGTAAGTTATTCCAATAAAGAAAAACCAATATTTATTGGTGATGGATATTTAATAGATAAAGATAAGTATTACAGAATTAAGGTGCCAAAAGTTGACAACTAAAAACAATTATTGATATTTATCTACATTTATAGTATTATAAATAGGATCGTTTGTGGAATAATAATCTAGAATATGATATATTATGAACAAAAGGTAAATAAGCTTAACGATGAAAAATAGGAGGGATACACATGGCAGGAAAGATTAGAGTAACGCCAGAAGAACTAAGAAGATCATCAGGACAATTTAAGAATGGGTCACAATCTACACAGCAACTTTTAAACAAATTAACTTCAGAAGTTAATAAAATGAGTAATGCTTGGGAAGGTGCTGCACATAATTCATTCTTTGAAAAGTACAAAAGTTTACAACCATCATTAAAAGAATTTGTACAAGTACTTCAAGATATTTCAAAACAATTAGATGGAGTTGCTAAAACAATGGAAGATGTTGATAAGCAAATCGCTAGTAAATTAAAAAGATAGTTGTACAAGCTCCCTACTTAATTAGTAGGGAGTAAAATTTAAATTTAATAAGAGTAAGAGGTAAAGTTGTGGGACTATTATCGTTAAATAAACGAAGAAGTAATGATGTAGAATATAGAGAATTAAAAAATGAAGAAACAATAAAAAAAGTGAAAAAGATAAATTACGATGAAATAATTAATATTATTTTAGGTGAATTTATAGTAAATAGACCTCATTTAATAAATGCAGTTGAAAGAGGAATTAAATCAAAAGAAGAATTAACTAAAGAAATATTAAGTTTTGTAAAAATGCAAGGCATAATATTAGATCAAAGGCAATCTGTAGAATTAATTAAACAATTTGCTAAGTATGTATGGGGATATGGTATATTACAAGAGCTAATTGATGATCCAGATATATCTGATATAAAAACAGTAAGCTTTGATAATATTAGAATTAAAGTTAAAGGAAGAAGAAAAAAAGCTAAAGTAAGATTTACGGATGAAGAAAGTTTTAAAAGATATATAAATTACATAGCTATAAAAAACAATTCTATATTGAGTGAAATAAATGCAATACAAAAATTCACAGATAAGACAAGTTCTAAAGACTTTATTCTAAGAATAAACATTTCCTCAGATTTCGTTAATTCAAATGGATTACCATGCTTAATAATAAGAAAGATACCCAAAAATAAATACAACTTATCGAATCTAAAAGAATTAGATATGTTTAATTATGAAATAAAAAATTATTTAGAAGAAGCTGTTAAAAGTGGTCTTTCTATATTTTGTACAGGAAAAGGTGCAAGTGGAAAGACGACTTTAATTAATGCGTTAATAGATGAAATTCCATATGATAAATCATGTTTAGTAATTCAAGAGGCTGAAGAATTATTTACCAATAAACATCCTGATGCTATATTTCAAAAGGTTAAGTTCGCAAAAGGTGATGGAAAAATAGAATATACCTTGAGAGATTTATCTATAAATGGACTTCTAATGGATCTAGACTATTTTGTAATAGGAGAAATAAAAGGTGGAGAAGCCTATGATATGGCAAATGCTATTTATACTGGGCATTCTGGGATAGCCAGTGTTCATGGAAGTAGTGCAGAAGAAGCTGTTAATAAAATAGTTCACTATATGAAGTATGTCAGTGATATGAAAAAGGGTGAACTACTAGAAATGCTTAGTAATATTGATATTATGATATTCATGAAGGATTTTAGAATTATGCAAATATCTGAGATAGCTGGATTTAACTATGAAAAGCAAGATTTAGAATTTAATCGAGTATTTGAATATAAAATTTCACAAGAATATGGAAGATATACTGGACAGTTCGAAAGGATAAATGACAGTTGTGAAAAGATAATTAATAAAAAAGTATATAGTGAATTTAGAGAAGAAACAAATTCATAGTAAGATGGTGTTTAAAATTGATTATTTTATATTTAGGTAAATTATTACTAGTGATAGTTATACTTATCCTTATGTACATGATGTTTGATATTGTTAGAGAAATTCATAGGAGAGGATATATTAAAAGCCTATGGAGTAATGTACAAGATAAATATGATGATAGAAGAAAGAATAGAGAAGTAATTTTGCTTTTAGAAGGAGAAAAAGAGAATAAAACCTTTTTAGAAAAAATAGATTCTCTTATAGAAAATGCAAGAATAAAGATACTGTTGCCTTTTATGACAAGTGAAATATTAATAGGTATAACTTTATGTATAGCTTTAATAAGTGCATTTATTGCTCAAAAAGTATTTGGACTCGTTGTATTTTCGATACCAGTATTTTTTACAGTAATTATGTTTGTAGTTCTAGCTTTAAGAAGTTTAAGTAAAGTAACTTACGATAAAATCGACGATCAGGTTTTGCTTTATATAAACACTTTAGAAAATCTTGCAGCATCAAATTCTGATATTGTGCAAATAATGGAGAAAGCCTTACCTTATATAAACGAACCTTTAAAAGAGTTTAGTAGGCAGTTTATATTTGAATGTAAAAAAGGTATACCTATAGATTTAGCATTTAGGAACTTCGAAGGTAAAATTGAAAGTCAGAGGTTCAAGCAGTTGCTTAAAAACTTAGCTGTTTGTAGTAAATATGAAGCTAATTATAGAGAAATATTAAATAAATCAAGAGTGATAATGAAAAATTATTTTGTTGAGAAGGAAAGAAGAAAAAAAGAAGTAAGAGAAGGTAGGTTAGCTATAATAAGTGTGGTTATTGTAGGCTTGCTTCTATTTAAACTAGTTGGAGGTTTTACTGATAACTTGTTTTATCTTCTTAAAACCACATTAGTTGGTAATATGATCTTAGGATACAATATTTGTGTGGTACTTTATGCTATTTATAAATTTATAACCTTAGATAGAATAAATTACTAAAATATTTTAGTATGGCAAAGAAAGGTAGATGATATATATAGGTAAGATCGTTATTTTGCTGTATTTACTTATATTACTTGCTATTTTTGGAGGTAGCTATTATATAGCTATTTTAATACAAAAAGAGAAAAAGAGAAAAAGAAAAAAGAACAAAAATAAGAAGGTTGAAAGCTTTGATAAAATAAATAACTTATTAAGAAAAAGGGAAACAGGATATTTTTCTTATGAAAGAATATTTATATATTTAAAGAAAAATGGAAATCCACTAAAAGTTTCACCAGGAGGATTTATTATTTGTAAATTCTTATGTTCAATAATTTGTTTTGTTGTTTTTTCAGAAGAAATTATATTAGCAATTCTTATTAGTATATTAGGTTTTTTCATAATAGACGGTGTAATTTATATAAGTAATAAACAAGATATGAATAAAATAAAAATTCAAATTGTAGATGTTTATGATTTTTTAAGTATACAAACAGCTGCAGGAGTATTTATAGGTTTGGCTTTAACAGAATGTTATCTTATGGTGAAAAATAAAAGGCTTAAAACAGCACTTGCAGAACTTTGTGCAGAAATAAATTTAAAGAAAGACGTGGCATCAGCTTTGGATAAATTTGGTGAAAGTTTTAACTCTGTTGAAATTGATGCTTTTATTTTAACTATAAAGCAATCACTTAGAACAGGGAGAATACAGCAGGCATTAGAAGATTTGTCCAATTCTCAGAAAGATACAAATATCATATTAATACAAGAGCAAACAAATAAAATAAAAATAAGTAAGGACATAATTCAGTTATTAATGTATTTTGGAATAATAATGGTAATAATGTTTGGGTTATTTATAGAAGTTTCAAAGAACTGGAGTCAAATTTTTTAGAAGGAGAATATTTTAAATGAATATAATGAATATAAAAAATAAAGGTAAAAATAAGGTAACAACTTTAAGAAAAAAAATTGGAGATGATAAATTAGTTATAAGTTTAGTACTTATAGCAGTAGGGGTAGTTTTATGTTTTGTTTATAGAGATAAAATTTCAGCAGCTATTGGGAGTGCTGTTGATTCATTAACAACCAAGGTTAATCAAGTATTTACTAATGCAAACTAGTGTATTTAATAATGTAAAGCGTAGCTTCTTGTCAAATGATCAAAGTCATGAATATATGTATATTACAAAATTAAATAAATATTAATTAGTAAATAGAAATATTGTTAACATAAGTTAAAATTTGAGTAACAAACTTAATTACATAAAGTAACAATAATAGGTGATTTATATGAAGAAAAGAAAAGGTGAGGTTCAACAGTTTTTTGTACAAATGATATGCATAATATTTTCCTTTGCTATATTACTTTATGCCATACAGATTTTATCAATTACCATTACATATAACAATATAAATCAAACAGCTAGAAAATATGTATTGAAAATGGAGAGAAATGGATATTTGGAAGAATCAGATATAAATGATATTAAGACAAAACTTGAAAGCGACGGAAATATAAGTTCAAATACAGTTGAAGTTGATTGTTATAGTAAAGATAGTAGTAAATCTATAATGGGAAATGAAAATAAGGTACTGTATGGTGAAGATATAGCCATTAAAATAAAATGTACTTTAAAGATGAAAAAAATAAATTTCTTAGATTTTTCTCTTGATACTGAAGAGAGTGATGAAGATGTTGAAGTAACAAAATCATCTACTGCAAGGTATTAATACATATGAAAAAAAATAGAGGAAGTATAATTGTTGAATCAACTTTAATATATGGAATTGTTTTTATACTTATACTCATTGCTTATCTAACTAGTATTAGTATAGTAAAAACAGAAGCTGAAATGACTAGCGATGATGTTATTTCTAGCGAACTAGCTGTTTATAAAGATATTAATTTTGATTTGCTAGCAAGAAGTAATGATTTAAAATTATTAGTAATAACTGATAAGGAAACAGCACTAAAAACATTCCAAATTTATTTACAAGAAAATTTAAATCTTAAGGAAGACTTTAAGCCCAAAAGTGAAAACTATAATTTTATAAAAAGTAGAGTTAATATAGAGTCTTTCATAATTTATAATGTGTACGAAAATGGTATCGAAATATTTAAGTATGAAGAAAAATTTAACTCAGAGAAAAAAGAAATGATAGGTGTTTGGGATAAAGAACAGGAGAGAAAAGCAAAGGGAACTGTAATAACTCCTAAAGGAAATACTGTGGAACATACTACTATTTATGCAAAGATAGGTTTTACTATTAATCCTATTTTTAAAAGTAAAAATTATGTCACTGTTGAAGAAGAGTCTGATATTTTAAAAGAATAGAAAGGATGAGTTTATTGAAGAATAAAATTACAGCTTTTGTTATATCCCTGGTTATTACAGTAGTGTCTTTTTTATTCATTTTATATATAGAACAAAAGATATTTAATCCAGAAGGGACTACTTCTGTTTATGTGGTAAACAAGGACAAGTTGGATAAAGGTTATGTAATTACTGAAGATAATTTTGATCAGTTATTTAAGTTAGAAAAAAGAAGATCAGATCAAGTAACACCTTATTACATAAAAAATAAGGAAGATTTATATAACTTTTATATAAAACAAGATATGTACAAAAATGAAATAATTGCAGCAGATAAGGTTGAAAGTCTAGATAATGATTTGAAAAATATTGATGAAAAAAGAGAAATAACAGTAACCGCTCCTAGTTCTGCGGCTGCAGTTGGAGGAAAATTAAGAGAAGGGGATAAGGTAGATTTAATAGCTACTAATAAAAAAAGTAATAGTACCATTACTGAAACTAAAATAAAGAATTTATATATTTCTAAAGTATATGGATCCGACGGAAATTTAATTAGTAAAGATGATAAAACAAAGCTAGCATTGACCATTACCTTTACTTTAAGTAGAAAAGATGCAGAAGAAGTTCAAAACAGTGTGTCACTTGGATCGTGGAGTTTAATAAAGGTTTTGGAGGAATAAAAATTAGCTATGGTTAAGAATATTATCATTTTGATAGCGGTTTATTTTATATCATTTTTAACTATGTATTTATGCACATTTAGCATAAAGTATATAAATAAAAATGATAACCAAACAATTAGAAATAAAATAACTAATAAAATATTTCTTAGTAGTATAAGTGGTGCACTTATACTACTTCTTTACATAAAAGAAGGAATGGGATTTGAATTTTTAATATACTCTACTTTGATTGTTTTTTTGGTGATAATAGGATATGTGGATTATGAAACAAAATATGTATATGAAATTATGTCAATTCCATTATTGGGGGTTTCAGTGATTACTTCTATAATGAATTTAGTAATTGGGAATATAACATATAAAGAGATACTAGGGTCCCTTATAACAATTGGAGTGGTTATTGTTTTTTCAAAGCTTAATTATGTAGGAGCGGGTGACATTGAAGTATTGTCATCAGTATTTTTAATTTTAAATAAGGTAGCTATACTGCCAGGAATAGTACTAATATTTTCTTTTGGAATTTCAGGAATAGTTAGTATTTATCTTTTACTAATAAAAAAAGTAGATATAAATTATAGAAAAGCATTTTGTCCAAGTATTGCAATAGCAACATATCTTTTGTTATTGCTTATATAAATTTATTAAGAATAAGGAGTGGAATCGTGTCAAATAATATTCTAATTGATTTTAAGGTTTTTATGCAGGCTGCTAGTGATATTAGAAAGCAATGATAATACATCAGAAAAATAGAGAACCCAAACTTTGATTTGGTGTTAATACCTTTCACAGAGTGCAACAGAGGTTTTAAAGGACTGTGAACAAGAGTGGTATTAAATTTTAAAAGTGTTGAATAAAGGCTAAAGACGCTGATTTAATAGAAATTTATAGGTAATTAGAATCTTTTCAGCAGTTCTTTAAGGGTAAGCATCTGATAAAGGATTTTCTTCCTAATAAATACTCACTAAAAGTTAATAGAATTATGAACAATAATATATCTAGGATAAAAGATATAAAAGCATTAAATGGATAGAAAGATATGTTACAGTCACATTATATAATGAAGCAATGGAAGCATATAATATAGGCGAAGAAAATATAGAAAATTGTCTGGAATGTATGGGCAAGCCCGTCTCAATTATAAATAGTAGTAATTGAGACGGGTTTCTTATGTTATAAAAAAGCATTGATTTTACTTGTTTAAGTAGACATTTGACAAAGGAAAATGTAATCCCTTGGAATGGTTATATCTTGAAGCGATGGATTTAAAAAAAGATAGAAAAAAATAGCATAAGGATTAATGAACTTTGTATATTAAATCGAGGAACATATATCTTCTATGTAGACTAATAAACCTTACTTATATATATTAACAGTATAAAGTGTCACATATGGTATATAATGTAATATAATGTAGAAACAAGTGGTATTACATATACGTGTATTACATATTTGACAAATAAATCATATGTAGTTAAAATGTTAATGGTAATTATTCGTGCAACGATAAAAATAACTAGATTTAGGGGGAATAATGATGAATAATTTAAAAGTAATATTAAGTAAGTGGTTAGCAGTAGCTACAAAAACTACCATGACTAAGGTAGTTACAGGAGTAGTTGTTGTTGGTATAGCAGGAGGAACAACTACAGCTGGTGTAATTGCATACAAAAATAGCCAGCAAAATAAGGAGAAATCTACATATTCAAATCAAAATGAAGTTGCTGAAGAAAGCTACGAAGAAGAAGTTACTGAACAAAATCAAGAAACTTCAGCTAATAAAGTAGAAGAAATTAAACCAGAAGAAAAACAACCAGTTCAAGCTGAATCTACTGAACAAAAAAACGATAAAACAGAAGATTCAGTACAAGCACAGCAGCCAGCAAAACAAGCACAACAGCCGTCAAAACAACCGCAACAATCACCAAAACAAGCGCAGCAACCACAACCAACTCAGCCTAATAATTCGACTCCAAAAGTTATTAAGCCTGCAGGGATAGACTGGGAAATAACTAGAATATTAAATGAGGGAGGTAGAAAAGGACTAGTGGAAGTTGAGAAAAAACTTTTCGCGGCTATAAAAGAATACGCTATATCTAAAACTAGTATTGATTATATCTATGGAAAATATCCTTGTTATGGTGGAAAGATTGAAATAAGTGGAATAGAAACTGAAACCATATCAGTTCCTTATAAAGAGAACGTTCCAGACTATTATTATAGTAGGGATTTTAAAGATTTTACCATTGAAGATAATAGAAGATTAGTTGGACACTTTTTTTATCAAATAGCAGCTCATGATGGAAAAGGAAATGTTATAGTAACAGAGTATCGTCTTTTATGTCACTATGTTTAATAGCATTTTATAAGGAAGTGGTAATATAAAAAAGGGATTTATAAAGACATTATTATTTTGTATTGGATTTATTTTCTTCTTAAATATTCAAGTTGTAAAGTCATATGAAGCTGGCATGTATATGGATGGAGCTAAATTTGGAGATGGTAATTATGAATACGATTGGGGATTATGTTCATGGGGATATAATGTTATCAATGGTAAATATCAAACAGTTAACAATGATGGTAACTTTGAAGAGTATAATGCAAATCGTCCACCAGACATTTTAAGTAGATATAATCATTGGGAAGAATCTATAGGATATAAAGATGGATGGGAAAAAGCCCATGCTCAGTGGGCAAATGAAGGAATGACAAGCAATTATTTAAATTTTTGGAGCTCATATACTGGAAATTATCTTAATCAAGATGATTTTCGTTTTGGGTTAAGATATTATGGAGCTTCTAAAAAAGACGGAGGAAATGAAGGAAACCTGTGGGTGATAGGTGGTCATAGACATCAATATAGATCAGAAGCAGTTCAATTTTATAAAAGAGAAAAACCAATTGCAGCGCCAGGAAGCCAATATATAAACTTTACACAAAGTCCAAGGCAACGTACATATAGTGATGAATATGGTGATGTCATTTGGGCCACTTCAGGAACTGTTGACTTTAAAGCAAATTTTATTGACAAGTATCCAGATGAATATGGACAAGCTGCAAGTAATAATGGTGGAATTAGAACTGCCGCAATTACTGTGTTTGGAAATAGAGTTAATTATGCCTTTGATGCAGATAGAGGACAATTGACTAATTTTCAAGGATATGGATATATGAATACAAGTAGTCCATATGGAGGGGTTAGTATAACTAATGAAAATGAAGTGCTGAAACAGTTTACCGGTATTTCGGGAGATCATAAGAAAAATGTTGATGGTATTTGGCGTGAAGGAACAGAAGCTCAAATGTGTGTAGATACTAAGGATGGATATGATTATAGCATGGGAAGTGAAGCGGCTAACAAGTGGGGAAGATGGGTAACTGAAAATCCAGAAGGGAAAAGTTGTATTACTATTGCAAATAGAGGATGGATGCTAGGATTTGGAACTTCTGACGATTCTGAAGAAAGATTTAATACATTAAAAGTTGATGATCAAGGCCCTATATGGGATGGAAATCCTATAATAGAAAATCATGAAGCCTATGATACAAACAAAGTAGTTCTAGCGCCTGATAAAGTAATAGATGGAATAAAAGTAAAAATTCCTAACCTTAGAGATATGAGATGCGAAAATAATACAATAGCTGGTGTAGGCTTAAAAGAAAATCAAGGGCAATACATAATAATATACAAAACAGATAGTAATGGGAATAGTATAGGTGAAGGTCTGCAAATATATGATTATGAAACATACTATGAAGAAAATAGTAATAATAATAATATATGTTTCGACGTTAATTTTGAAAAAACATCATTTAAAGACTATTATGGAAAATTAAATGTTCAATTTGTATCTCAAGATTTACTTGATAATGAAACACGAAGCAAAATAATGACAGTTGAAAAAGTTGATCCTACTCCTGAAGATGGTACATTAAAAGTATGTAAATATGACTATAATGATGGATCAAATGTATATTGGGTAAAAAGCGGTTCTCCTTTTGCAGTATATACTGAAGGAAGGTTAAGAGGAGACGTAGGCTTATATCCTACAGAAACATCACTAGTAATGAAAGAAGAAAATGTTAATGATGAAAAAAATAATATAGTACATAAGATGGATGAAAATAGTACTTCATTAATAGCGGAGGATCATGAAGATAAAGAAGTAGATGAGAATTATGAATATAACGGATTTATAAAATCAGATTATGCACCAAATTCTGGTGGTAATATATATGAAAAATTAAGGGATTTTCCTGTAGATAAAGCTATTACGAATACAATGTCTCTAGAAGAAGCTAATAACTTATTTAATAAGAATACATCCAAAGTAAGTTCTGAACCTAAATTCAATTACTTAATGGGTATACATTGGTTGACTACAGATCCACAAGATGATAATTATGAAACTGCGAAATCAGACAATAATTATGCAGAAGCTAAAAAAAAGTATGCTGATGAGAATAAAAAAAATGCTGATAGCAAACTATTAGAAGAAAAAACTAATTATGATAATGCTCAAAATGATGAAAATTCATTATATGATAAAGATAGTGCAGAATATGCCTTAGATGTAGCAAAAGAAGAGGAATCAGATGCTAATACACGTTTTATAAGTGCTAAAGATGCTTGGGCAGAATCACAAGAAAAATTTAAAGAAGCAAAAGATTTACGTAAAAATTCTCAAGATGGACGCTCGTTTAAATTGTATTCAAAGACAAAATATATATATGATAGATTTATTTATGATTATAATACTGAAAAATCACAAGTCATTTATGCAAAAGATAAAATAAAGGATAGTGGTATTTATATAAAGTTTGATGGAACTGCACCAACTGGAGAGACAAAAATAAATTTAGATCAATCAACTTTGAAAATGAACATCAATGTAAAAAACGTATCTGATAAATGCAGTGGTGTTAAAAATAGTGATAATACATATGTTGATGGGTCAGGGGTAAATAAAATTACTGCTAGGCTTTTTTTAGTAGATGATTATAATGAAGAATCAGAAAAGATAAATGGTGTTGAACAAGAGCATGTTTTGAACAAAAATTTAGATGGCACTTATTCAATAGATATAGATGCATCAAAATATTATCTTCATGATGCCATAAAGGTTAAAGTATTTGCTTATGATAATGTTGGGAATATAGGGCAAATTAAGGTGGAAGATTTCGATTTGTTTACGTTAAAAGCTAACCTTGTTCCTTATAGATATAGAGAAGGAAATGAAAAGTTTATTGATAAAGCAGATGAAATGAAATATGCAACTGAAGGTGAAAGTGGAGAAATCCCATTTATTAAATCAGGTGAAGAAGGGCGAATTACAATAAATACATCAGGAGGGCCTACAATTCTTGAAGTTAATTTTCCTCCCAAAATGAATGATTGTGCTTCTCTGGTAGGTGAAAAACTAGAAGACATAAAAGAACCAATTCCTGCAGCCATTACTAAGAGGAGGGATAAGGATTTTAAGGTTCCTCTTTATTTACCTGAAAAAATATATTGTTTAAAAATAACGGCTTATAAAGGAAATGAAGCAAATGGTTACAAAACCAAACAAGCAATTGTTAAGTTTAAACTTAATAATAATGTTTTAGAAGGTGTCCGTACAAGACTAAGATAGTGAAAATTTATTTTCACTATCTTTTTTGTATAAAAAAGTCATATTTATTAAGGAAATTAGATATTCTGAAGATAGTAAATAAAAATTAGAATAGTTTCATATCCGTTGAATATATTATTAACAGAATTAATTATATGTAGATGAAAAGGGTGGATGAACTATGAGTTTAAATTCTGTAGGAGAATTACTAAGAAATATAAGAAAAAAAAGAATTTTAGATGATAAGATAGAAATAAAAATCAATGGAAATGAAAAACTCTTATTTGAAAAGTATGCAAAAATGAGAGGCTTGGATATGGAAGAATTAATAAAAGGGTTAGTGAGATGTGATATAGATAAATTTATAAAAGGATGAAAAATTCCATTGTCCTAATTTTGCGTATAGAATTCATTATATTTTAGCAATTGTTTCAAATAAAACTTGTCCATTGCAAGAAACTGGTTTAAAATAAAAGGAGAGGAATTTAGGGGGAGATATAGGTGAAGAATGAATTATTGTATACAGACACTATAATTAATGAATTAACTAGAAAGGTATATGATAGGAGTGAAGCGGTAAAATATATTACTGAGAAATACACAGAAAAAGAATTTACAAGTTCAGATTTGAAGAAAGAAAGAAGATATGTAAGGCAAAAGATACAAAGCAACTGTTCAAGCTTATTTGATATGATAAGTGGAATTACATTAGCCGTTGTTTCGGGAATTGTAATGTTTTTGTTGTCTAATGTTATTTTTGCTAGAGGATCTTTTTTTAAGGTATTTCTTCCTTTAGTAGTTACAGCAGTACTGCTAACTTTATTTATATATTTAGTATTAGATTCTCGTGAAAAAGTTAAATTATATAATCTATGTATAGATGTATTAGATAAAATTCAAAGGAAAGAAGAAAAAGAAAACTTTAGAAGTGAAGTAAGTGAAATGGTTGATAAAGCAGTTAATGATGCTCTTAATTCTGAAGAAGTAGATGAATATGAAGAATCCATAGGTGCTTAAAGTGTGCTGTTAAAGATGCATATTATCTTTAACAGCATACTGTTTTTTTATGAAAAATTGACATAAGAAGATATAAGTCGTAAAATAAATTTGATTGAAAAAAATTAAATTTTATATTAGTTTATTTAGGAGATGTTTATGGATAAATATGATTGCTTAAAAATTGAAAATCAGCTATGCTTTCCATTGTACGCTGCAGCTAGAGAGGTAATTAAACAATATACGCCTATTTTAGATAAGTATAATCTTACATATACTCAATACATAGCAATGCTTGTTTTATGGGAAAAGGAAAAAGCTACAGTAAAGGAAATAGGAAAGATACTTCATTTAGATTCTGGTACTTTAACTCCACTATTAAAGAAAATAGAGTCTATGGGGTTAATAACTAGATATAGAGATGTAAATGATGATAGAGTAGTGATAGCGGAACTTACAGAAAAAGGGCTTGAATTAAAGGATGAGGTAATTGGAGTTCCTAATGAAATAATCTGCAAAGTTAATTTACCTATGGAAAAGGCAATTCAATTGAAAAAGTTGTTAGATGAATTATTAGAAATTCTATAGTTATTACTTAAAGGAATATTTATTCCCTAAATTTAACATTGACTTTTTGTGAAAAAAATTCATACTTATATAGTGTGTAAACAATTTTTAAGGTGCTATAGATATAGCGCCTTTACTGTGCGTAAATTATGATTATGTTATTGTAAATAGGATGAGGAGAATTTTAATGCAAGATAAAAAATATTATTATGACGAACAAATAAAAAACTACTTTTATAAAGAATACATAGATAGTTTTTCAAAAGTAAAAAGAAAGTTAAATGATACAAGTCTTAATTCATTACTATCTAATGAAACAAAACAAGTTTTAGTTGAAATAGCTAAGAGAATAGAACTTAAAGGATATTCAAAACTTGGTAAAGATGGTTTAGTATCTTTAATTGCAGATAATATTATGTTAGAAATTCCAACAATTTTAGGAGACCTAACTTATAAAGAAATAGTTTTTCTAGAAGGGCTTTGTAAAGTTGATTTTAATGAATATAAATTTAATATTGAAGAATTGAATCTAATTGGAGGGTTATGTTCACTTGGAATAATGGCAAAGCTTTCAATTGAAGACAAATTATATTTAGCTGTTGCAAAAGAAGTAAAGGAACCTATAAAAGAACTTCTTTCAAATGAAGAATATATGGAAAGCTTAAAACAACGTTCAAAGGGAATTGCATATATCGATGGATTAATGATTCATTATGGAATGCTTGAAGGTAGCGATTTGTACAAGCTTATATCAGAATCGAATAGTAGTTTTCTAAATAAAGAAGATTTAGATTTTTATCTAAATTACATCTTTAGAAGCTATGAAGCATTTCCTGAGGCAAACTCAATAATACATCCATATGTCTTAGATCCAGAAGGGGTATATGGGGAGTTAAGAGCAAGGCAAAATGTACCTTATAACTACGATAATGCAGAATATTTTATATCGTTAGGTGAGGATTTAAAGTCTGCATTTGGAAAAGAAATGGATTTATTAAGAGCATTATTATTATCTAATAATGTTGAAGAAAGCAAGGTAGATTTCTTAATTATAGAACTTATATTTAATATAAAGAATGAGATAGGGACATTATCTATTGTAAATCTTCTTGAAAATAATGGAGTTGTATTTACTGAAGGTTCTAAAGAATCTGATGAGCTTGTAACTGCAGTTGCTGAGGTTTATAACAGCACTCCAATATGGACACTTAAGGGATCAACGCCATTGGAATTAGAAGATAGAAGAAAGACTGTTGTAAAAAAAGAAAAAGAACCAGGAAGAAATGAGCCATGTCCTTGTGGTAGTGGTAAAAAGTATAAAAAATGTTGTGGTAAATAATTTGATATAATAATAAAACCTGTGATTTGTTTTTCAGTCACAGGTTTTGTACTATTTTGAAAAATATTCATCTTTATTTATATTATAATATGATTCATTAACGATCTTATTATTTAGAAGCTGAAGCTTTGTATCTCTGTTAAATTTATAATTAAATCCACACTTTTCAACAACTCTTTTTGAATTTTTATTAAAATCATAATGACCACACCAAATAAGATCTAAACCTAGTTCTTTAAATCCATAATCAATGAGACACCTTACTGCTTCTGGAATATATTCATTACCCCAGTAGTTAGGATTTAAGACATATCCAATTTCTCTTTGTTTCAAATGTTGTATATTTTCATCAGGAGTTCTTTTATGGAGACCAATGCTTCCAATAACTTTATTTTCACTTTTTAATAGTATAGCTGAGCAATCATCATTTTTTATAAACATTTTGATGATTTTTTTACTATCTTCATAATCTTTATGAACAGGCCAACCTGCATTAGGGCCAACACGAGGATCTTTAGCATATTCATGTAAATCCAAATAATCGCTTTCTTTCCAAGGTCTCAAAATTAATCTTTCTGTTTCAAGTAGTTCCATGATATTCCTCCTAATTTGTATACAAATATATTTTTATATTATAACATAGATTATTTGAGCATTTCATTAATTTATTTAATATGATATTATACTATAGATATTATTCCAAGTTAAGGAGGGTGAAGAAAAGTATGGCTAACATAGCAGATAGTTATGATAATATGGTTAATAATCCTCAAAATGATGAGTTAGGGCTTTTTTCAAACTATAATGATATTTTGGAAGAAACCAGAAGAAGGATAATTAGTCATAATTGTAAGTGTATTCTTGATATAGGTTGTGGCACTGGAAACTTATGTGGTAAGTTAAGCGACAGATATAATGTGATAGGAATGGATAAGAATATAGAAATGTTAAAAAAAGTTCAAGAAAAGTATGGAAATATGAAATGCAAGGTAGGTAGCTTTTTAGATGAGCCATTTAAAGAAAATATTGCAGATATAGTTGTTTCTACATATGTTCTTCACGGATTAAATAATGAAGATAAAAAGATAGCAGTTAAGAATATGATAAGATATCTTAAAGAAAATGGAAAGATAATTATTATAGATTATATGTTTTTTGATAGTGAAGAGAAAGAAAAATATAGACAACATTTTAAAGAGTTGAATAAACAAGATTTATGGGATTTTATTGATAGTAAGTATTATACAAATATTAATGAATTCAAGGAATACATCGCTAAGTTAAATTATAATATTAAAATAGAACATAAAGTGAATTTCACATGGCTAGTTGAAATAACTAGATAGCTTTAATATGAGAGTCTTTTATAGTCAAAAATGAGAATTAATAAATATATTAATTCTCATTTTTTAAATTCTTATTAAGTTTTCATTTTAAATTCATGACTACATTTTTTACAAGTAACAATTATTTTTTTCTGGCCTCTTGGCAATCTTAATTTCTGACTGCAATTTGGACATTTAACAATTTTAAATTTACGTTTTTGGCTAATATTATATTTAATTTGTCCAAAACCTGCTGGTATACCTTCTAATCCTATTCTAGGTAAGTTATATGGAATTCCTTTACCGAATTTTCCTAGAACTTTATTTATGATTGAGATAAATTTAGAAAGTTCTGAAGATCTTTTGTAGATATTTTTTGAAAATGCCCTATAGATTACAATTATAATTAATAGAACACTTACTATTCTAGGGTAACGATCAAAATTGAAAAAAGTGCTTAAGATTAGTAAAAAAATAGATAAAAAATCAAAGCCATATGTACCATAAAATATATTCATACTATCACCTCATATCTTTAAAGAACATTTTATCATAACTTATCTAGAAAATGTTATTTAAAATATTAAGAAAAAATAAACTTTTTTAATAGAAATGATTGTTAAATTGATTATTATATATAATTTGACATAATAATCAAAAATATTATATAATTAGCAGAATGTTTATGCTAAGATATAAATATTTTTATAATCAGTGATAGAAAGGGGCTATAATGAACACCATAGGAAATAAAATAAAAAATGGATTAGGAATTTATCTAGGATTGCCTGGAGCTGTGTACATATTGTTTTTTGGTAAACTAATTAATTGTATTGGGGCATTTATATCGCCGTTATTGTCATTAATATTAACACAAAAAATAGGAATGTCAGTTAATGAATCAGGATTTTTTGTAACCATGGCAATGGTTATTCAAGCACCTTGCGTAATTGTGGGCGGGAAACTTGTTGACAAATATGGAGGAAAAAAAGTAATAGGGATATTTCAAGGCCTTTCAGGAATTTTGTTTATGATATGTGGATTGATAAATCCAAGTCGTGAATTAGCTATTTTAATGATAGTAGCTTCAGCTATTTCTTCTATTTCATATCCTGCTTATGACTCAATTGTTGGTGATGTTACAAATCTTAAAAATCGAAAAGCATCTTTCTCATTAATATACATGGGGCTCAACATAGGATTTTCAGTTGGACCAGCAATTGGAGGATTGTTATTTCAGAAGCATTTAGAATTGATATTTATAGGAGACGGATTTACAACACTGATTTCAGCAGCACTTATAGGCATATTTATTAAAGGGAAGCATCACAAATCTAATGAAAATACAGATGAAAATAGTTTAGAGGCAGCAGAAGAAGGCTCAGTACTTTCAGTATTGATTAAAAGACCAATATTATTATATTATGCTTTAGCTATGCTAACATATTCTTTTGCTTATTCTCAATGGGGATATGCTATACCAATTCATCTAGAGCAGCTCTTTAACGGAAGTGGAGCTAAATATTTTGGAATTTTAGGTAGCATAAATGGATTTGTAGTAATAGTGTTAACTCCACTCATAACTGCTTTAACAAGAAAGTACAATATAATAAAAATAATTGCTACAGGTGGAATACTTTATTTTGTAGCTTTTGGCTCATGTTCTATTATAAAGAGTTTTCCTTTATTTATAGTTATGATAATTATTATGACTATAGGAGAAATACTAATAAGTACAAATTCAGGAACTTTTTTAACTAATAATACCCCTGAATCCCATAGGGGAAGAGTTAATGCCGTAATACCTATGATTTCTGGAATTGGGACAAGTATAGGTCCACTAATTATGGGGAATATGATAACTAGTTTAAGTATAAATAAAGCGTGGTTTGTTGTATCCATGGTTGTATTAATAGGATCAATTTGTATGTATTCACTTAGCAAGATGAAACATAGAAATGTATAGTAAGAAATACCTAAATATAAATGAGAGATCATTTGTATTTAGGTATTTTTATATTAATTTAAATTTAATTGTATTGAAAATATTAAGTTACTAATTCTATTAGGTTATAATTATAATTTAGCAAAATTATGAAGTGCCTTTTCCTTGTTATATAATATAGAGAATAAAAAAATGCTAAATGACAATTTTACTTTGTTTGAGAGACGATGTAAACGATGTTATAATGAGCTTAAATAAAGGATTAAACAGAAAATAATTATATTATTGAGAAAGAATGCGAGATAAGCAGTTGTTATAAAATTTTATACAATAAGTTAATTATTTAATTGGTATTAAAAACCTTTAATATATATTAAAATATTAATGCATTTTAGTTGAGAGTTTAAGTTTTTTACAGATATATAGCAAATAGTTCTAAAGTTATAAAGTTATTCCTACCGTGTATAATGTTCGTAATGGAGCGCATAATTTATATTGTAAGCAGTTAAGTTTAATGATATTCCATGAAATATCATTTCAAAATATAAAATAAAGAAGGCGGTAAAAATGAAAAATAACAAAGTGTCAAAAGTATTTAATTCTATTTTATCCGGCATTGTTTGGGCTTTTGGAGCATTTATTCTAGCTATGATAATATCAAAAGTAACGTTATATTCATTTAATGATGTGTTTTTTGTTGAAGGATTAATATTATTGGGTATAGGTGTACTTTCTTCAATTAGTGAAGAAGAGTTGTGTGGTTCGCTTAGAGGCATTGGTGGTTTAAATTATCAATATATTAGTAATGAATTACAAAATGCTAGGAACGAAAATCGTATTATTACTTTAAATACAGAATCAATAAATATGGAATTAATTATTGCGGGAGTGTTAAGCTTTTTAATTTTGATATTCTAAAATATAACACAAATTTGGTAAAGAGAAGATTGATTCTTCTCTTTTTTATATGTTAAAATATACTTTGCTGTGTTAAAATGCTATAATTAGTAAATATATATACATAATATGAATAATTTAGTAATGAGGTGTAAGTTATTTTGGATAGGTACAGTATATTTGAAATTCTAGAAAAAGCAAAAGATAAGGATACTTCTATAAAAATGGCTTCATACATGAAGAATAAGTTTCCCTTTTTAGGAATACCGAAACCAAAGAGAATAAACTTAACAAAAGAATTTTTAAAGGAAAGTAAGAAAAGTGATAAAATTGATTGGGTTTTTGTATGGAAATGCTATGAAAAGCCTGAAAGAGAATATCATTATTTAGCTATAGACTATATTAATGAATTAAAGTATTTATTGATTAAAGAAGATATTTATATAATAGAGAAATTAATTATAAACAAATCTTGGTGGGATACTGTAGATGCAATTAGCTATATAGTTGCATATATGTTTCTAAGAATATCAACTGTAAGAAATACAATACTTGTATGGATTGATAGTGAAAATATTTGGCTTAAAAGAATAGCAATAAATTTTCAAGTGAAGTTTAAAGAAGAAACTGATGTAGATTTATTAAGTAGAGCAATTACCCATAATTTATTTACAAAGGAATTGTTTATTGACAAAGCAATAGGATTGGCATTAAAAGAGTATTCCAAAATCGATAAAGAATGGGTAAAAAGATTTATGGAAGAACATAAAATTTCTGCAACTAGCAGAAGAGAAGCAATAAAGTACATGAAATAAGTTTTGGAGGAAAGCATGAGAGATATAAGAAATTTGAAGGGAAAAATATTTAGACATTTTAAAGGAGACTTGTATTTACTAGTGGATTTTGTTGTTCACTCAGAAACTAGAGAAACTTTAGTTTTGTATAAAGCTTTATATGGTGAATGTGGGCTATATGTAAGACCTTACGATATGTTTGTAGAAGAAGTTCCAAAGGAAAAGGTAAATCCAACAGGTCAAAAGTATCGTTTTGAAGAATTTTTTGTTAAAAGTGTAAAATAACCTAGCTGTATATAATTGTAAGTATCTACAATTGAAAGTTGGTATCTAATGTGAAAAAATTGAATAGAAATGAGGATATATAGTTTTTACTTTAGATAGGGGGAATTTAATATGAAAAGTTGTAACAAGATACTTGTCTCAGGCTTGTTAAGTAAAAAAGTTACTCTTAATATTCCTAAGTTATTAGATAATGTTGAATTCATTAATTCTTGTCCTTGTACAGTTAATGAAGCGTTTTCAGGAGAAGCATTAAATATTAGTAGAGCACTTAATGTTTTAGGAGATGATGTAAATCTTATTTCTATAGTAGGAAAAGATTTATATGGAGATATTATATTAAAAGAGCTTAGGAAGTATGGTATAAACTCTGATTTTGTCCATCAACTTTTAGAAGATACAGCACAGGAAATAGTTATGGTAGATGAATATAAGGAAAAGAAAAGATATTTTGATTTTAAGGAACTTGAGAAAAATAGCTATGATAATGATATATTCTGTAAAGCTATGAATGAATGCTCAATTATATTTTTATGTGATGATGATTTATCAAATGATTTTTTTAATATAGTAAACGATTATCAGAAAGTTCTAGCTACTAGTGTAGAGAATTTAGAAAGTGTTCAACTTAGCAGAAAGCGTTTTATACACAATGCTAATATTCTTTTTAGTAGTAGTAAATGTTTAGATGAAGAAATTGAAAGTTCAATTAAAAGAATAGCAGATGATTATGGAAATGATATAATATTAGTTAGTCTAGATGATGGTGGAGCTATGCTATATGTTAGAAAGGATAATTTTATTGGTAAATATCCTTTTGTTAAAACTCGAAAGATAATTAATACTGATGGAAGAGAAAAGGCTTTATATGCATCTTTTCTTCACTGTTATAATAAAACTCTTGATCCTTACATTTCCACAAAAAAATCTTTGTGTTTTGAATCCTATAAACTTGGTGGAAAAGGTGAAATGGATGGCTTTATTACAGAAGAACAGTTAGATAAATTATATAATTTCTTGTACAATTAGATATTATTACTCTTATTTTAGGAAGATTTCTTTGAATATTAAATCTTAATTTATTCCATACTAGATGTGTAAATTAAATTTTAGGAGGAACAGATTATGGATAAGAATTCAAGCATTAAATGTTCAGTTGAGGAATGTAAATACAATAATCACCAAGAATATTGTACTTTAGATCAAGTTAAAATTGGATCTAATGAATCTAGTGTAACAAGTGTGAGAGAAACTGATTGTGAATCATTTGAAGTAGAATAAATTTAATAAAAATAGCTAGCAATTTAAAATGCTAGCTATTTTTATTAAGTTATTTTTTTATAAAAACCTTATAAACTTAGGTAAGAAAAGTTTGATTACTTTTAGTATCAAGAATATAATGGATGTAATTAGGGAGGGATAAAATGGAATTAAATTGGAGTTTAAAAGAAATATATACATCATTCTCAAGTGAGGAATTTCAAAGGGATTTAGATAAGCTTAAGTGTGTAATTGAAGATATAAATGAATGGGTAGAAAATGTTATTAAGGATAAGAATAAGGATATTTTTTACTTAGAGGAATATATAAGAAAATTTACTGAGTTTGCAATATTAGAAAGTAAACTTAGCTCATTTATTGAATTAAGTTTAAGCGTAAATACAAATGATAAGGATGGTAAAAAATATTCAGGAATATTAGAAAAAAGATTAACTTATATAGTATCTGCCTCTACAAAAATCGAAAAATGGATAAGTGAAATAAGTAATTTAAATGAATTGATTGAGAAGTCAAAGTTGTTAAAAGAACATGAATTTATGTTAAAAGAGATTGTAGAGAAAAGCCAATACTCATTAAGTGATAAAGAAGAAACTATTATATCAAATATGAGAAATACAGGTTCAAGAGCTTGGCTTAAGCTGAAGGATTCTTTGATTTCAAATTTGAAGGTTGAAATAGAACAAAATGGCAAGATAGAGGAATTGCCTTTAACTGTAGTATTAAATATGGCGTATGATGACAATAAAGAAGTTAGAAAAAAGGGCTATGAATCAGAAATTAAATCATATTCAAAGGTTGAAGAAGGAGTTGCAGCAGCTTTAAATGGAATAAAAGGTGAAGTAATAACTGTAGCAGAACTTAGAGGATATGAAGATCCTTTAGATATGACTCTTAAGAATTCAAGGATGGATATAGAATCTTTAAATGCTATGTTAGATGCAATTAAAGAGAGCTTACCTTCATTTAGGAAATATCTAAGAAAAAAAGGTGAAATGCTTGGATATAAGAATGGATTGCCATTTTATGAAATGTATGCACCAGTATCAAAAGCAAGTATGAAGTTTACTTATGACGAAGCTACTAAGTTTATTTTTAAGAATTTTAAAACCTTTAGTGATAACTTATCAAATTTTGCTAAGAAGGCTATAGAAAATTCATGGATAGATGTTATGCCAAAGGAAGGAAAAGTAGGAGGCGCATTTTGCCAAGGACTTCATTCAATAAAGGAAAGTAGAATACTTCTTAATTTTGGAGGGAACTTTGGAGATGTAGTTACACTTGCCCATGAACTTGGGCATGGTTTCCATGGAGCGTGTTTATATGAAGAAAGTATTTTAAATTCCGATTATCCAATGCCAATAGCAGAAACAGCTTCAAATTTTTGCGAAACAATAATTAAGAAAGCTGCTTTAAAAGAAGCTAATAAGGATGAGGCTCTAGCAATATTGGAAACTGAAATATCAGATGCTTGTCAAGTGGTTGTTGATATATATTCAAGATTTCTATTTGAAAAATCAGTATTTGAGAGAAGAAAAGAAAGTGCATTAAGTGTTGATGAGATAAAGATGTTTATGTTAGATGCGCAAAGAAAGGCATATGGAGATGGCTTAGACCCTGAATATCTACATCCATATATGTGGGCTTGGAAGCCTCACTATTATGATGCTGATTATAATTATTATAATTTCCCTTATGCATTTGGTTTGTTATTTTCAAAAGGTTTATATGCTGAGTATTTAAAAAAAGGTGATTCATTTACAAAGGAGTATGAAAAATTACTTTCTATAACAGGGAAAAATAAAATAGCTGATATTACTAAAGTTGTTGGAATAGATATACATGATAAAGATTTTTGGAGGAATTCTCTTAAAATAGTAGAAGAAGATATAAATCAATTTTTGAAATATTAATTTTAACAAATATATTAAGTAAATAATATTCTTATAAAGAAAAAAACAATATAAAGTAATTGATTCCTGTTTGTTACAGGACTATAGTCCTAACTTTTCATAATTATAACAACACCTGAAAATTATATGATATAATCTTCCTTGTAAAAAAAATAAATCCATAGGGGGATAATATGAGAAGATTAAAGAAAATTATTGCCATGGCAAGCATGGCCGTTTTAACTACAGGTTTAGTATTAACTGGATGTGGACAAAAGGTTGATCCACCAGAGGTAACAGCTGAAGCCTTTTACGATTTATATGTATTAGGTGATACAACTAAAATTGAAAATATGGGTGTTGAAAAGTCAGAGTATGAAAATGTAAGAGAAACGGAAAAAACATCTATGAAAAATGCTACAAGAAATAACATAATTAAAGGTGGATTCACTATTAGCGATGAACAATTAAACAAAATTGCTGATGCAGAATTAGGTGCTCTTAAAAAATTGGCTCCTAAAATAGAAACAAGTTCAACAACTGATGATAAGGCCACTGTAAAGATAGCTACAACATATGCAGATATAACTCCAGTAGATACAAAAGCATTTAATGATGCTATGACAGAAATAAAAGCTATGCAATTAACTAATGAAAGTGAAGCAAGAAAGAAATTACTTGATCTTTACGTAAATAAACTTGTTGATGGATTAAATGCAATACAACCATCAAGTGATACTAAGGAAAAATCATTTGCATTTAAGAAACAAAAATTTAATGTAGGCGGAAAAGCTAAGGATGTTTGGGTTCCAGAGGATATGACTGTATTTGGAACTGACTTAGGTAAAATGATTACTGGTCAAAATGCATAGTATATAATTAATAGTTATTCATAATAGATTTATTCTATTATGGATAACTATTTTTTTATGTGGTAAAATATTGATAATATTATTTAGTATACAACAATTATGAGGTGATAAAATGAATGTAAATAGAGAATATGTGTTAAATACAGCAAAAGAGATATTAGAATTTGATAGTCCAACTGGTTTTTGTTTTGATATTATGAATTTGATAAAAAAGAAAGCAGAAAACTTCGGATATGCATTTGAAACAACGAGAAAAGGATGTGGAATAATCACAGTACCTGGAAAAAGTCAAGAAGAGGTGATAGGTTTATCAGCTCATGTAGATACTTTAGGAGCAATGGTAAGATCAATAACTTCAGAAGGAAAGTTAAAATTTACTTTGCTTGGAGGTCCAATTGTTCCTACTTTAGACGCAGAGTATTGCAAGATTAGAACAAGAGAAGGAAAAATATATACAGGGACATTTTTAAGTACAAGTCCTTCAGCACATGTTTATGATGATAGTGCTTCGAAAAATAGAGATTTAGATAATATGGAAGTGAGAATCGATGAAGTTGTTAAATCCAAGAAGGATGTTGAAGCGTTAGGAATTTGTCCGGGAGACTTTATTTTTATAGATCCTAAAACAACTATAACAGAAAGTGGATTTTTGAAATCAAGGTTTATTGATGATAAAGGTAGTGTAGCATGCTTGTTAGGTTTACTAGAACTCTTTAACAGAGAAAAGATTACGCCTAAGTATACTTTGAAAATATTTATTTCAGTATATGAAGAAGTAGGACATGGAGCATCTTACATTCCAGAAGAAATAACAGAAATGATAGCTGTTGATATGGGATGTATTGGTTCAGATTTAAGCTGTACTGAATATGATGTTTCTATATGTGCAAAGGATTCTAATGGACCTTATGATTATAACATGGTAACGGAATTAGTTAACTTAGCAAAAGCTAATGAGCTTAATTATGCAGTAGATATATATCCAAGGTATGGATCAGATGTGGGAGCTGCTTTAAAAGGAGGCAATAACATTCGTGGTGCTCTTATAGGACCAGGAGTTCATGCTTCTCATGGAATGGAGAGAACTCATTATAGTGGAATGGAAAATACAATCAAGCTATTGTATTTATATATAACAAAATAATTATAAATAGTATAAGTGCCTTTCACTTAATAAGTGAAAGGCACTTTACATTAGAAAAAAGTTCTATAGAATAAACATAAATTAACTAAAAAATCTATTAAAAAAAAGGGAATAACATAAAAAAATGTATAAAATAAATCAAAAATACATAACTTGTATGTTAGTATAATAAATGATAAAATTATATTATAAAGAATTGCAAGAAAAACTAAGGAGGTGTTTAGAATGAACAATACCTTTTGTTTAATAGATGTAACTAAAATGAACAAACAAAATCCAAGAAATTATCTAGTGCCAAGCAAAGAAGAAATAAAAAATATAAGAATTGGCGATTTAGTTAGGATTGTTTATAAATTAGAAAATTCTTTAAATAATAGGTTTATGGATGAACGTGTTTGGGTAGAGATAATTGAATTTAAAGGCACTAAATTTATAGGTGAATTTGAGGGAAATGGATCCCAAAAAACAAAGTTAAAGAAAGGTGATATTATAAGTTTTGAAGTAAATAATATTACTACAGTTAAAAGAAAAGAAGAAAATATTATAGATGAAAATAAAAGTGTAATTATAACCAATAAGGCTATTGAACATAGACAAGTTAATTGGATTGTTAGGACAACCCCCTTAAATAAAGAAGATAGTGGATGGCAGTTATTTTATGGAGATGAAGAATATGAATATTTGGATGATTCATCTAATTTAATAGCAACATCTATAAAAGAAGTTCTAAATTTTGAACCTTTGTTAGAAGATATTTTTTTAAGTAGATTTGATTCTGCCGAGTATAATAGTAAATTAAATAAGTTTATAGAGGTTTAATATTTGTAAGACACCAATGAGGTGTCTTTTTTATATACAGGAAAGTATAAAAAAATTCAGATACCATGAGATTGCGGATATACTTTGTACCATACTGGATTTATGTCAATAGTCATTGTTTTGCTAAAAGCGTAGCCAATAATCTTTTTGAATGTAGATCAAAAACAGAGGCTAAATAACAGCAACAGTCTTTTAGAGTATAGTTATTTTCAATTCTTTAAATAAATAAAATATATCTATAAAAATATGCGAAATATTAAATAAAATAAAGGGAGTATATTATTAGAAATAGAATAAAATACATTTACATGAATAATATAGTAAATATATAATATATTTTGTAACTAAAAGTTCATTTAAAGGAGGATTGCTTTAAACAATTAAATAAGAAACTAAAAAATAATAATGATTTTTAGTTATAAGTTTTATATAAGATAAACATATTGGATAAATATTTTTTTATAACCAAAGGATCTTATTGGAAATTGAAAATATGTAATTAAAATGTGTGATTATCTAGAAAAAGGGGTGAAAATATTTGATAAGAAAAAGAGAAAAAAGATTTGTGTTATCAATCTTTATAGCCTTAAGTATGTTCTTATCTATTTGCCAGTCAGTTTTAGTTAAAGCAGAAGTAGCTAAAGTTTTTCCACCATTAGGGTTCAAAGCAGAAGCTTCAATCACAAAGATTAACTTAAGTTGGCAATCGAAAAATGGAACATTAGGATATGAATTGGAAGCTGATGGTAAAGTTGTTGATGTAGGAATCAAAACTTCCTATGAACATAATAATCTTTTACCAGGGTCTATTCATGTCTATAGAATAAGAGCAAAAGATAAAGATGGTATAGGGGAATGGAGCTCTGCAATAAATGTAAAAACTCAATCTATAGTTCCCATTACACCTAGTGATTTTAGAATTACAAATGTCACTAGTACAACTGTGGAAATGGCATGGAATAAAGTTTTGGGGGCTGATTCTTATGAAGTTGAGGTAGATGGACAAACCATGTCCTCTGATAGTAAAACAAGTTTTACTAAGGATGGGTTTAATCCAGCCTCAAAGCATACTTTTAGAGTGAGAGCGAAAAATGACTTGGGAGAAAGTAAGTGGACAAATGAATATGAGGTAATTACATTTCCTAACGCACCACAAGTACCGCAAAATCTTAGATTAAAGTATGTTGATAATAATAACATATCAATAGTTTGGGATACGGTAGATGGGGCAGATGGATATGAGGTTATAGCTGATAACAAGCTAATTGATAATGGAAAAAGCAATGAATTTGTTCATAAAGATATATCTATTAACGATACTCATACCTATTTTGTAAGAGCGAAAAATAATGGTGGGGTAAGTGAATTAAGTTCAGGTTTAAGCACAAAGTTCCCTCTAGAATTCAAAGAAAATAAAGTAAATATAATTCCAGAGAAAAGAAATGAAAAAGCAAGTTTACCTAAAGCACCATCAAATATTAATTTAAAGTCTACTGAAAATAGTATAACAGTAAGTTGGGATTCATTAAAGAATGTAGATTCATATGATATTGAGGTTGATGGGAAGGTTATAAGTAATCTAAAAGAAAATTCTTATACTCAAAGAAATTTAACACAAGGAACGAGTCATGCTTATAGAGTTAGAGCAAAAAATAAGAATAGTGTAGGGCGTTGGAGTTCTATTGTAATTGGATTTACTAAAATTGAAATTCCAAACATACCTAAAAACTTAAATGCTAATGCAGTTTCATCAGGATGTATAGTTGTAGCGTGGGATACAGTTCAAGGTGCAACTGGATATGATTTAGAGGTAGATGGAAAAGTTGTTGATGTAGGAATAAGTATAAAATATGTCAATACACAATTAGAAGAAGAATCTACACATTATTATAGAGTAAGAGCTAAAAATGTAGCAGGGAATAGTGAGTGGAGTGAAAAAATAACTGCAAAGACTCTAGTGAAAAACAAATCAAATCAAAATGTTAGAAATGATGCTAGTAGTCAGAAAAACTTGGAAGATTCCAATGGTAAGAAATTGGATAGTGATATAAGTAAGAAGGAAAGTATAAATAATATAAAAACTTCTGCTGTATCTAATGTGAAAAATAATGAAAGTGAAGTCAAACAAGTAAATAAAACTAATGAAGTGGCTAAAGATAAAGAGATTAAAAGTACAAATGCTAATAACAAGATTGCTAATGATGAAGATACACCACCACCACCAGCAAACTTAAAGTCAACAGCAGCAACTGGATGGACAGTAAGTTTAAATTGGGATTCATCAACAGATGATGGAGGAGTAGATAGTTATGATATTTACTGTAATGGGGAAAAGGTAGGAAATACAAAGAGTACTAGTTATGTATGTAATGTAGCAAAGTCAGGTACAACTTATACCTTCGTGGTAAAAGCTATAGATAAAGGTGGAAATTCTTCAGGCAATAGTAATTCTATAGATGTTACTACAATGATTGATGATTATGGAGATAATATTAATCAAGTAGCAACCATAGAAATTGGCCATGAAAAGTCAGGGAAAATAGATTATTCAGGAGAATATGATTGCTTTAGTTTTGTAGCACCAATAAGCGGATATTATACGATTAAGTCAATAGGAACAACGTATATGGATGGAGATTTGTATGATGAAGGACAAACTCTTATTAAAAGTGTTTCCCATGGTTGGGAGTACAACTTTGAGATGGGACAAAATCTAGTTGCAGGAAAGGTATACTACTTAGCGGTAAAGAATCCAATTACAAGCACAGGAAGTTATGGTATTTTAGTAACTGTTGAAGAAAATACAGTACCAACAATTCCATCAAATATAAAAGTAGAAAATAAATCTATAACAACTGTAACCTTATCATGGACAAGTTGCGTGGATAACATAGCTATATCTGGTTATGAAATATATAGAGATGAAGTAAAAATAGGAGAAACAAAATATGATACAACAACATATACAGATACAAGTTTAAATGCTAATACAACATACAAGTATACAGTGAGAGCAAAAGATCAAGCAGGGAACTTATCAGATGTGAGCAGTAAGATAAGTGTAACTACAGATGAAGATAGTACTCCACCTACTGCACCAACTAACTTAAAATCAACAGCAACAACTGGATGGAAAGTAAGTTTAAGTTGGGATGCATCAACAGATGATGGAGAAGTAGATAGTTATGATATTTACTGTAATGGGGAAAAGGTAGGAAATACAAAGAGTACTAGTTATGTATGTAGCGTAGGAAAATCAGGTACAACTTATACATTCACAGTAAAAGCTATGGATAAAGGTGGGAATTTTTCAGCAAGTAGTAATGAGATAAATGCTACTACAAAAGTTGATGATTATGGAGATAATATTAATCAAGCAGCAAATATAGAAATTGGCCATGAAAAGTCAGGGAAAATAGATTATTCAGGAGAGTATGATTATTTCACTTTTGTAGCACCAATAAGTGGTTCTTACACAATTAAATCAACAGGAAATAAGTATGTAGATGGAGTTCTTCTTGATACAGATAGGAGGCGTGTTAAACACGCTCGTTACGGGTCAGATTATAATTTTGTAATGATAGAGAACTTGGTTGCAGGAAAAAGGTACTACTTAGGTGTAAATAGCTCAAGAATAAATACTATGAATTATGGTATTATAGTAAGTGTTCAGGAAAATGAAGTGCCAACGACACCAGAAAATTTAAAAGTAGAAAATAAATCTATAACAACCGTAACCTTGTCGTGGACAAGTTCTGTAGATAATATATCCATAGCAGGTTATGAAATATATAGAGATGGAGTAAAAATAGGAGAAACAAAATATACGACAACAACATATACAGATACAAGGTTAAATGCTAATACAACATACAAGTATACAGTGAGAGCAAAAGATCAAGCGGGGAACTTTTCAGAGGTAAGTAGTGAGATAAGCATAATTACAGATGAAGATAGCACTCCACCTACTGCACCAACCAACTTAAAATCAACAGAAGTAACAGGCTGGACAGTAAGCTTAAGTTGGGATGCATCGACAGATGATGGAGAAGTTGATAGTTACAATATATATTGCAATGGAGAAAAAGTGGGGAATGCAAAGAGTACGACTTACGTATGTAGTGTGCCAAAGCTAAATACTACCTATACATTTACAGTGCAAGCTGTAGATAAAGGCGGAAATAATTCTATAAATAGCAATTCTATAAATGTCACTACAAATGATGATGATTATGGAAATAGTAGTAATAGTGCAACAACTATACAAGTAGGATATGAAAAAATAGGGAAAATAAATTACTCTGAAGATTATGACTATTTTGTTTTTGTGGCACCAATAAGCGCTTCTTATACAATTATATCTAAAGGAACTCAATATTATATTTATGGATATCTTTATAATTCGGATAATAAGCTTATTAAGCAAGCTAGTAACAATGGTAATAACTTTGGAATGAGACAAAATTTGATTGCAGGAAAAACTTACTACATAGCTGTAAAAAGTTATAGTATTAGAAATTATAGCATTATTGTAAGTGTTCAAGAAAATGAAGTGCCAACAGCACCAACAAACTTAAATATTGAAAACAAATCTATGACAACTATAACTTTGTCGTGGACAAGCTCAGTAGATAATATAGCTATAGCTGGGTATGAAATCTATAGAGATGGAGTAAAAATAGGAGAAACGAAATATGATACAACAACATATACAGATGTAAGTTTGAATTCTAATGCAACCTACAAATATGTTATTAAAGCAAAAGACCAAGCAGGTAATTTATCAGATGCAAGTAATGAAATAAGTGTAACTGCAGATGAAGATAGTACTCCACCTTCTGTACCAGCTAACTTAAAATCAACAAAAGTAACTGGCTGGACAGTTAGTTTAAGCTGGAATGCATCGACAGATAATGCTGAAATTGATGGTTATGATATATATTGTAACGGAGAAAAAGTAGGTAGTACAAAGGGAACTACTTACATATGCAGTGGACTAAAACCAAATACTAATGATACATTTGTAGTGAGAGCAAAAGATAAAGGTGGAAATTATTCGGAATATAGTAACTCTATAAATATCAATACAAAAAATGATGATTATGGGGATAATGCTGATCAAGGAACAAATATAGAAGTAGGTCGTGAAAAGTTAGGTAAGATAGATTACTTAGAAGATTCTGATTTTTTTATTTTTGTAGCACCAATAGGTGGATCCTATACAATTAGATGTAAAGGATACATAAATTATTTGAATTTTAGCACTGCTAGTCATGGAGTGGGTGAAATGCCATCAGGTAACGGAAAACATGATATTGAAATAACATACGATTTAGTAGCTGGGCAAATATGTTATATATATGTTAAAGGTGGAAGTGAAATTCCTGGAGATTATAGCATAATGGTAAATGTCCAAGAAAATGAAGCACCAACAATCCCAACGGATTTAAAGATAGAAAACAAAACTATAACAACAATAACCTTGTCATGGAAAAGTTCTATAGATAATGTAGCAGTAGATGGTTATGAGATATATAGAGATGGGATAAAAATAGGGGAAACAAAGTATGATACAACAACATATACTGATTGGGGGTTAGATGCTAATAAAAAATATAAATATATTGTTAAAGCAAAAGATCAAGCAGGAAATCTATCAGATGCAAGTAATGAAATAAGTGCAACTACAGGTGAAGATACTACACCACCTACTGCACCGAGTAATTTGATAGGTACAATTAATGAATATGGTAAATTGGTATTAACTTGGAATGCTTCTCAAGATAATGGAGAAGTAAGGAGATATGATATTTATTGTAATAGTATAAAAATTGGTAGTTCAAATACAACTAATTATACATGCCCAAATTCTGTTGAAATGCTTGTTAAGTATGTATTTGTTGTAAAAGCTATAGATGCAGCAGACATTGAATCACTGGATAGCAATACTATAGTTATAAGAAAGATGTCTGGTGACTTGAAAAAAGATACCGTGATAGAAGGTGATTTAGATACTGATGATGCAACTAATATAAACTTAAATGGATATAGATTGGAGATTGATGGTAATTTAAATCAATTAGGTGGTGAAATTAGCATTAAAGAAGGATTACTGATAGTAACAGGAAATTACAAAGTTTCTAATGGCGTAAGTACAAGTGGTGTATTACGTATGACTTATGCAAAGGATTATGTTCAAGTATTTGGTGATTTTACAATGGAATCAAAAGCTGACTCAACTGCACGTTTAGCAGAAGGAATACTTGAAGTAAAGGGGAATTTTACTCAAAAAGAGCTAGGGTCACGAAGTAATTTTAGTACAGATTTTGGTTATATAGTAATTTTAAGTGGTTCTTCAGTACAATATATTTCATTTGACTCGCCACCTAGAAATATATGGGATCAATTTTCGGATAATATGTCTAATTTTAATATTTTAATTACAACGAAACCATTAAGCACAGGTTATATATTTAAAAACACATATTGGAAACATCTTATAGAAAACTATAAAATCGATACTAATTTCGGTTTATTAACAGATTATGAGGATAATCTAGGAGACGGTACTTATGGACCAACAGGAAATTTTTCGAAAAGTTTTACTGACTTAAAAGTAGGAAATGATGGAGCAGATGCAGAATTCGTAAGAACCTATAACTCAAGAGATATTAGAGAAAACTCAGGATTTGGTAGAGGCTGGAGCTTTAGCTATGAATCTAATATTACTGACTATAGTGGTAACATACAAACAAAACTAGTAAGACTACCAGATGGAAGCACACAAAGCTTTGTGGTTAATTCAGATGGTACTTTTACGGCAATAGATAGTAGGAATACCTTAATTAAGCAAGGTGATGAATATATTCTAAAAACAAAAGATCAGCATACTTATGGTTTTAATAAAGATGGCCATCTTATATGGATTAAGGATAGGAATGGTAATCAGACAACAATTACTGTAGATAATAATGGAAAAATAACTAATATAATTGATGATGCTGGAAGAAGTTATAGTATTTTTTACAATGAATTAGGGCTTATAAACTCAATTACTGATTGTTTAGGAAGAGTAGTAAAATACGAATATGACAATAGAAAGTTAATAAAAGTAATTGATCCTATGGGACAGTATACAATATATAGCTATGATTCCAATGGATTTCTAATTGAAATAAGAGCAGATGATAATAGTTTAATTAGATCAATAACATATAATCATAAGCCAGGTTTAAATGCAGATAAGGTAGATTATACTATAGATGAATATGGAAATGTATTAACCTATAGTTATGATGTTATAAATTTTAAAACAACAATAAAAGATTCCAATGGAAGAAAAACTATTCAAACTTATGATAGTTCATACAATATTATAAGTAGTGTTGATGCAGAAGGGAAAACAACTACTTATGAGTATAATAAAGATTCATCAGGAAGAAATAATTATGGAGAACAAAAATCAGTAACTGATCGTAACGGTGGAGTAACTAGCTATACAAGAGATATTCTTGGAAATATAACTAAAATAACTAATCCTGATGGAAGCTACAAACAATATGTTTATGACAGTAAGAACAATGTAATAAAAGAAATAGATGAGAATGGAAAAGTTACATTCTATGTTTATGACAGCAATGGTATAAATATGGTTAAGAAAGTAATTCCATTAAATTCTACAGATATTTATAGTGATTCAGCAGATCAAACAAAATTTGCTATAACACAGTATATCTATTATTCAGATAGTGAAGCACTAAGTCTTAGTTATAGAGCTAAAGGACTTTTGAAGCAAGTTATTGACCCAATGGGAAATATAACAACATATTCATATGATGAGCATGGAAATGTTATTACTGTAACTGATGCTGTAAATAATGTTACAACTTATGAGTATAACTTAATAGGGTGGAAAACAAAGGTTGTATCTCCTCAAGGATATGTGACAGAATATTTCTATGATAACAATGGTAAAATAGAAAAGACTATTTTGAATCATTCCATAGTAACAAGAACAGTATATGATTCATTAGGTAGAGTAATAAAAACTGTTACAGCTAATATTTATGATTCAAGTCAAGATGACTTAGACAATCATAACTACTTAGCTAATGATGGGACAAGATATACTTACTATAGTAATGGAAAAGTAAAAACAGAGACAGATGCGGAAAATAACACTATATCATATACTTACGATATATATGGAAATAAGATAACTGAGACTAAAGCTAATGGGGCAATATATAGATATGTATATGATGTTATCAATAGAGTTTCTAAGGTTTATTTTAAAGCAGATGCTAATAGTTCTGAGCAGCTTATTTTAGGATACAATTATGGAATACTTTCAAATGGAAGTACAACAAAAACTGAAATAAAGTATGTTAATGCAGTTGATTCATTAAAGACCACAACTACAGTTGATTATGCAGGAAGAGTTATTAGTGTGCAAAATCCAGATGGAACAACAATCACTAAAGTTTATAATGCAAATGGAACTTTAAGTTCTTCAAAAGATGCTAATGGCAATTTAACTTATTACAAATATGATAGTTTAAATAAATTAATAGCTATTTGGGCTCCGTATGAGAATATTAATGGTACTATTTATTATAGTTATACTGGTGTTAAGTATGATAAGGCTGGAAGAAAGATAGAAGAAAGCTTTGGAAAAGATAAAGTTCTTAATAATAAAATTGCAAAAGATTGCATTACTACAATTTATGAGTACTATAATGATGGAAACCTTAAGATTCAAAGTGATAGTGCTGGTAGAAGAGTAGAATATACATATGATAAAGATGGAAATGTTATAATGCAGGTTGTTAAAGTAGATAACAATGTAAATAAAATTACAGAGTACACTAATAATGAATTTGGAAAACCTACAACTATGAAACTTAATATATTTGCAGGAGATTTATATGGCAATGCTTATGATGATAAAACCAATTTAGTATTAGCGACAAGTTATACCTATGACAAGGAAGGAAATGAGGTATCAGAAACTTATCCAGATAACTCAATTACAAACTTTACTTATGATAAATTAGGTAGACTATTATGTACTTCTAAACAAGGAAAAGATGAGTATGGTAAGGATGTAACTATAACTACATCCCAAACTTATAACTGGGAAGGAAAGACATTAACCAAGACAGATGGAAATGGCAACACTAAAAATTATGTTTATGATGCAAGAGGATTCCTTGTAAAGATGGTGGACAGTAAAGGAAATACAAAAGCATATTATTATGATTTAGCAGGAAGAAAGATTGCAGAGGTATCACCTAATAATTATGATGAAGCTAAAGCTTTAGAAAATCTAAATAGAACTGAATACACTTATGATCTTATGGACAGGCTAAAAACAAAAGTCTTAGTGTATTTAGATAAGGTAAGCAATGTTTGGAATAGGATAATAACTCAAGCTTTAAAGTATGATAACAATGGAAATGTTATTAAAGAGTTAGATGCAGGAGGTTATGAGGCTGGAACAGGAAGTTCATATGGTGAGAAGATTAATTCAGGTTATGGGACAACCTATACTTATAATCTAGCAAACAAACTTATTACAAAACTAGATGCTGATTCTAAAGATAGATCACTTCCTTATAATGAAAGCTATTCTTATGATGGTATAGGAAGAAAAACATCAACTACTGATGCAAGAGGAAAGGTTACAACTCTTTATTATGATGATGCAGGTAATATTATTAAAACTACAATAAAGAGACTTTCAACAGAGGCAGAAGTGGCAGTAAGTTCAGCTACTTATAATAATACAGGAGATGTAATCACAGCTACTGATGGAAATGGAACTATTACAACCTATGAATACAATGGGTTTGGCAAAATAAAGAAAGTAACTTATGCAGGTGATAATACAGTAGAACAGTATTATGTCATTTATCAATATGATTCAATAGGAAGAGTTATAAGAAAGCAAGATTCTTTAGGCGTAGTAGATATTTATACTTATGATAGTTTTGGAAGAGAACTATCTTCAACAGAAGAAAGAGTAGATGGGTCAGATGCCATTAAAGTTACTGCAGCTTATGATAAGAATGGTAATAAAAGATTCGTTACAGATGGAAATGGTACAGTTACTGAAAATACCTATGATGAATTAAATAAGTTAGTAAGCAGTACAACTTATGTTACAGATGCAAGTGGAAATAAGGCTAACCATACAACTAGATATATTTATGATAAAGATGGAAATTTAGTAAAAGAGATAAGTTGGTTAGGTAGTGAAAAAAGCTATGTATATGATTCTTTAAATAGAGTTGTTGAAAAATATGATGAGAACAATAAATTAATTCAAAAATTAGAGTATAACAGCAATGGAACACAGTCAAAATCATATGATGCTCTTGAAAATGTTACATTATATTATTATGATAAAAACAACAGACTTATAAAGACTATAGATCCTGAAGGACATATTATACTTCAGCATTATGATGAAGTTGGTAATGTTGATCAGAAAACTAATGGTAATAATAGCACCACTTATTATAGCTATGATCAGTATAATAGACTTGTAGCTGTTAAGAATGCAAAAAGTGAAATAACAAATTACACATATGATCTAAATGGAAATATGCTAACAGAAGTTGATGCTCAAGGGAATACCACAACCTATGAATACAATGTGGCCAATAAGGTTACAAGAAAAATTTATAGTGGTGGAAGAACAGGGAGCACCGGAAACTATAGCTATGATCCTTTAAAGATTGAAAGTTACACTTATTATGCTAATGGCACCATGAGTAAAAAGGTAGATAGAAATGGAACTGTTACAACTTATATCTATGATATTCATGGAAGAAAGTTATCAGAAACTATAGGGAATATAGCTAAATCTTACACTTATGATAATAATGGAAATCAAATTACAATAACAGATAATACAGGAACTACAAAAAGAACTTATGACGAATTAAATAGAGTTACTTCAAAGTCAGTGCCTGAGATAGGAACAGCTGTTTATAAGTATGATATAACTAAAGGTATAAATGGATTGGAATCAGGAAATTTTGGAGAATCAGAAACAGATCCAAAAGGAAATGTAACCATTAAGATATACGATAAAACAGGAAGAATCATAAAAGTTATGGCAGATAAAGATATAACTACCTATACTTATTATGATAATGGAAGCTTAAATAGTGTAGTATATCCAAATGGTTACACTGAACAATATTCATATTATAAAGATAAAATGTTAAAAACACTTGTAAATAAAGATTCTAGTGGAACAATAATAGAAAGCTATGATTACACTTATGATAATAGTGAAAATATGCTTTCAAAGACTGATAAGAAAGGTATTACATCTTACACTTATGATGAATTAAATAGATTAAAATCAGTAACAGAACCAAGTGGAAAGGTTACAACTTATACCTATACTTCAGCAGGAAATAGAAATGATGAAACAATTGTAGAAGGCTCAAATACAACTATTAAAAATTATATTTACGACTCTTTAAATAGGTTACTAAGTATAAGTACAACATTAAATGGAGTAACAATTGAAAATACTATATACACTTATGACAGCAATGGAAATCAATTAACTTCAAAGGTAGATAATTATAATAGTGGCACGTTACAGTCATCACAAACAACTACCAATGTATATGACGGTTTAAATCAATTAATAAAAGTAACTACTCCAGAAAATATAACAATTAAAAATCTATATAATGGAGAAGGGTTAAGAGTTCAGAAGCAGGTTGGAAATAGTTTAGCAAAATATCTATATTCTTCAGATAAAGTGGTATTAGAATTAGATGGAAATGGACAATTAATTGCAAGAAACATCTATGGAATAAATCTACTGGAAAGAATAACTGATAATAATAAGGCCTATTATTTCTACAATGGACATGCTGATACTACAAAGCTAATAGCTGAGGATGGAACAATACTAAATAGCTATTACTATGATGCTTTTGGAAATATAACAGAGTCAAATGAAAAAGTAGACAACCCATACAGATATGCAGGTTATCAATATGATAAGGAAACAAAAACTTATTATATTATGTGTAGAATGTATGATCCAAGTACAGGAAGATTCCTGCAAGAGGATAGTTACACAGGAGATATTAAAGATCCACTAAGTTTGAATCTGTATACTTATTGCGAAAATGAACCAATAAGGCATGATGATCCAACAGGACATTTTCTTCATGTAGCAATAGGTGCAGGAATTGGAGCTGTTGTAGGAGCAGCAGTAAATTTAGCATCTGATATAATGGATGATGGAAAGATAAATAAGGGGTGGAAGAGTTATTTAGGATCGGCAGTAGAAGGAGCAATAGTAGGAGGAACAGCTGCGGCAACAGGAGGAATGTCCTTACTAGGTTCAGCAGCAGCTATAGGAACAGCATCCTTCGCAGGAAATGTAGCAAATCAATATATAACAAACAAAAAAGTAAACTGGAAAGAAGCAGCAATATCAGGAGTGCTAGGAGGAGTTGGAGAGCTAGGAGGAAAGATCTTAGGAAAAATATTCTCCAACACAAAAGCAGGAAAAGCAATCTTAGGAAAAATAGATAATGTAGTAAGTTCCTTAAAGAATAAGTTATCAGCAGTAAAGGAAAAAGTAGCTCAAACAGCAGAAAAATCTCTAAGCAGTATAGCAAACAAACTTAATTCATTTAATAGAAAACTTGCAGTAGAAGGAATAAATATAAACCTTCCAAGCAAGGCATTTAAAGAAATGTCAGGAATGAATATTGGAAAGAATGATATTCAGAAGAATTTCTTGAAGGCTGTGCAGGATGGAGAAGGAAGTTGGTTAACTGGTATTGAAGATAAGGGGGCGACACAAGCTGAAGTAACTCAAATGTCACGTAGAGAAGCTTTTAGGCAAGCAAAACAAGATGCTGGCATACCTAAATCGTCACAGTATAAGACTCACGAATACGTGTATGATGGAACTTCAGAAAATAGAACTGTTTATGAATTTACAGTTGATGGCAAGAAAAAGTATATTATAGAACATGCTGAGGATAAGATGGGAAGAGGACCACATTTTCATGGAGCTGATGATGTTAAAGGAAATCCATTTGAAAAGGGTAGATATAATCAGTATGATGGACATTATCCAGAAGATTTTAATGGTTATAAGAAATAAAAGAAGGGTTGAAAATATGAATAATGAAGAGAACAGAAGTAATAAAATAAAAGAACTTAAAATGAAATCAAAGAGAAAAGGAATATGTAAAAAACTGGTTGATATTATAAATAATTTAGAAATAGAGTCATTTATTTCAGTTGAAGATACTATAGTAATATCAAAAAAAGTTTATGAAAAAATTGATACATTAATAAACCAAGAAGAGATGGATAAGGATATAGAATCTAATTTAATTAAAGTAGCTAGTTTAAAAGAAAAATATAAAATGGTTTTTAATGAAAATGCAATATTGTTTCATTACGAAGATAGAGAATGTGGAGCTATAAAGATAAAAGTAGAGGATTTTTTTGAACATTTAGCTGATATAGCTGAATTTACTAAATTTAAAGGAGGATATAGGGATTTAATACTTGTTGACGAAGATTTAAAGTATGGGATATGTATTGAAAGATATGAATATTTTAATAAGTTAGCTATATGGAATTAAAAAGACGCTACAGTTTTAGGCAAAGAGTGAATGCATAACTATTTTAATAATCATATCCTATATAAATTATATTAAAACCAATTGATAAATTACTGCATAATTGTAATAATGCAGTGAAAAGATGAAATGAATCAGCTGAAGTTAAGTAGGCTGGTTCATTATTTTTTTAGCAGTTAACAGATTTCATCAATACATCGTTCAAAAGAACTATATTAAAAAGCAACGGTAACACATCAGAAAACAGAGATTTATGAGAATGTGAATAAGGATACCATTCAAATTGAAAATCTGTAAAGAATGGCTAAATCAGCTGAATTAAAAATAGAGGATAAATATATATTATAATAATAGTAAAAGAGTTAATGTTTCCGATAAGTTTAATCGAGGATGGAAAGAGTCCTAAAACAATAGAAAGCTATGTTGGTGACATTAATGTGTTTAAAGAGTTCTTAACAGCTAAAGGAGTTGATTTCAATAGTAATCTTCAACGATTCTACGTAGTGAACTACAAGAATTTTCTGGTAGAAAGCAACTACGAAGTAGCGACAATCAATAAAAAATAAATAGCATCCATGCATTAAATAGGCACTTAGTAGCTACTGGTGATATGAAGGAAATAGGTGTAGAAAATTTTCCTCAAGAATAAGTCTTCTAAGGCTCATATATAAATAGAAAATAAGTAGGTACACTCTCTTTTGTAGAAAAGTACCGATACATTTGCAAAAAGGATAGCACTGTTTTAATATAATGTTTATAAAAAGAAAAGGGGGATAAATATGGAAAGGGAAAATATAAACAAAAACCTTGCACAAATGCTTAAAGGTGGGGTAATAATGGATGTTACTAATAAAGAGGAAGCAATAATTGCTGAAAGGGCAGGAGCCTGTGCTGTTATGGCATTAGAAAGGGTACCATCTGATATAAGAAAAGAAGGTGGTGTCGCAAGAATGTCTGATCCTAAGATGATTAAGGAAATACAAAAGGCAGTAAGTATTCCTGTAATGGCAAAGGTTAGAATTGGACATTTTGTTGAGGCACAAATATTAGAAGCTTTAAATATAGATTTTATTGATGAAAGTGAAGTGCTTACACCAGCTGATGATAAATATCATATTAAAAAGAAAAGTATTAGAGTACCATTTGTATGTGGGGCAACAAATTTAGGTGAAGCTCTTAGAAGAATAGGTGAAGGAGCTTCTATGATAAGGACAAAAGGTGAAGCGGGAACTGGGGATGTTGTAAATGCAGTTACACATATAAGAAAAATTATAGATGAAATTAGAAGAGTTCAAAATTCTCCTGAAGAAGAATTAATGACTATTGCAAAAGATATTAGAGCACCATATGATCTTGTTAAATATGTTTGGGGAAATGGAAAGCTGCCAGTAGTTAACTTTGCTGCAGGGGGAATAGCAACACCTGCAGATGCCGCATTAATGATGCAACTTGGAAGTGAAGGGGTGTTTGTAGGTTCTGGCATTTTTAAATCAGGAGATCCAGAAAAAAGGGCAAAAGCAATAGTGCTTGCTACAACATATTATAATGATCCTAAAAAACTTGCTGAAGTATCAGAAGATTTAGGTGAAGCCATGAGCGGAACAAGTACATCTGAACTTTCTGTTAAGTATGCAGAGAGAGGTTGGTAAAATGAATATTGGTGTTTTAGCTCTTCAGGGTGGAGTTATTGAACATCTTAATCAAATTAAAGCATTAGGACATAATCCTATTGAGGTTAAAGACCCTAGGCATTTAGAAAATATTGAAGGCCTAATTTTGCCAGGAGGGGAAAGTACTACTATTGGAAAACTTCTAAATGTTACAGGGCTTATGGAGCCATTAAGAAATAAAATAAAAGAAGGGCTTCCTGTATTAGGGACTTGTGCCGGAATGATTTTATTAGCTAAAGACATAGAAAATGATAATAGAAAATATATTTCACTAATGAACATCAAAGTAAAAAGGAATGCTTTTGGAACTCAAATTGATAGTTTTAGAACGAAAAAGCAAATAAAAGCGATTTCAGATAAGCCTTTAGAGTTAGTTTTTATTAGAGCACCTTATGTAACAGAGATTGGAGATGGAGTTCAGGTGTTATGTGAAGTTGATAATAATATTGTTGGGGTTGGTGAAAAAAATATGCTAGCAATTTCATTTCATCCAGAATTAACAAGCAATCTTGAATTTTTAAGATATTTTATAAAGGAATATATTAAATAATATTGAATTATATTGGTGATGAGTAAATAATTTAAGGAGAAATATGTTTATGGCGAATTTTGAACTATTATATGGAAACACCAATAAGGTTTTAAAGATTTATGCAAATAGGGGAGAATGTTATACCGTTGAAGCTGGAGCAATGGTATCTATGAGTGATACTTTTGAAATCAAAGCAAAAACTGGTGGAATTCAGAGAACTCTAGGGAGGATGTTTTCAGGAGAATCATTTTTTATACAACAATTTTTAGCAAAAAATGATGGTGAATTACTATTAGCTCCTCAGTTTTTGGGAGATATTGAAGGTATTGAACTTGATGGGACAAGATCCTATAGGTTAGGAAAGTCAAGTTTCTTAGCTTCAACAGATGGAATTGATGTTTCAACAAAATCTGGAGGTATTAATGGTATGCTATCTGGTGAAGGGCTTATTCAAATGGAAGCTTCTGGTGTTGGAACATTATTTATAAGTTCATATGGAGCTATTCATAAAAAGGAATTAGCTTATGGAGAAAACTATATAGTAGATAGTAATCATCTAGTTTTATGGGATAGTACTTTAAGATATAATACTGAACTTATGAGTGGTATTTTTAATTCTATCGCTGGAAAAGAAGGTCTAGTTTGCAGGTTTGTTGGTCCAGGAACCATTTGGATTCAAACAAGAAATCCAGCTAATCTAATGCAAAGATCTAAATAAGTTTTTATTTATAATTGAATTTATTAATGAAGCTTGCTTTTAAATGCAAGCTTTATTTTTTTTGTTGTAAATATATGGTAGAGGGTGCTATAATATCAATACTATCTTTGAACTTAAGGAGGGAATTTTGTGATAAGTTGTATTGATATTATTACTGGCACTATAATAATTATATATGTGATTAGCATTAATATAATTGCAAATATGTCAAAAAGTTATACCATAGTTGCAATTTCGATTGGTACAATTTTAATATTATATCATTTTCTAAAAGAACACTTTAAAAAGATAAAATATTTTAAGAAGTTCCATAATTATTGTTCTACAATCTTTTGTATAGGTTTACTTTTGTTTATTTTATTAGAAGCTTTTATAATTGGTTGTCCTAAACTAGATAAATCCAAATCGGAGTTTTTATTAGTTTTAGGTGAAGAATTAAAAAATGGAGAAAATATGAGTTTAATTCTTAGAGATAGACTTGATAAAGCAGTAAATAGTATATATAGAGAAGGAGATGGCGGGTATATTATTTTGTCAGGTGGAAGAAGGAGAGCTGATTATATTTCAGAAGCAGATGCAATGGAAAGGTATTTGTTAGATCAAGGAATTCCTAAAGAAAGAATTATTAAAGAAAATAAATCTATGAATATAAATGAAAATTTTAAATTTTCAAAGGACATTATTGAGAAACAGAGTGGAAAAGCAATTAAAGACATATCAGTTAAAATCATAACCACAGATTATCTTGTACTTAGATGCGGTATTATAGCTTCAAGGAATGGATACGGTAATGTGAAATTTAACGCTTCAGGAACTAGAATTTATCTAGCGCCAATTTATTATATTATAGAAGTTTTTGAAGTAATTAGTACCATTTTTTAATTATTAATTAATTATTGATATAATGTCTAATTTAATGTGTTTAAGTAGGATGTTAAAATACCATGTATACAAGTTAAGGAAAATTAGGTATAATTAATTAATATATACTATTTATTCATTATTATGATTATTGTAGAAAAGTTATGAAAGAAGTGTTAATATAGTGAATATGAAAATTATACATAGCAAAGATGTGATTCGTAGTTTTCTAAAAAATAATGATAAAGATAACTATATGTATCTTTGCTGTAATCTTGAAGATGAGTTTTGGGATTGCACTCAAATGTTCGGATTATATGATAAGGAAAAAATTGTGGCAATTGCTTTTTTAAGTTTTAAATATGGTTTTCCAATATTAGTTGGAAGTTCATATTGTGATGAAGATGAAAATATGAATTTATTGATAAAAACTTTAGATAAATTTTTACCAAAGGATTTATATTGTCATTTAAATCCTAAATCAGTTAAGTATTTATGCGATTCTAGAGAGGTAACTTCGAGTGTTATATTTTATAATATGAAATTGAATAAAAGAAAGATTAATCTAAGTAATACTATAGATAATGTTGTTCGAATAGAGTATAGCGAAAAAAATAAGTTAATAAAATTTTTAGAAGCAAGTAATCCAGGATACATGATGGAAGAGAAGTATTTAAAAGAAGGATACTACTATGGAATTTTTCATAATGATGAGATTATATCTGCTGCTGGAGTATTTTCTTACGGAACAGAATTTGGAGTGCTTCAAATAGGAAATGTAGCAACAGCACCTGCTTATAGAAATAAAGGTTTGGCCAAAAAAGTGATAAGTAGACTAATTAAAAGTATAGATTTAAATGAAACAGATATAGTTTTAAATGTTATTTCTCATAATTTTAATGCATTAAAATTATATAAAAATTTAGGTTTTGAAGTTATTGGAACATTTGAAGAAAATCAGTTAGTTTAATCATGAAATTAATTTTGTAATTATTTCGGATACTTTAAAATAAATTGTTTATAAAACAGATAATTAATTAACAGTATTACAAATTAATTCTAATTAAATTTATTTTTATCAATTTGCTATGTTAATTAAAGAAGAGTATAAAATGGAACGTTATATACACTATGTATGTTTTTAGGTTATAATAGAAATTATTAACATAAGTTAAAATTAAATGGGTGGGAAGAAAATGCAGTATGGTTATATAGATATATTATTTTTAAATATAAGTGAAATAACATATAATATTAAACAATTAGGTATTAAAAGTATTTCATCAGAAGATATATATTCCTCCTACGGATATAATGATATAGTTTATAAGTATTTAGCTAAGGGTATAGATTTAGCTAAAAAGGGATATAAATCTGATAAACTAAAAAGTGAATTATCTTTTGAATTAAGCAAAATATGCGGTAATAGCAAAATAGATGATATAAGATTCAAATCTTTACATATAGTGAGAAGTTTAATTGAACCTATGATAAAAGGAGATTATGATTTTGTCTTAGAATTTTCAAAATATTATTGTACAAAAGAAGTTTATTCAGTCCTTAGTGAAACATTTAAAAGATTTTTAAATGTAATATAGTTAGTATGCACACTATCAAATAGCCTTTGTCATATTATGATAAGTTAAAACATATCATAATAAAAAAATAAAGAGAGGCTAAAACATGAATAAATATGAAAAAATAGAATTACCATATTCATATGATGCTTTAGAACCATACATTGATGCTGAAACTGTTGAAATTCACTATACTAAGCATTATGAAAACTATGTAAATAAGTTAAATAAGGTTCTTGAGGGATATGAAAAGTATACAAAGGACAAATCTTTAGAAGAAATTATGAAATCTATTTATAAACTACCAAAAAAAATAAGATATGATGTAATAGATCAAGGTGGAGGAGTATTAAATCACAGCTTGTATTTTTCTATATTATCGCCTACTCCTAAGGAAATTCCAGAAGGTGTATTGGGAGAAGAAATAAATAGAACTTATGGTAGCTTACAGAATTTGAAAGATGAAATAAACAAGGCTTCTATTAACCAATTCGGTTCAGGATATGGATGGTTAGTGGTAGATAAGCATGGCAAATTGAAAGTTATTAATACTTTAAATCAAGATTCTCCTTTAATACTAGGATTGAAACCAATACTTAATATTGATGTATGGGAACATGCTTATTATTTAAGATACAAAAATCTTAGGGCAGAATATGTAAAGAATATTTGGAATGTAATAGACTGGGCAAAAGTTGAAAGCTTATATAATAAAAAATAAATGCTATTTTAGCATTTATTTTTTTTATATAAACCAAAATCCTTACATATTTTATCACAGCAGATTTTTGAAGATTTTAAGACCATTGATACTCCATTACCAGGATGGATAGAAGAACCGGTGAAATAAAGGTTTTTAACTTTAGGGATAGTGCATTGAGGTCTAAAAATTGCACTTTGGTCAAGTGAATGACTAAGTCCAAAGGCACATCCTCCAAAGGTGTTAAATTTATCACGTAAGTCTATAGGCGTTAAGCAATTATCATATATAATATGGTTTTTTATATCTTCAAGACTTTTTATAGAGCTAAGATTACCTAAAATTGTTTGCTTCATATTATTTATGCTCTTTTCATTCCAGTTTATTTTTCTTGAAAGAAGGTTTGGTACTCTAACTAGGATGCTAATCTCTTCATAATCTTTAGGACATACTGATGAATCAATTGAACTTGGGCAATAAATATACATTGATGGTTCTCGGGGAATACATCCTTTAAATGGTGCCTCTATATTCTTCTTAAAGTTATCATTTATAAATATATTGTTTACTTTAAGAATAGGATATTTTTTATCAAGAGCCAAATATAAAATAAAAATAGAACAAGAGTAATTCATTTCTTTAATTGATTCTTTTTTTCCTTTTATATCTATATCTTTAATTAAATTATTTATTGAAAAAGAATAATCGCTACTGCATATAACTATATCAGAATAAATTGGATTACCATTTACCATTACTCCTACAGCTTTATTATTATGAAATAAGATCTTATCAACATTTCTAAGTGTGCTAATGTGACCTTTTTTTTCTTTTATTAACTTTTCCAAGGCTTTTATATAAGCGTACATACCACCTTTAATGTAATGTAAACCTTGAATTTGGCTGACAGCTGGAATCGAGTTGTAGATACTTGGGCAATGGTAGGGAGATACACCTATATACATAGTTTGAAACATAAGATAATTAAATAGTTTATGATTTGAAATATATTTCCTGCAATTTTTAGTGCTTGAAGTTGTGGTGTTTAATTTGAACACTTTAGATATAGTTAATGGATTTAATAAACTTATTCCTTTTAATAAGTCTCTATTTAAAAAATTGTTATTAGCAATTAAGTATTTTTTATAATTGGAATTAAGAAATTCATAATAGCCAGATATATTTTCTATGTTATTTTTAGTAATTGAGTTTATCGTTGATGATAAATGAGTTAAATTATTTGAGAAGTCATAATAACTATTATCAGTAAAAAAACATCGATATATTGGATCGAGTGGAAGAAGGGTAAAGTATTTTCTATAATCTTTTTTGCAAAAAGTAAAAACATCAATAAAATCCTCATGAAACATAGGTATAGAAGCAGTTAAGTCAAATTTGAAATCACCACTTTTTAAAATATTGGTTTTTCCTCCTATAGATAAGTTTTTTTCCAATACCTCAACATTAAAACCTTTCTCTAACAATCTTGTTGCTATTGATAAGCCTCCTACACCTGATCCTATTATAATAACTTTTTTTTTCATACTTAAATCTCCAAACTAAAAATATATTATCCTATTATCATTGATTATTGACATTTAATATTAAGATAATACCTTTGGTTACTATAGATAAGCTAAAAGTTTTTAAATGGAACTAGAATAGTATATAAAAAAGGAAGTAACCTTAGAGTATAAAGTTAACTTCCTTTTATTTAAATTAATCTTCTTGGAATTTTTATGTTCATATGTTCTTCAATCTTTTTTAATATTTCCATATTTTTATCTGCTATAAACATACATGTATAACCTTTTTCATTTGCTCTTCCTGTTCTTCCTATTCTATGTATGTATGCTTCAACAGATTCAGGGGCATCGTAGTTATAAATATGTGTAACCCCTGTAATGTCAAGTCCTCTAGAAGCGACATCTGTAGCAATTAAATATTGTATTTTTGCATCTCTAAAATTTTTCATAATTCTTTCGCGCTTATTTTGAGGGATATCACTGTGTAATTTCTCACAATTAAAACCGCTTTGTACCAAAGCCATCTCTAAATTATCAACTCTTCTTTTGGTTCTGCAAAAGATTACTGCCATAAAAGGATTATCCAATTCTAAAACTTTTTTCAAAGAATCTTGTTTCCATCTATCAGTAGTTTCAACAACTTCTTGTTTTATATTATCCAAAGCTACATTATCTTTCTTTATAGAAACCACAATAGGATCTTTCATATATCTATATGCAAGTTTTTTTACAGCCGAATCCATAGTAGCAGAAAAACAAAGCGTTTGATGTTTCTTTGAACATTCCTTTTTAATTAATTCAACTTCATTTTTAAATCCCATAAATAACATTTGATCTGCTTCATCTAAAACGAATGTTTTAAGCTTTAACAAATTAATAGTTCCTCTTTTAATATGATCGAGAAGTCGTCCAGGAGTTGCAATTATAAGATGGACATTCCCTTTAAGTTTATTTAGTTGGGATCCAATATCCTTTCCTCCATATGCTGCTAAAATATTTATATTTTTAGATTCTTTTAATTTTATAGCTTCTTCATAAATTTGAATAGCAAGTTCTCTCGTAGGAGTAAGTATCAAAACTTCAGTATTAGCAGATTTTTCATTTATATTTTCAAATATAGGAAGTAGAAAAGCTAAAGTCTTACCTGTACCAGTATCAGCTTCTGCAATTATGTCTTTTCCATCTTTTATAATAGGAATGCTTTCAGATTGAACCATAGTAGGTTTTTTAATTCCATTATTTTTTAATATATTTATTAAACTCTCAGATATACCTAATTCATTAAAATTCATTATATTCTACCTTTCACCAATTTTTTGTTGAGCTATTATATAATAACACAACTATATCTAATTTACTAAGGTATGTACTAAAATTATAATTTAACCTAAAGCAGTTCATGTCACAAATTTATTATTTTCTTTCAAAAATCTAATATACTAACATAACTAAAAAATTTTTTTCATAATATTAGTTGAAAAGAATAAGTAGGAGAATGGCATAATGGATTTAATTTGTTCTATTGGACCAACTGTTAACACATTAGAAGACATTCATAGGTACTATAAAGCTGGAATGACCATACCTAGATTTAACTTTTCACATGTTAATTATAATAAGTTTGAAAAATTAATTCTGGGAATAAAGACAAACTATCCTGAAATGAAAATTCTACAAGATCTTCAAGGTAATAAACTAAGGGTATCGAAAATGTATAGGACGGAGAATAGAGTTAATAGAGGTGAAAAAGTAATTTTTTGTTTAGAATGTAACTATGAAAATTTACTTAGAAAAAAAAGATTAGAAAGAGTAAAGGTTGTACCAATAAATTACGAAGGAAGTTTATCTGACCTAAATAATGTTAATATCATTTTAATGAAAGATGCCACAATGAGTTTTAATATAAGTGAACATAAAAAAGACTACATATCAGCTATAACAGAAAGAGGAGGTATATTAAGGGCTGAAAAGGGAATTAATGCTCCAGGAATTATAAGAAAAAATTTAAAACTTACCTCTAAGGATAAGTTTGACATTAATTGGGCTATTTCCAAAGGTGTTGATATTATATGTCTTTCTTATGTTACATCATCTGGAGATATGATTGAAGTTAAAGAATACATAAGGAAGGCTAAGATAAAAAACAATAGGTGTGAGTCTATTAAAGTATGGGCAAAGATTGAATGCATGGAAGGAGTTAATAATTTTGAAGAAATTTTAAAAGTCAGTGATGGAATAATTCTTGGAAGAGGAGATTTGAAATGCGAAGCTCCCATAGATAACATACCAGTTATACAAGAAAATTTACTGCTTAGAATGAAAAAGAGTAGGAAACCATTCATTATAGCAACTTATATTTTAGATTCAATGAAAAGAAGTTTCATTCCGTCATTAGCAGAAATAGATGATATATATAATTTCATGAAGAATAAAATAGATGGGGTAGTGTTAAGCACTGAACTTACAGCGTCTAGAGAGCCTATACAGCTTATAGAATATTTAAATAAATTACTTAATAAGTATGAGGAGAAAATCAAAAAGTAATTTAAATTTTGTGTACTGATTAAATATTATGTAAAGTAATCTTGTGAAAATAAAATATAAATGCTATCTTAGATATATAATAAAATACAAGGATTGATTAATATGAATTTTGTTGCAATAGATTTTGAAACTGCAAATGAAAAAAGAAATAGTGCTTGCTCACTAGGAATAACAAGAGTGGAAAATGATAAGATAGTTGAGGAAAAATATTGGTTAATAAAACCACCAGAAATGAGATTCCTTCCACAAAATACATGGATTCATGGAATTTATCCTAAGGATGTTGAAAAGGAAAAAACTTTTTTAGAACTTTGGGATGAAATTAAGCCTTATTTAGAGGCGGATATTTTAATAGCTCATAATGCTTCTTTTGATATGAGTGTGTTAAGAAGCCTTTTTGACTATTATAATATTGAAACACCTTATATAAAATACGCTTGCACAGTAATTCTGTCCCAAAATCATATAAGCGAAGTTAGAAATCATAAATTAAATACCTTGGCAGAGTTTGTTGGTTATGAATTTAAGCATCATCATGCTTTAGAAGATGCCAACGCCTGTGCGATGGTTATGATTTATTTATGCAATTTACTTAAAATAAACGATTTATTATCCTTAAATTTAAAGGGAGGTATTACCCTTGGAGAAATATATCCTGGTGGCTACACACCATGTTCATCTTTAATAAAAAATAAGAATAAAAAAGCTAAAAATGATGAGTTATATTTAAAAGAGGTAAATAAAGATGTAGATTTCTTCATTGATAAAGTGGTTGTATTTACTGGTCCATTGTCTTCAATGAAAAGATATGAAGCTTCAAATGTAATTTATAAGCTAGGTGGCACGGTTGGAAGTAGTGTAACTAAAAAGACTGAAGTTTTAATAACAGGTATTAAAAATAGGGATAGGATAGATAACTTCTATAAAAGTACTAAACTTAGAAAAGCAGAATCCTTAATTAGAAGTGGACAAGAAATTCATATATTGAGTGAAGATGAATTTTTAGAGTTAATTTCAGGATAAAGTAGCTTAAAACAGAGTACATTATGCTTCCTTCGTTGTACATTAAGAAAAATTATAGTAAAATAATTGAGATTAATTTAAGGAGGCTTTTACATGAGCAAAGTAATCGTTATTGGTGCTGGCCCAGCAGGTATGATGGCAGCCATAACAGCAGGAAAAGAACATGAAGTTATTCTTTTAGATGGAAATGAGAGGATAGGCAAAAAGTTATTTATCACAGGAAAAGGTCGTTGCAATGTAACAAATGCAAAAGATATTTCTGAATTTTTTGACTTTATCCCTGGTAATCCTCATTTTTTATATAGCTCTTTATATACTTTTACAAATGAAGATACAATGAATTTTTTTGAAAGTGAAGGAATAAAGTTAAAGGTGGAAAGAGGCGGAAGAGTGTTCCCGGAATCTGATAAATCTTCTGATATTATACGTGGATTATCTGATGGATTAAGTAAATCAAATGTAAAGATTTTGCTTAACTCTAAGGTAACTGACATTATATCTGAGAATAGAAATATTAAAGAGATAATAGTTAATGATTCAGTGAAAATAAAAGGAGATTATTTTATTATAGCTACAGGTGGAGCATCTTATCCTCTAACGGGATCTAAGGGAGATGGTCAAAGATTCTCAAAGAAACTTGGACATAATATCATAGAATTAAAACCTTCATTAGTTCCTATAGAAATAAAAGAAAGTTTGGTAAAAGAGTTAATGGGTTTATCCTTAAGAAATGTAACTGTAACTATTAAAGAAGGTAATAAAACAGTATATAATGACCAAGGTGAAATGCTTTTTACTCATTTTGGGGTATCAGGTCCTTTAATACTAAGTGGAAGCAGATTTATTAAAAAAGATAAGAGTTATACACTTTCTATTGATTTAAAACCTGCCTTATCAATTAGTGAATTAGATAAAAGAGTTCAAAAAGACTTTCAAAAATATATAAATAAGGATTTTAAAAATTCTTTAGATGATCTTTTACCAAAAAAATTAATACCGCTTATAATTAGTCTTTCAGAAATTTCTGAGTCAAAAAAAGTAAATGAAATAACTAAAGAAGAAAGAAAAAGATTAGTTAGTATTATAAAAAACTTTGAAATGAAAGTTAAAGGTCTAAGAAGTCTTGATGAGGCTATAGTCACTGCTGGCGGAGTAGATACTAAGGAAATTGACCCATCTACTATGAAGTCTAGAGTTATTAATAATTTATCTTTTGCAGGAGAAGTTATTGATGTGGATGCTTTTACTGGAGGATATAATGTCCAAATTGCCCTTTCAACTGGATATATTGCAGGGTTAAATATTTAACTTGTAGAAAATAGTAAAAAATTATATAATTTAAGATAGAGTTCAAAAAAAGAAAGGTGGAAATACACTTTGAAAATATCAGTTGCTATAGATGGCCCTGCTGGAGCAGGTAAAAGTACTATTGCTAAATTAGTGGCAAAAAAATTTGACTTAATGTACATAAACACAGGTGCTATGTATAGAGCAGTTGCTTTAAAATCAAAGGAAAATGGTTTAAAAGCAGATAATGTAACAGAAATATGCAAGTTAATTGAAACTATGAAAATGAGATTTGAAAAGGATGATTTAGTATTAAATGATGAAAATATCCAAAGTAAAATTACTATGCCAGAGATAAGTTCAATAGTTTCAGCTTATGCATCAATACCAGAAGTTAGAAAGATGTTAGTTAAGCTTCAAAGAGAGATGTCAAAGGAGTTTAACGTAATAATGGATGGTAGGGATATAGGTACTGTAGTACTTAAAGATTCATCTTTCAAATTTTTCTTAACAGCAACTCCAGAGGAGAGAGCTACTAGAAGATATAAAGAGTTAAGAGAAAGAAATATAGAATGCTCTTATGATACTATTTTGAAGGATATCATAGAAAGAGACTATAAAGATTCACATAGAGAAGTAGATCCTTTAAGAAAAGCTGATGATGCAATTGAAGTTGATACTACTGGACTTAATATAGAAGAAGTTACTGACAAGATTATTGGACTTATAAATCTTAAGATAAACAATTAACTTATAAAATTAGGAGACTTATAATAATGAGAACAGTTAAATTAGCCGATAATGCCGGTTTTTGCTTTGGTGTTCAACGTGCAGTGGAAGAAGCATTAAAAATACAAAAACAATATAATAAAAAAATTTATACATTAGGACCATTGATCCATAACAATGATGTAGTGAAATTTTTAGAAGAACGAAATATTTATGCTATAGAACTTGATAGTTTAGATAGTCTGAGTAAAGGTGATGTAATAGTAATTAGATCTCATGGAATTGGGAAAGATATAATTACTAACCTTGAAAAACGCGAACTAATTGTAGTTAATGCAACATGTCCGTTTGTTACAAATATACAGAAAAAGGTAGAAAAATTTTCTGCTGAAGGATATAATATTGTTATTCTTGGTGATGAAAAGCATCCAGAAGTTGTAGGAATCAATGGATGGTGCAATAATGAAGCTATAATAACTAAAGATGGATCACTTCCAGAAGATTTACCAAAGAAAATATGTGCAGTATCTCAAACTACTGAAAAAAAAGAGAATTGGGATAAAACTGTTAAAAATTTAGAGGATAAATCTGAGGAAATATTAACTTATAATACAATTTGTTTAGCTACAGATGAGAGGCAAAGAAGTGCTGAAAAGCTTTCAAAAGAAGTAGATGCTATGATTGTAATAGGTGGGAAAAATAGTTCTAATACCACTAAACTATATCAAATAGCAAAAGCAAATTGTGCAAATACTATTCATGTTGAAAACTCTTCTGAATTACCGGAAGAATACATAAATAATAACAAATATGAAAAGATTGGAATTACCGCTGGTGCATCTACACCAGATTGGATAATTAGGGAGGTTATTAATATTATGCAAGATACTATTAACAATAATGACGAACAATTACAATTGATGGAAGAAATGGACAAGAGATTTAGAATAGGGGATGAAGTTGAAGGGGAAATACTTTCAAAAACTAGAGATGAAATACTAGTTTCACTAGTAGGTTATAAATCTGATGGAGTTATACCTTTTAAAGAATTAACAGCTATGTGTGAACCACAAGAAATGGCGAATAAACTAGTTGTTGGCGAAAACATTAAAGCTAAGGTAATTAAGCTTCAAAATAGTGACGGATATGTTGTACTTTCAAGATTAGAATATGAAAAGAAAGCAGCTTATGAAGAATTAGAAAAGCTATATAACGAAGGTACAATTTTCGAAGTAAAGATTGATGAGGTTAAGGAAAAAGGACTAGTTTCTTATTATAATGGTGCAAGAATTTTCATACCTGCATCTCAAATTGATGTAAGATTTGTGGAAAATAAGGAAGAATTAAAAGGAAAAACTTTACAAGTTAAGTTAATCGAATTATCTATTGGAAAGCATTCTAAGATTATAGCTTCAAGAAGAGTTATATTAGAAAAAGAAATAGCTGAAAAAGAAGCAGCAGCATGGGCTAGCTTACAAGCTGGAGATATAGTTAAAGGTGAAGTTAAGAGATTTGCTAAATTTGGAGCTTTCATAGATGTAAATGGTGTTGACGGATTATTACATCTTTCTCAAATATCTTGGAAGCATATAAATAAAGCAGAGGACATATTGAAAGTTGGAGATATTGTCGATGTTAAAATTATTGAATTAGATAAAGAAGCAAAGAAATTATCTTTAAGTATAAAACAATTAACTCCAGAACCATGGGCTAATGCAGCTGAAAAATATCCTGAAGGATCTGTTGTTTTAGGTAAAGTTGCTAGATTAAATGATTTTGGTGCTTTTATCGAATTAGAACCAGGATTAGATGGTTTAGTTCATATATCTAAAATAAGCCATGATAGAGTTGAACATCCTTCACAAGTTTTAACTGTTGGAGAAGAAATCAAGGCTGTAATTCTATCTGTAGATCAAGAAAATAAGAGAATAAGCTTAAGTATGAAAGACGTTTAAAATAGGAATTTATTATTAGGACTCCCATATTATATATAGGGAGTTCTTTTCCTATTTGAAATGAGGTAGTAATGTATGATAACAGTTGAAAGGTTAAACAATAATAACTTTAGTGAATTTAATAATTTAATAAGAGAATCAAAGAGAAAAACTCAATATAGTATGGATTTTTATAAGTTTTATGATAATAAAACATTTATTTATAAATATATAATACGTAAAATGGTTCATCTTATTAAGGTTGATAGAAATTTTGTAGGTTATATTTGGGTTGAGTCACCATCATACCAATCTACACGTCTTTCTGATATTTTTATAAAAGATGAATATATGAACTATTTTAGTTCAAGCTTACCATTGATGCTAAAAAGTACTGTAGTTACTTATGAATGCTTTGAAGATTCCTATACATTAAGCCTTCTTCATAAGCTTAATATGAGTAGGATTAGACTGACATATTTAATGAAGTTAAGTAGCTTTACAAAAGAAAATAGTAGTTTTCATGAGGATATAGCCTTTCATATCTATGATCATAAAAAGGATGCTAAAACTAGGTGTTATCTTCAAAATTCAATTTTTATGGATAATAATAGGGTTCCATTAACAGTTGAGGATATACGTTATGATGAAAAACAGGACTATTATTTAAAGGATCTTAGTTTGTTTATTTATAAAGGGGTGAATCCTATTGGTTATGGACAAATTATATATAGTAGAGGAATATATTTGATTGTTAACTTTGGCATTTTAGAAGGTTATAGAGGTAGGGGGTATGGTGCAGATCTTATAAATAAGCTTATTTCTTTAGCAAAAAGCAAAGGTATAATGGATATTTATATAAGGGTTGATTTTAATAATAACCCTGCTATAGCGCTTTATAGAAATGTTGGATTTAAAGACGTTGGTAATTTTTCAACTTGGGTATGGTCTAAAAATCTTATGTAAATTTAGAATACGGAGATGATAAAATGAGTAACGATGTGTATTCAATTATATCTATGGAAATAGAGAAAATAATAAATGATTTTAATAAAGAATATTCGGATAATAGGACAGAACTATATGCTACTGCTCGCAGTAATGGCACAGGAAAGTGGAAAATAACCCTTAATGGATCCAAAACATACTATTTAGATAAAGATGAAATCCTATCTGAAATTAGTAATATTGGAGAACTTGGAACTGTAATAAGAAAACAATTATATAGAAAAATTAAAAGTTAATAATATGTAAGTATTAATTAGTGAAGGATAGATAATGTGAAAAAATACATTTTCTATCCTTTACTTTATTCCTACTAGGTGTATTGATTTAACTTAAATTGCCTTTGAATTTTTCAATATTTATAGGTGAGAAACCAATTACGTCAGAACAATGAATTGTTATTTCTTCAATGTCTACTTTCAAATTATTTCCATAGATTATAGTAGCATCTTCAATAACTATTAAGCTACCATCACCTATTATTTCAATATCCTCTTTATATTCTTCTTGAAAAGACTTAACATATTCTTCTTTATAATCATATACCAATTCAGCTGCATGAGGAATATCTGTTCCAGAATAAACAGGAGCAAGTTTTCCAATTACCATACCAAAACTAGTCATAATTAAAGCACCATTAAATTCAGAGGTTTTTTTTGAGGATTCTATTAATGCTAATAAACCTTCTAAATTTAAGTATTTTGATGAAATTTTTGACATATAAACACCTCCTTACTGAATATAGTAACATAATACTTTAAATAAATCTCTATAAGGAATGAAATATATTATATAGAAAAAGAAGGAAAAAGAGTATTTTTGTAGAAGATTAATAGTGAGGTGAGATTTATGCATGAAAAATCAATTAAATTAAGATTTATTGGAGATTCAAAGGAGGTAACATTTGGTGTTGAAGATTCAGCTACCTTCAAAGTTGATGTTTTTCAGATGAATAACTTGAAATATTGGCTTCAAGACCAAGGAAGTTCCATAGTTGTAACTTGCAAAGATGGTTCCGAGATAGCTTTAAATAAATATACAATTCAATATGCTAATATTCAAAAATAAAGTTTATCCTCTCAGTAAAGGTTTTCTGATAAGGAATGAAAGTTCTATGTTGATGAATATATAAGATACCATAAGGATTTTGTGGTATCTTATATATTTGGATATAGATTTAGAAATATTCTGAAGAATATATATTCTTATATGGTAATATTCTTCAGAATATGCTGGTAAAATGCGGTTTAGATGAAGTTTATATTAAATTTATAAAATTTTTCCTTAATCTTAGTTCATACTATGAAAGATTATCATCTTCTTTGATTTCCTCTTTATTTTAATTTGTTCCTTATGATATAATACTAAATGAACTTTTAAAACAGGAGGATAGTTATGACAGATAATATTAAATTAAAATATTTCATTGAGACATGGGGATGTCAGATGAATGAAGAGGATTCTGAAAAGCTTTCAGGTATGCTTAAAAATATTGGATATACAAGAACTGATGATATAAATGAAGCAAGCATTATTTTATTTAATACATGTTGTGTAAGAGAAAATGCTGAAAATAAGGTTTATGGAAATTTAGGAATGCTAAAAAAGGTAAAGGAAAAAAATCCGGATCTTATTATAGGGATATGTGGATGTATGATGCAACAAAAAGGAATGGCAGACAATATATTAAAACGTTTCCCATATGTTGACATAATATTTGGAACTCATAATTCATATAAGTTCCCTGAATACCTTAATAGAGTTAAAACAGAAGGTGTTCAAGTTAAAGAAATATTTGATAAGGAAACTCAAATTGTTGAAGGTATTCCTGTAGATAGAGAAAGCTCTGTAAAAGGTTTTGTTACTATAATGTATGGATGTAACAATTTTTGTACATATTGTGTAGTACCTTATGTAAGAGGTAGGGAAAGAAGCAGAAAACCAGAAGAAATAGAAAATGAAATTAAAGATTTAGTTTCTAAAGGATATAAAGAAGTTACTTTACTTGGTCAAAATGTTAATTCATATGGTAAGGGATTAGAAGAAGATATAAACTTTGCAGGTTTACTTAGAAGAATTAATAAAATTGAAGGTATAGAAAGAGTAAGATTCATGACTTCACATCCAAAGGATCTAACTGAAGAAGTAATTATGGCAGTTAAGGAGTGTGACAAGCTTTGTGAACAAATTCATTTACCAGTACAAAGTGGTTCTGATAGAGTATTAAAAGTGATGAATAGACATTATGATAGAGCAAGATACATGAGTCTAATCAATAAAATCAAAAAGGAAATTCCTGATTGCACTATTACAACAGATATAATAGTTGGATTCCCTGGGGAAACAGATGAAGACTTTGAAGATACTTTAAGCTTAGTAAAAGAAGTTGGATATGATTCTGCATTTACATTTATTTATTCAAGAAGAAATAATACTCCAGCTGATGAGATGGAAGATCAAGTGGCAGATGATGTTAAACATGAAAGATTTAACAGGCTTGTAGCAGCTGTTAATGATAGTGTTATACGTGGCAATAAGGTATATGAAGGAAAGACAGTTGAAGTACTTGTTGAAGGACCTAGTAAAAATGATGAAACCAAACTTATGGGAAGAACAAGAAACGGAAAACTTGTAAATTTCCAAGGAGATATAAACTTAGTTGGAAAGCTTGTAAATGTAAAGATAAACAGAGCACAACCTTTCTCATTAATTGGGGAAGTAATTTAACAAAAAAACAGCCTTTTAGGCTGTTTTTTTTGCTATTTAATAAATATTTTGAATTTTCTTTTGTTTTCTCAATTACATTTTAGAAATCTCTTGATTATAAACTTTGACTTTCTTTGACCTTGGAATTATAATATAAATGTAATAAAAAATAAATTTAAATTTTAAGGAGGTTTTTTAATATGTTTGGATTAGTACCTTTTAGAAGTAACGGAGTTAAATCAACTGGAAATTCGTTTGATGATTTCTTTTCAAGCTTTTTTAATGATGATTTCTTCTCTCCAGTAAACATGGGGGGAAATTTCAAAGCAGATATTAAAGAAACAGCAAATGAATATATTATGGAGGCTGAACTTCCTGGAGTAAAAAAAGAGGACATTAACCTTGAATACAAAGATAACAATTTAGTTGTATCTGGTAAGCGGGATGAGATCCTTGAAGAAAGTAAAGATAACTATATTAGAAAAGAAAGACATTATGGTCAATTTGTTAGAAGCTTTTACATTAATAATGTTGATAAAGATAATATATCAGCTACTTTTGAGAATGGTGTATTACATGTAAATATGCCTAAAGTAGAAAATGTTATAAACAATTCAAACAGAATAGAAATTAAATAGCTATAATTTAATATATGCTAATTTCTATCTATGCAGATGTGCTTATGTTTCTTAATAGAAAACATAAGCACATCTGTTTTTTTGTATGTATAATTTTTCCAATTTGTTGTATAATAATAGATATGTAAGGAATGAAAATTAATTTTAATATACTTGAAGTGAGGAAATTAAAGTGATTTATAGTGTAATTAACATGGATATAGTTGGATCTAGAAAAATCAAAGAACGTAAGCTTTTACAGGATAAGTTGAAGGAGTATTTTGATTGTTTAAGTAAGGAATATATTGAAATATTAGCTTCGGACATCTCTTTTACTTTAGGTGATGAGTGGCAGATTGTTTTAAAAAGGCCAGAGGAAAGCTATAATATTATAAGTAAAATAAAGACTTTTCTCCTTGAACTTAATATTAGTGTTTACTCTGGTATAGGAATTGGATGTATAAGCACGGATGTATATAAAAACAGTTCATTAATGGATGGAGAAGCTTTTATTTTTGCAAGAGAAGCCATTAATGCTGTTAAGAGCCGAGATCATGCAATTAAGTCTAAGTTAAATAAAGTTTACTTTAAGGGGAAGCCTTTTTATTTATACAATGAATTTGACAATTTTGATGAAGTAGCGCTTACTAGCTTAGATGATAATATATTAAATATAAAAACATTAAATGAGGTAATTAATGTTCTTATAGAAAATACAGAAATTTTGTTTAGTAAAATAACAACAAAGCAACTTAAAGTAGCAACTATGTATGAAAAGTTCGGATCATATAACAAGATGCTAGAAAATAATGTTGCTAAATCCAAGGCTGATATATCTCAAAAGCTTAATTCTGCTGAATACTTTACTTTAAAGAACAATAAGGAACTTATTAAGGAATTATTAAAACAATATATTATAAGTAACTAATAAGGAGTATTTAATATGATTACTGCTCTTTTAATAACCTTAATTTCACATCTTATAGGGGATTTTGTACTTCAAACAGATACTATGGCAAAGGGAAGAGATTCATGTAATTACGTTGGAATCACTAGAATAAAGAGATCTATTTTCTATAACTTGATCCACGGGATAATTCATGGTCTCATACTTTTAATATTAATTGTTTTTGTTAGCTATTTTACAGAAACTTATTTCTATTTTCCTATAAGTTTAATAGCTCTTATTACATTTATACATGTAATGATAGATTTATTAAAACCAATTATAAGAGGTTTCCCCTTAAAGATTTCATCACTAGCTAATCTGGTATTTAAAGATTTAAAACTTGGTTCTTGTAACTTTAATATTAGTAAAAATAAAATAAATTTTATTATATTTTTAACTGATCAACTTTTACATCTTATTGCTATTTTTATTATTTTTAAACTAACTTTAGGTATTGCACCAGATTCATTGTACGATTTTATTGTGTCCTTGCCTTCAACTACTAATATTCACGATAAAATATTAGTAATAGTGCTGATTTTATTTTTTTCAACCTTTGGAGCAGCGTATTTTTCTAAATCATTATTAGATAGTATAAAAAGTGATTCTGATAATATAAAAAATGATATGCTTCCCATTCTATCAAGTAAAAAATTGTGCAGCGAGGAAGCTAAAAAAGGTGGATTTTTAATAGGCATATTAGAAAGACTTTTCATTATTTTAGGTATAGTAATGTCTCACCCAAGTGTCATTGCTATTGTGCTTACAGTTAAATCTATAGCTAGATATAAGAAATTCGATAATGATAGTTTTGTTGAATATTACATTATTGGAACCTTTTTTAGTTTTGTTATTGCTATTTTAGGTGGTGTAGTTATAGCTAAAATCCTTTGAGTCAATGGTTATATTATTATCTTTAGCATATATCAATGACTTACGAGCTTGTATAAAAACTTCTCCATCAAGGTGATTTACAGGTAAGTTTAGATTTTTTATAGACAAATTACCTTTACCAATACCAACATAAAAAGTAATATTTTTAGGTAAATTATCTTTAAAACAATATAAAATTTTATATATTGGAGCATCTATAGATACTAAACCTTCCCATTCATCTCCAGCTGTGATTGTAAAGGGGCATATGATGTATAACTTGAAATCCTTATTACATTTTCTTATGGCTTTTATTAAGGAAATTTGAACTTCCTCTCTATTTTTTATGGTTCTTGAAGATTTTATATCACAAATTATAGCTTTATACATCTCTGTTCACCTCGTAGTTAAGATTATAACCTTAACTGTTAAAGAGTTAAGGTTATAATCTTAACTTATTTATGGTTAAGGCCAAATCCTTAACCTTTCTTAAATTTATAATTAATATATGAAATTTAGCATATTTTGTCCCTATTCTAATAACATATTGAAAAATTGATTTTTCATAAAATGATAAAATTTAATTTTGATGATATAATATATATAACTTTTATAGAGCAGGTGAAGAATTAATGATAAAGCAAGCCTTAATTGAAGGTTTTAAAAAAAGTACATATGGAAAAAATGAAAAAGATGGCGAAAGAGTATTTAAAAATGATTTGATATCAGAGATTAATTTAGGTGGAGATAGTGATTCTTTAGATATTGAAGCTTCAGTTATATCTGAAGACCTTTTTAGTGAATACTTATGTAAATTAAATATAGATAAAAAGAATAAGGAAGTTGCATATACTAATTGTACTTGTAGTGCATTTGAAAAAAACGGATATAAAAAGAATAATTATGTATGTAAGCACTTAGTGGCAACCTTTTATAAGTTATTACGTAATTTAGATGAGGACCCTGAACTTAAGGAAAGGTTGGGTCTTTATTATAACAAAGAAGAAGAGATAGTAAAGGCCACTGAAAGTTCTATACTTGACTTTTTACTTGGGGAAAATAAAAGAAGGCAAGAATTGAAATTTGAAGTTATTATAAATAAAATATCTTGGACGGGAAAGATAGCAGCTGAATTTAAAATTGGATTACAAGGAATGAAGTCCAATAAACTCTATTCACTAAAAGATATAGATGGTTTTTTAGTTGCACTATATAATAGAATACAAATAAATTATGGTAAGGAATTTGTTTTTGACATAAATAAACAAAAGTTAAGTATTAAAGATAAGAAACTTATAAAATTTATAGAACTCCTTAAAGATATTGATTTATCAGGAACTTCTTTCAAAAAGGTAGAGCAGAAGCTAGTGGTAGGTAAGCAAATTACTATACCTAAGGCTTTAGTTAAGCAATTTATGAGTATAATTAAAAATCATAGAGTTTATTTGGGATCTGGCTTTTATTCAAGACAACTTGAAACAGAAATTATTGAAGACAATATTCCTGTGCCTTTAAACCTTAAGGAAATTGGAAATATGCTTAAATTAGAAGCTCCACGTGGTGTTCCTGAGCCATTGACTGATAGTGATGATGTATATTTATATGATGCAATAATATATATTCCTCCTGATGAGCAGGTAGAAAAATTAACACCTTATATAGAAGCATTTAATCATGGAAATGCTATTTTCTTTACAAAGGCTGAGGAAGATAGGGTTCTTAGAGAACTTATTCCTTCTATGCAAAAGGTCACAAAGGATATTGAACTTTCTAGTTCTATAAGCAATAAGGTGGTTATTGCTCCAGTAAGTTTTAAGTTTTATTTTGATAAAGATGATGAAATTTATTTAGATCTTAAGGTATCCTATAATGAATATGAATTTAATTATTTTGATACCTTTACTGAAAAAGTAATATATAGAGACAGTATTAAAGAAGGGAAAGTTATTGAAAAACTTAGAGAATTAGGTTTTGAAGAGGTTAATAATAGATTTGTTTTCTTTAAAGATGAAGAATATATATTTAATTTCTTTAAAGAAGATATACTTGAACTTCAGGATATAGGAGATGTATATTATTCAGATAGATTTACAGGAATAAAGTCTTTAAATCAAGGTAGTTTCAGTGGAGAAGTAAAAAAAGGTAAGTATGATTATTTTGAATTCAAATTTAAACTTTCTGATATTCCTCCTGAGGAAAGTGCACTTATTCTCAGAGCCTTTAGGGATAATAAAAAATATTATAGGTTAAAATCAGGTGAATTTTTAGATCTTGAAGAAATTGAAATGAAAAAGTTCCTACGACTTTTAGATTCTTTAGAGAATGAGTCAAATATAGATGATAATACTATTACCATTCATAAGAGTAAGGGAATGTACTTAGAAGATTATTTAGAAGAAGAGGATATAAAATATATTAAAGGTAGGAGAGGTCTAAAATCTTTAAAGAATTCTCTTAAAAACCTAAAGGCTAAAGATTTTCCTTTGCCAGATAATATTAAGGCAAATCTTAGGAATTACCAAAAGGATGGGTATACTTGGTTAAGAACTTTAGATTATCTTGGATTTGGAGGAATTTTAGGTGATGAAATGGGTCTTGGTAAAACACTACAGACTATAACATTTATATGCTCAAATCTAAATAGTAAGTCTTTAATAATTGCACCTACATCTCTAATTTATAACTGGTATAGTGAATTTAAAAAGTTTGCACCTCATATTAAGGTAGCTATACTTGGTGGTAGTAGAAGTGATAGAGAAGATTTAATTAATGATAGAAATAGATATGATGTATTAATTACAACTTATAATATAGTAAAAAGAGATTTAGATTTATATGAAGATATAGAATTTGATTATTGTATTTTAGATGAAGCACAAAATATAAAAAATTCTCATTCACAAGCAGCTAAGACATGTAAGGCTATAAAAGCTAAAACTAGATTTGCTCTTACGGGGACTCCTCTTGAAAATTCCCTTATGGAGCTTTGGTCTATTTTTGATTTTATTATGCCAGGATATCTGTATGATGAAAAGAAATTCACTACAAGATATCATAGAAGGCTTGAAGAGGATGAAGTTATAATAAAAGAGCTAACAAAATTAATTAATCCATTTATACTTAGAAGATATAAAAAGGATGTTATAAAGGAACTCCCTGATAAAATAGAAAAAAGGCTTATAGTTCCTATGGATGAAGAACAGAAAGTAGTATATGGAACTTTTTCAAAGTATGCTGAAGAGTTAATTGAGCAAAAGGTAAAGGATGATGAGTTTAAGAATAGTAAAATTGAAATTTTATCTTATATTACAAAGCTAAGGCAGATATGTTTAGACCCTTCTGTTGTTATGGATAATTATAAAGGGGGAAGTGGTAAGATAGATGCTCTATTAGAAACTGTATCTCAAAGCATAGGTGAAGGGCATAAAATACTTGTTTTTTCACAATTTACTTCAGTTTTAAAAAATATTGCAGCTTCATTTAAATTAAATAATATAAGTTTTAGTTATTTGGATGGTTCTACTCCTTCAAAGGTGAGAGGTAAACTAGTAGAAGATTTTAATAATGACAAAGATACTTCTGTATTTTTAATTTCTCTAAAAGCAGGAGGAACAGGGCTTAATTTAACAAGTGCAGATGTGGTAATTCATTTTGACCCTTGGTGGAATCCAGCGGTAGAAGATCAAGCTACTGATAGAGCTCATAGGATAGGGCAAAAAAAGATCGTGGAAGTTATTAAGATGATTTCTGAGGGGACAATAGAAGAAAAAATATTAGATTTACAAGAAGAAAAGAAAAAGTTAATCAATAAGGTAGTAGGAGAAGAGGTAGATTTAGGAGATAACTTTAATAGTTTGCAGGAAGAAGAAATTTTATCTTTATTTTCTAAAAATTATTAAAAAGCTATTTACAAATATAGATTTAAGTTATACAATAATATCAAACAAAGGAGTTTGGTAGTGAGAAGATCACTAGCCAAGCTCCTTTTTATTTTTATATATCTTAAATCTAGCTTGCTTCACTTTATAATAATGAAGTTGGAATAAATAATTGCATTTGTAAAAGGTATTAATCGTAAAGACATATTGCCCCCCCGGCTTTATGTCTTTTCCCCTTTCTACAAGTTACTTCCATTCCAACCCCAAGTATCTACCTCTTCAAACTTTACATAAATTGACCTAGGAGGGATATTAAGCTTATCATTATATAAATCACAAATTTCTTTTGTAACCCTTTTTAAAGAGTCTTCAGAAACTCTGCCAAAAAGTTTCACTTCTACGAAAGCTCCATAATCCATTTTTTGTCCCTTGAAATATAGAGAGTAATTATCTTGAAAACCAAGCATTAAAAATTTTTCTGATTTTCCTGGTATGTCGTTTACTATTTTCCCTAGTTCTTTTTTTAGATACTCTTTTTCATTTTCGGAAAGAGGTATCGTAACTTTTGAATCAATGTAAGGCATAAATATAGTCTCCTCTCATTTATATATTTTGCTTTTATTTACTATAATATTAGAAATAGTTAATTTTATTACAATTTGTGTTAAAAATGTTTTTCATTAAAGCTATAGAATTCTCCTTTCTTTGATATTAATTGAAGCTTATAGTATAATTTCAATGAAGATAGTTAAATTAACAAAGAGATTAGATAAATTAATATTTGAGGTGATTATACATGGCATTAACTCCCATGATGAGACAATATTTTGAGATAAAAAATAAATATGAAGATTGTATTTTATTTTATAGATTAGGGGACTTTTATGAGATGTTCTTCGATGATGCAAAAACTGCTTCAAGAGAATTAGAATTAGTTCTTACAGGAAGAGATTGTGGTCTTGAAGAAAGAGCCCCTATGTGTGGAATACCATACCATGCAGCTGCTACATATATATCTAGGCTTGTAGCTAAAGGGTATAAAATAGCAATAGCTGAGCAAGTAGAAGATCCAGCTTTAGCGAAAGGAATAGTTAAGCGAGATATAATAAAGGTAATTACACCTGGTACATATGTAGATAATAATGCAGCTTTAGAAAATTTAAATACTTATCTAGTAGCAATATATGAAGATGGTAATAAAATTGGAATAGCTTCTACTGATATAAGTACAGGTGAATTTAAAACTACATCCTTTACTAATTTGAAAAGTACATTATTAGATGAATTATCTAAAATTAGCCCTAAAGAAGTGCTTATGGCAGAAGGAACTTCTAAGGAATTAATTGATGAAATCCATGCATCAACTAATGCATTAATAACAGAAAAACCTTTTAATGAGTTTATAGTAAGTGATAAGGAATTAGCTAATCAATTTTCTGAAGTGGAAGTTGATGGTTTAGATGAAGCTTCTAAATTAGCTTGTAAGGTTTTATTAAAATACATATTTGAAACTCAAAAAATGAGTTTAACAAACATAAACTTTTTAGAGAAATATGAAATATTAAATTTTATGACCATAGATGGTAATTCTCGTAGGAATCTTGAACTTACTGAAAGTATCAGAGAAAAAGGTAAGAAGGGATCTCTTTTATGGGTAATGGATAAAACAGCCACTTCTATGGGGGGAAGAGCTCTAAGGAGATGGATAGATGAGCCTTTAATAATAAAGAAGGAAATAGAAAAAAGGCTTGGAGGCGTAGAGGAGCTATTTAATAATATATCCCTTAATGAAGATTTAAGAACAGCACTTAAGGAAATTTATGATATAGAGAGAATCGTAGGAAAAATATCAAGTGGAAATGTTAATGGTAAAGATATGGTGTCTTTAAAGTCATCTCTAGAAAAAATACCAAATCTAAAAAAATCATTAAGTAGTTCAGAATCTCCTATATTAAGAGAATATTTTAATGATTTAGACGAACTTACTGATATAAAAGATTTATTAAATAGAGGTATATTAAATGATCCATCTATTAACCTTAAAGAAGGAAATATAATAAATGATGGTTTTAATTCTGAGGTAGATGAACTTAGAAAGGCAAAGTTACACGGAAAAGAGTGGATAGCTTCTCTTGAAAACAGTGAGAGAGAATTTACTGGTATTAAGTCTTTAAAGGTTGGATACAATAAAGTATTTGGCTACTATATAGAAATATCTAGGGCAAATTATTCATCTATACCTGAAGGTAGATATATTAGAAAGCAAACTTTAGCTAATGCTGAAAGATATATAACTTCTGAACTTAAGGAAATGGAAGATAAAATCTTAGGAGCAGAAGAAAAGCTTGTTAATTTAGAATATGAGCTATTTATTTCTATAAGGAATACTGTGGAAAAGGAAATAGGACGTCTTAAGAAAAGTGCTAGAATTATTGGAAGCCTAGATTCTTTATCTACATTAGCTTTAATAGCTTTAGAGAATGATTATGTTAAACCATCTATTAATGAAGATGGAATTATAGAAATTATAGAAGGAAGACATCCTGTTGTAGAAAAGGTAATAGGAAGAGGAGAATTCGTTTCTAATAATTCTCTGTTAAATAATGAAGATAATGAACTATTATTAATTACAGGGCCTAATATGGCAGGTAAATCTACATATATGAGACAAGTTGCCTTAATCACTTTAATGGCACAAATGGGGTCTTTTGTACCAGCTAAGAAAGCTAATATTTCAGTTTGTGATAAGATATTTACAAGAATAGGTGCTTCTGATGATTTAGCTGGTGGTAAATCTACATTTATGGTTGAAATGTGGGAAGTATCTAATATATTAAAAAATGCTACTAGCAAAAGCTTAGTTTTATTAGATGAAGTAGGTCGTGGTACTTCTACTTACGATGGTCTTAGTATAGCTTGGGCTGTTATAGAGCATATAACAAAAATGAGTAATTTAAAATGTAAGACGTTATTTGCAACACATTATCATGAACTTACAAAACTTGAAGGTTCTTTACCAGGAGTTAAAAACTATTCTGTAGCTGTTAAGGAAATAGAGGATAATGTAATTTTCTTAAGAAAGATAGTAGAAGGGGGAGCTGACCAATCTTATGGTATAGAGGTTGCTAAGCTTGCAGGGCTTCCAGAAGAGGTAATTAATAGAGCTAAAGAGATACTAGAATCTCTAGAAGGTAAATCAAAGGTTAATATAGTGCCTAGTGAACCTATAGAAAAAGAAGTTTGTGTTACTAAAACAGAGAAACATGTAAAATCTGAAAAAAGCCAAGTTATGCAGATGGATTTTGAATCCTTAGAAAAGGAAGCACTAATTAAAGAACTTGCGCAGTGTGATGTTTTAAATATGACTCCTATGGATGCAATGAATACTTTATTTAAACTTATAGGAGAAGCTAAGAAATTACAATAAGGAGGTTTAAATCATGAAAAGAATTAATTTACTTGATGAAAATACCTCTAATAAGATTGCAGCTGGAGAAGTAGTTGAAAGGCCTTCTTCAGTTGTTAAGGAACTTATTGAGAATAGTATTGATGCAAGATCAAAAAATATAACTATAGAAATTGAAGATGGTGGAGCTGCTTTAATTAGGATAATAGATGATGGAGATGGAATTCATCCAGAGGATATAAAAAAGGCATTTTTACCTCATGCAACAAGTAAGATAAAAAAGTCAGAAGATATATATTCAATTAATACTTTAGGTTTTAGAGGAGAGGCCCTTCCATCTATAGCTGCTGTTGGTAAGGTTAATATAAAGTCTAGAATAGAAGATGAAGACTTTGGCCGTGAGCTTGTTATAGAAGGTGGAGAAATTCAAGTGTTTCAGGAATGCGGTATTAACAAAGGAACTACTTTAGAAGTTAGGGATTTATTTTATAATGTGCCAGCTAGAAAGAAATTTTTAAAAAGCTCTTCAAGAGAAGGAGCATTAATAACTGATATAGTAAATAGAACTTCCTTAGCTAATCCTTCTATAAGTTTTAAACTTTATAATAACAGTAAAAAAGTACTTCATACATATGGAAGTGGAAATTTAAAAGATGTTATAAGAACTGTATACGGAAAGTCTATAACTGATAATCTTTTATATTTTGAAAGTAGTGATGATACTATAACTATATATGGATATATAGGTAAAGAAGAAATAGCAAGAGGATCAAGAAATAATCAAAGTATTTTTGTTAATGGAAGATATATAAAACATAAAACTATAGTAGCTGCTGTGGAAAATGCTTTTAAATCTTTTAGTACAGTAAACAAGTTCCCTTTTTTTACTTTATTTATAGAAGTGTATCCTGAGTTTGTAGATGTAAATATACATCCTACAAAGGCAGAAATAAAATTTACTGATGATAGAGTGATATTTAAAAAGGTATTTGATACAGTACATGAAACTTTAAAGAAGGATGTATTTGATACTTTTAAGATGCCTGAAGAAGAGGAAAAAGATAGGATTTCCTATACTCCACAATTTGAAGAGATTAAATTAGATATTAAGCCTAATCATGAAGAGAAGGTATCTTTTAATTCTTTTGAAACTCGCGAGAAAATACATTTAGAAGTTCCAATTGATCTTAAGCCAATAACTATAGTAGAAGAAGAAAATAATATGGTTAAAGAGAATACTTTACCTATAATAAATGAGAAAATATCAGATGAAAAAATAGGAATTGAGAAGGAAGTAAATAATATAATTATTAAGGAAGGTAATGTAACTGTTAATGAGGTTCAAGCAAAGTTTCCTCCATTAAAAATAATTGGACAGTTTAATAAAACTTATATTTTAGCTGAATATGAAGAAATACTTTATATGATAGATCAACATGCTGCTCACGAAAAAATCCTATTTGAAAAGTATTTGAAGAATATAGAGAGTGGATCTTTAGTGGTTCAACCTTTACTTATACCAGCTATAATAGACCTAACTATAGATGATTATGCTAATTATGAAGAAAATGCAGAAGTATTTAAAAATGCTGGTTTTACCCTAGAGGAATTTGGAGGAAATTCTATAACGCTAAAGGAAGTACCTTATTTCTTAGGTAAACTTGATCCTAAATCTTTATTCTTAAGTATATTAGATAATATTAAGTCATTAGGATCTGGAAAGACTACAGAAGTTAAATATAATAAAATAGCAACAATGGCATGTAAGGCAGCTGTTAAAGGAAATGATACATTATCAGATATAGAAATGATAAAACTAGTTGAAGAACTTAGATATATAGATGATCCTTTCCACTGTCCTCATGGAAGACCAACCATAATTAAGTTTAGTAATTATGATTTAGAAAAGAAATTTAGAAGAATAGTATAGAGAATGGTGATTAGATGAAAAAGAAACTTTTAATTTTGGCAGGTCCAACAGGGGTTGGAAAAACTGAACTTTCTATTGAATTAGCTAAAAGGCTAAATGGAGAAATAATTTCAGCAGATTCTATGCAAATATATAAATATATGGACATAGGTTCGGCTAAAATAACAAGAGAAGAGATGGATGGAGTACCTCATCATATGATAGATATCGTAGATCCTTCAGAAAGTTTTTCGGTGTCTGAATACAAGGATAGGGGAAGTGATGCTTTAGAAGAAATAATAGCTAATAATAAGCTTCCTATGATAGTTGGGGGCACGGGGTTATATATAAACTCCTTAACTTGTAATATGAACTTTTCTGAAACGGATAAAGATGAAGATTATAGGAAGTATTTAGAAGATTTAGCTAATGAAAAAGGCAATGAGTTTGTACATGAAAAGCTTAAAGATATTGACCCAATAAGTTATAAAGAAATTCACTACAATAACTTAAAAAGGGTTATTAGAGCATTAGAGGTATATAAACTTACTGGTAAGCCTTTTAGTTCTTATAATTCAGGTGAAGAATTCTATAAATCACCGTATGATATACATTTCTTTGTTTTAACTATGAATAGAGATACATTATATGAAAGAATTAATAAAAGGGTAGACATTATGATAGATAAAGGTCTACTTGATGAATGTATAAGTCTTAAGGAAAGAGGGTATACTTCATCTATGCAATCAATGCAGGGAATTGGCTATAAAGAGATGCTTTATCACTTGGAAGGCAAGATATCCTTTGAAGAGGCAGTTGATATGGTTAAACAAGGCTCTAGAAATTATGCTAAAAGGCAATTAACTTGGTTTAGAAGGGATCCGAGGGCAATTTTCTTAGATAAGGATGTTTTAAGTGATAGTGAGATTGTAGCTGAAATTTTAGATGACATAAATTCTAAATAACTGTATAATTATTTTAAAAGAAAACGGGAGGTGCCTTAATGACTAAACAACAAAATAATTTGCAAGATATATTTTTAAACAGTGCTAGAAAAAATAAAAATCAAGTAGTTATCTATTTAACTAATGGTTTTCAACTTAAGGGCTTTGTAACTGGATTTGATGCATTTACAGTTGTGTTAGATCAGGATGGTAAGCAAGTTCTTATATATAAACATGCAATAACCACAGTAACTCCATCAAAACCAATATTATTTACTGAAACAAATACTGATAATAATATATAATAAAAGATGAAAGCTTGGCTTTCATCTTTTTTATTTGTTATAATACAAGAGGAATAAAATTTTGGAGGAATACAATGTTACAAATTACTAAGGACTTATTAAAAAATACCTATAACTTTGGAGATGAAACTTTAAAGTTATATGATATAGCGATAAAAGATGTAGAAGAACAATTTAAGATCTATGATGAAATAAGGGAGTATAACCAAATCAAAGTATTAAAGGCTTTTCAAGAGGAGAGAATAAGTGATACTCATTTTACTAATTCTTCAGGATATGGTTATGATGATATAGGGAGAGATTCTTTAGATAAAGTATATGCGAGAATATTTAACGCAGAAGCTGCATTAGTTAGGCCACACTTTGTTAACGGAACTCATGCAATAGGAGCTGCACTATTTGGAAATCTTAGACCTGGAGATAAATTACTTGCAGTATCAGGGAAACCTTATGATACTCTTCATAATATTATAGGGATAAGCGGAGAGGAGAAAATAGGCTCTCTTAAGGAATATGGAGTGAATTATGAACAAGTAGACCTTAAAGAAGGTAAATTTGATTTTGGAGCCATTAAGGAAGCTTTAAAAGATAGCTCTGTTAAAGTAATACATATTCAAAGAAGTACAGGTTATGGATGGAGAAATTCATTCCTAGTATCTGAAATTGGAGAAATAATATCTTATATAAAAGATATAAGAGAAGATGTAAATGTATTTGTTGATAATTGTTATGGAGAATTTATAGATGTTATTGAACCTACTGATGTGGGTGCAGATTTAATAGCAGGATCTCTTATAAAGAACATAGGAGGTGGCTTAGCTCCTTCAGGAGGATATATAGTAGGTAAGAAGGAGTTAGTTACTCAAGCAGCTTACAGACTAACTATCCCTGGAATAGGAGGGGAGTGTGGAGCAACATTTGGCCTTATGAGAAGCTTATATCAAGGATTATTCTTAGCTCCTCATGTAGCTATGGAAGCTGTTAAAGGAGCAGTGTTCTGTGCTAGAATAATGGAACTTGCTGGATTTGAAGTGTTACCTAAGTATGATGAAAAGAGAAGTGATATAATTCAATCTATAAAATTTGGTGATCCTAAAAAGGTAATTGATTTCTGTAAGGGAATACAACATGGTTCGCCAATAGACTCTTATGTAGAATGTGAACCATGGGCTATGCCAGGATATAAAGATGAAGTTATAATGGCAGCAGGTGCATTTATACAAGGTGCTTCTATTGAATTATCAGCTGATGCACCTATTAGAGAACCTTATATAGCATATCTTCAAGGTGGATTGACATTTGACCACGCTAAAATAGGTATACTTATAGCACTAAATAATGTATTGAATAAATAAGGACAAGAAAGCCATCTCAAAATATATTTGAGGTGGCTTTTATTATAAATTCATATTATTAGGCATTCTTTTTTTTACAATAAAATATCTATTAGCCGATTTTAATATAATATTTCCTGAGCCTGGAATCTTTTTAAGTAAAATATATATATCATATAGATCAAATGCTGATAAAAGAGCATTAGCATAAGCAATTGATAATAATAACATACTTATATGATTATAAATTATTATGAGAAGTGGAAATATAGTTAGTATAAATAAAGGGGAGATAGCTGCTATAATAAGCCTGAATTTTTTAAGTTCCTTTTTACAATAGCAAAAAGGTGTTAAGTATTTTCTATAAAAACCTAAATAACATTTTTTATTCCAAGTGCTAGTAGGAAAAAATAAGCAGTGAAGCAGCAGATGAATTATAGTTACTACTAGAAAAAACAATAAAAAATATCCTAAAAACCAAATTAAAGATTTAATAAAATTACTATGAAAATTAAAAGTACTGTAACCAATTCCGAAGCAAAAAGGATAATGAATGAGAATCATTATTCTTGATGCATATTTTCTCTGTTTCTTAGGAGAATTACGATCTGCTGAGGTAATTGTGTACTCGCTTGAAATCTCACTTTTGAAATCAGGAAAAGGACCATTAACAAACATAATTTAATCCTCCTTAAAAGAAATAAAAAAAGAACTATATTTAAATATATAGCTCTTTACATAATATTATTACTTAATATTGTCTAAACAATCCAACAAGTTTTCCTAGTATACTACAAGTATCCACAATGATAGGAGACATAGTATCGTTTTCTGGCTGCAATCTAATATGGTCTTTTTCTTTGAAAAATCTCTTTATAGTTGCTTCATCTTCTATAAGGGCTACTACAATTTCACCATTGACTGCGTTGTCAGCCTTTTCGATTATAGCTAAATCACCATCGCAAATACCTGCATTTATCATGCTTTCACCAGTAACCTTAAGCATAAACAACTCTCTATCATGTTTAATATAATCTAAGGGAACTGAAAAAGTATCTTCAATATTTTCAGTTGCTAAAATAGGTTGCCCTGCAGTAACTTTTCCTACAATAGGTATTGTTGCCATTTCTCTTTTTGCTGAATTTAATTCCACTATTTCTAAAGCTCTAGGTTTTGTAGGATCTCTTTTAATTAACCCTTTTTTTTCTAGTCTTTTTAAATGTCCATGAACTGTTGAAGTAGATCTTAGTGAAACAGCTTCACAAATTTCTCTAACAGATGGTGGATATCCTTTAGTTTCTGTATAAGTTTTTAGAAAATTATATATATCAGATTGTTTATCTTTACCTTCTACCATGTTAACACCTCTTTAAAATATTATAGCATAACATTAATTGTATATCAAACCTATGTTCTCAAAACCTATGTTCTGTATATAAATTTGATTAATGGGCAATACTTTGTTATAATAAAATTTGATTATTTTAATAGGTGGTGTATTAATATGGCTAAATATACTGAAGATGATTACTGCGATATATACAAAAAGAAAATTTGTGATAATTGCGGAAAGTGTTTAGAGATGGATGGAGTAGATATTAGAGCGATTAATATTGAAGATATAGCTAAGACAGTGGAAGAAAATAAGGTTTTAGAGGAAGAGTACATAAATGAATTAGAAGCTCAAAAGGATGCTTTAGACGAGGAAGTAGATACAACAGATGATTCTTTCTATGATGATTATGATAAATTAAAGGATGCATATAAAGATTTTGCTAAAGAAAATGATTTAGGCGAAGAATATGAAGATGCATTTGACCATATAGATTATTCAACTGAAGAAGAATTGTTTGAAGATGGAAATTTAGAAGAAATGACTGAAGAAGTTTTTCCGGGTGTTAGGAAATTAAAGAAAGACATATAGATAATAAGAATAAAATCACCTTCTAATACAAAAAATACATTAGAGATATTTTTGTGTTAGAAGGTGATTTTGTGTTTAAAGAAAGAAAATTTGCTTTGTTTACAATAGTTGTTTTGCTAATTTCTCTATTGTTTAGTGGATGTAATGCCAAAAATACAATAGAGGATGCTGGAAAAAACATTAAGCAAGGGACTGAAAAGGTAAGTGAAGATGCTAAAGATATAGTAAGTAAAATTAAAGATGAATCTATGGGATATAGTAAAGATGAATTAAAAAAAGAATTGGCTAAGAAAGGAATAACATTAGAAAAGCAAGATACTACTAGCCCTTATTTTTCTGTAAAGAGTGAAGATTACAAAATAGTTGGTGGTAGCCTAATTATATATGAGTATAACTTAGAAGATAAAGAAAAGATTATTAGTGATCTAAAAACAGTAACAGAGAATGGGTCTGTTATAAATGGTACTAAAATTAATTGGTTAAAAGCACCTCATATATATAAAAAGGGGAGAGTAGTAGTGATTTACGATGGAGATGACGAAGCTATCAAGACTAATTTAAAAGAGATACTAGGAGAGCCTTTGTTAGGATAAAAAAGAAGAGAGTAGAATCTCTTCTTTTAAAGTTTTGATAAAGGATTTGATTTTACAGCTTCCCTTAAGGAATCATCATCTACGTGAGTATAAATCTGAGTAGTTGAAATACTTTCATGACCTAAGATGTTTTGTAAACTTCTAATATCTACATTGCCGTATTTATACATAAGGGTAGCAGCAGTGTGTCTCAATTTATGAGGGGTATATTTGCCGTCTACGATTCCTGCATTTCCAATATGTTTTTTTACTAAAAGTTCAACAGTTCTTTTATTTATAGCTTTATTTCTACCTGAAATAAATAGATATTTTTTATCTTCTTCAGAAACTTTTGAAACATCTCTGACTTTTAAATAATTATCTAAGGCTTTAAGGCAAGCTTCGTTTAGGTATACAGTTCTTTCTTTATTACCTTTACCTATAATAGTTAATGTATCTCCTTTAATTTTTTCTATGTTGATAGAGCATAATTCTGAAAGTCTCATTCCGCAGTTTAGGAATAAAGTCAATATGCAATAATCTCTATAATAGTTTTTATCGGTAGTATCTAACGAATTTAAAAGTTCTAAGCTTTGATCTAAAGTTAAATAAACTGGCTGTCTTTTATCTAATTTTGGAGATTCTAACTCTAAAGTTGGATTTTCATCGATTACTTTTGCTTTGTTTTGTAAAAATTTAAAGAAGGATTTTAATGCAGCAACTTTTCTAGCTCTAGCGTGAGTGCCGTTTTCTCTTTGTTTTTCTACAAAAGAAAGGTAAGCATAAATATCTGTAAGTTTTATTCCTCTAATAAAATCTTTGGTTATATCGTTTGTAGGAATTTCACCAAACTCTAAAGAGGTATCTTTAATTAAACCTTTATATACCTTTAAAAATCTAAAAAACAAAGTTAAATCAATAGCGTAACCTTTGATTGTGTTGCTGGATTTACCTTTGATGGTCTCTAAATAATTTAAAAAATCTTTTAAGGTTTCAGGATAAGTGCTAGTATCAGCTAGCTCAATACCAAAGGTTTCAGATATATCTGAACCTGTGATAGCTTGTCCATTTCCGTTAGGAGAAAGGTTAAGATTTGAGTTTTTATCCTTAATTTTAGATGCTGTCTTTAAATCTCTATTAAGGCCTAATTCTTTAAGCCAAATTTGTATAGTTCTAACTCCGACACCATAAATATTAGCTAATTCACTGGTGGATAGTTTATGTTTATATGAAAGTATATATAAATCTTCAATAATATATTCATATCCGCGTTCAGCTTCTAAATCATAAAAATTTGAATAAACTTTATGAAGTCTTTTTCGATCAGCGTTGTTCAAGTCAACTTCAAATAGTGAAAGTATTTCTTCAGGATATTCGTAATTTTTATATTTAAAAGTTTTATTTCGTGCTTTATTCATTTTTTTACCTCCATAAATGCCACTTAAAGCCTTGATATCATTATATCACAGCATTTTTTTATAAACAATAACACGAAATGTAATAAATGTGTATTTAGCGAAATAACTTTTAGCTGATTTTTAAAGATTTTCTTATAAATTCTTGCGATTATATCAAATCTTTATTGCTGATATTATCTTTATCATAACTTGTGTAACTTCAAAAAACTGTTTTATAACCTAATTGGTTTATATAATTTAAAGATCTTTTGCTAAATGTTTCATTTTGAAATCTAAAAAAATTACATATATCTGTACCTGTTGATTTTTTATAAGAATCTTCAGTTTTACATATTTCTTTAAGCATTTCTCCAGGACTATTTATTGCAAGTTCGTTAATATCTATATCTTTAGCTAATAAATTTATAAAGAAAGGATGGAAGCTATTAATAATAAAATTGTAGCAAAAGCAATCTTGCTATTTAGGATTTGCTTTTGCTTTCTATTCCTTTGCGCCTTTTTATTTCTCAATCCTACCACCCGCTTGTTTGTGTGTGTTTTTATTTAATTTAATACTATTACATTTTATTTGGTTTGTAAATTATGTAAGAATATTCTTGGTTATGGATTTTTTAAACGGAGGGAGGAATGAAACTCTAGAACATTATGAAAAAATAAATATTATGAAAAAAATCTAATTTTATTACAAAATATGGGTAAAAAACGCTGATTTCGATTGTGTCAAAAATTATATTCTAACTTTTCTTTATCCCTCACAATTATACATTTGTATTAAAGTTGGAATTAAAAAAGCGTATAAATTGATGTAGTGTAATTTTATTTAAATTATTAATATATATGTAATTACTTAAATAAAATTATATATTATATAAAAAATTACTTATAATCAATTTTGAAACATATAAGTAATTTTTGATTAAATTGCTAAAATATAAGAAATGAAATGTTTATGAAAATCTATGAAAACAGAGGGAGCAAATAATAAAGTAAATAAAATTTAAGAGAATCATTTTTGATTCCCTTAAATGTATTACATTATTTTACTTTTGAACTTTTCATTACTATATCATTTAAAAAATTAAGAAGATTTTTTGTGTTGTCACAATTAAGTTTATAATAGTTCCAAGTACCCTCTTTTCTGCTAATAACTAAACCGCATTCCATTAATACTTTCATATGGTGAGATAAAGTTGGCTGTGTAAAATTAAATTGGTTTAATATTTCACAAGCACACTTCTCTTTACAAGATAGCATTTCGATTATTTTTAGTCTGTTAGGATCACCTAAAGTTTTAAATATCTTAGCAGTTACTTCGAATTTATTATCCATTCTTTCACCTTTCTTTACACTATTTATATCATTTCAAGCATCTTAAGCACTTCGACAGCTATACTTCTCTCCTTCCCTCTATATGGGAAACAATGAATGTGAATAGCTGGATTAAAGTTAAGTTCTATGATTCCGTAATTTGAATTTTCATGGCTAAAATCTTCTAACATAATGTCAACTCCGCAAATTTTTGCATTAACTGCATTGGCGCATTTAATTGCTATATCCTTAAATTTATCTGGGATTAAATCAGTGTAATCTATACTATCTCCACCAGTACTAATATTAGAATTTTCTCTTAAATAAACTACTTCATCTTTTTTAGGTATATAATCAAAATCTTTATTTTGATTACGTAAGAACAACTGAGCATTTTCATCTAATTGAATTTTTTCTAAAGGTGTCACGTAACCATGGCCTCTTAATGGATCTTGATTTTTAATATGGACTAATTCTCTAATGGATTTAGTGCCATCTCCTAGTACATTAGCTGGTACTCTATGAAGTATTCCTACTACTTTATCTCCTATTACTAAGAACCGATATTCTTTTCCTTTTATAAACTCTTCTAAAAGTACAGTTTTGTCATACTTAAATGCAATTTTAAAAGCTTCTAGAATATCTTCCTCTTTTGCGCCTTTTTTAAAAATGCTTATCCCTGTACCAAAGTTAGTTGATTTGGGTTTTATGACTATAGGTTTATTTACGTATTTTTTTATTCTCTCCCCTGCTTCTTTCATGGAATTAAATTCTTCTCCTTCTGGAACTCTAATACCTTTTCTTTGAAGAATTTTTTTAGTAACTGTTTTGTTTTCCATCATAAGTACCGTAACATAATTATCCTTAGATGTCTTTGTAGCTTGCTTGACATATTCTATTTTATCCTTAAATTTTAAAGAAATAAAGTTATCGCTTCTATCTATGAAATCAACCTTAATACCTCTTTTTATAGATTCTTTTATTAAGATTTGAGTAGAAAGTTCTAAATCTTCATAACCTTGAAACTTAAATCTATTATTGTAAGCTTCTTCTTTATAAACTTTTGCAAGATCTAAATGAGTTTTAATATACCCATTTTCTCTTACATCATTGTAAATTTTATATGCGTAAGTAAGCTTTTCATCCATGATTTTATCTATCATTTCAGTAATGACCTTTGCTTTACCGAGATTTAGTTCATCGTTAATATGCATTACTTCATTTAGAATTTCTAATGCCCAATCTTTTTTAGAAATAGGCTTTCCATCTTTAATCAATGTTACGTCATTGCGCCCTTCTTTAGCTATAATATGCTGATTTTCGAGAGCTTCTTCTTGCCAAGTTTCATAATTAGTTTCGTCTTTTATTAACATAAATAAGTTAAAGATTTGAAGAAAATATAAATCATTTAAACTTATACCACCCTTTTCATAAGGGTTCACATCAATACTTCTATATTCTAAATAATCTATTCCATCTTGAAGTAATGAATTTAATAAATCACTCTTGTTCTTAGGCTTTAATCTAACTTGACTATAAAGTTCCTTTGATGATGTAATAACCTTATCGTCAATGAACTTATTTAAACTGTTAACATAACTATCTACTGATTTATAACTTGGAAATAAGTCAATTTCGTTTTTATAACCACATTCTCCATTTCTATAAGAAAGAGCTCCATCACTAGAAAAACTACAATCTGAAATCTTTTGTAAGCATTTTTTACATTCGTTAAAATAACTTTCATGTACTGTAGAAGTTGAACCTAGTAAATATATAATAAGCCATCTATATCTTAAGAAGTTTCTTGCTACTTTTAGATAAATTCTATCTCTAAAGTCCTTATAGGTTTCTTTTTTTTCGCTTTCATTATACAATCCTGCTATAATATCTTCATTAAAGGAAAAATTAAAATGTATTCCAGAAATAAGTTGTTTTCTTCCACCATATTTGTTCATTAATTTTTCTCTATAAGTTCTAGCAGTTATACCTTCAGGTGAATTATCGTAAATAGCTATAGGTATATCCTTATCCTCTGGAACTATTGAGGGCATTGATTGAGGCCAAAGACATTCATCCCCTATTTCCATAGCGACAATATCATATAGAGAGTTTAAATAATTATAGGTTTCTTCTATTGTATTTAAAGGTGGTGTTATCATTTCAATTTGACTTTCTGAAAAGTCAGTAGTTATATATGGATTTTTTACCTTATCTCCAAAAACTTTTGGATGAGGCTTTAAGGATAAATTTCCATTATCCTCAATTCTTAATGTTTCTCTTTCTATACCATAATTCCCTTTTAGTAATTCACTCGGGCTAAAAATCTTTTTAATTCTCTTTAACATATTTATAATCCTTCCTTATCTTTATTCTATAGACTAAATATGAAACGCTTCCTTTTAATACGCTTGATAAAGTAATGCTAAGCCAAATACCATCAAGTCCTATGAAATTTGTAAATATAAGTGCCATAGGAAGTCTTAAAGCTGTAAAAACAATGCTTATAATAGATGGTATTTTAGGTAATCCGAGTCCGGTAAAAATACCATTAGACACCATCTCCATTGTACTAAATATTTCAGAGAAAGCTATAACAAATAAGTATCTTTTTGCTATTGCTATGGTTTCGGTATCTCTAATAAATAATTTAACCAAGTCTTCTCCCCAAAATATAAATAATAAAGCCATAATAAAAGAATAGGTGATTCCTATTTTTAGAGCTGTATTGTAACCAGCAATTATTCGGTTATACTTTTTTGCACCAAAGTTTTGACCAGTAAAACTTGAAATAGCTCCATTGAGACCACCTATTACCATGTATGTAACAGACTCTATTTCTAATCCTAATTTTTGAGCAGCTATAGCATTAGATCCAAAGGTAGCTGTTATTCTTGCAAGTCCTATATTAATGAGTGTAAATAAAACTCTTTGACAAGACATAGGAAATCCAAGTTTAATTATTTCTACTATCTTCTTATAATCTAACCTTAATTCAAAATTATATTTTAGTGTTTCTTTAAATTTAACTTTGTATATTATAAACATTATAATATTTGCAGCAAGGGTTGCTACGGCAGCTCCAACCACTCCAAACTTCAAAGTATATATAAAGAAAGGATCTAGTATAATGTTTGCTATAAGACCTACCAGATTAATATTAAAGGCATAATGATTATTGCCGTAGCTTCCCATAATTCTCGCATATAACATATTGAAAAATGAGAATAATAATATAGGTCCGTTTACTGCTAAATATAAATAGGAATCTCTTTCTACTGTGGGATTGTTCATATTTAAAAATTCAATAAAGTTTTTCCCTAAGAAAATAAGTACTAAGGCATATAATAATCCTATGATTAAATTAATAACTAATCCTGCATTTATATAGCCTTTTGCTTCTTCTTCGTTCTTTCTTCCTACTGCATGTGCTATCTTTATTCCAGCACCTATAATAACTAAGGAATTAATGGAGTAACCAAGTCCTATATAAAAGCTTGAAGATCCAACGCTTGCAACAGCATCGCTTCCAATGCCTCCAACCCAAAACATATCAACTAAGTTGTATGTGAATTGCACCAAAGAACTTCCCATTATAGGTAAAGCTAGTGCAGTCAGAACTGACATTACTTTTCCTTCTGTTAAATCAATTTTCTTCATTTTTTGCTCCTTACATAGATGTGTATCTATATTTAATATAGATAATTATCTATGTATTGTCAATATATTCTTAAGAAGTTTATGTCCTTGAATAAAAATAAACATCCTATCTAATTAATAAGATGTCTATTTTATAGTACTATTAGATTATTTTTTATTTACTATATATATGCCAATGCAGACACAAATTAATGAAATAATATTTTTAATATTAAATACAGATTCATATAAGAATAAAGCAGATAGCAATGATCCGAAGATCGGTATTAAAAAGTTATAAATTGATATCTTACCTGCACTATTATACTTTAATAATATAGTCCATATAGTGAATGCTATAGCAGATAAAGCTGATAAGTAGATAAGTAGAGCTATACCTTCTTTAAGGATAACAACGTTAGGTTGTCCTTCTATAAATGAAATAAGTGTCAATACAAAGCCGCCAATTAATAATTGATATCCTGTTATGGTCATAGCATCACTATCATTAGCAATTTCCTTGCTAATTACTGATCCTACTGAAGAAGATACTGCTGCTAAGATTATAAAACCTTCTCCAAATAACGAAAAATTATTACTACTACCAGTTGTAGAGCCAAGACTAATTATTATAACGCCAACAAAGCCAATTAAGCTACCAAGAGCTTTTTTTAAGTTTATTTTATCATCCTTAGTTATAAAGTGACAAATAATTATAACTAAAAATGGAGATATCGAGTTTAATATAGATCCTTTTACTCCGGTGGTATTTGAAAGGCCTATGTAAAAAAATATGTACTGAAGAGTAGTTTGAATTAAGCCAAGTAGACTTATCCCCAAAATATTCTTTCTATTTGGAATAATTAATTTCTTGTTTAATAAAATGCCTGCTAATATAGTTAATATACCTGCAAAGAAAAATCTAACTCCAGCAAAAAGCATTTGTCCATATATATTATCAGAAGTTATGGAAAAAAACTTATAGCCTATCTTAACTGCAGGGTATGCACTTCCCCAAAGTAATGTACAAATAATAGCTAAATATAATATATTTATGTTTTTAGTAAAATATGATTTTGTGCTTTTCAATGGTTCTCACTACTTTCTTTTATGGTTATCTCTACTTTTAATTATATTATCTTTGATTCTTTCAAAAGCTTCGTAATATTTTGTAGATTTGAAATTCGGGAAAGCCTTCATAATTCTCTTATCTTGAAATCTTTTGACACTTAAGATGTGTTTTATTTTTTCTGAATAAAATTCACTTTCTTCAAATTTATCAAGTATATTAAATTTAATTTTATCAGTTTTAACCTTAGATGCTTCTATATATTTATTAAAGGCTTCTTGTACCTGTTTAAGCCTGCTATTTAAGGATAATAAGCTATTTACAGTAAATATGGTGTCTACAACTAATATTATTAATAGAATAAGGCTGATAAGGTTAAGTATATTATCATTAACTACAGAAAGTACCTTATTAGTAAATAGGTTTATGTAAAATACAGTAATAACTGATAAGGTTCCAAATACCAAAGCCCCTTCTAAGCATACCCTCCCATTTATATTAAATGATCTATAGGAATAATCCCACCACTTAGCGTGAAATAACTTTTCCATAAGGTAAGAAGTAAGATATTCTAATATTCCAGTTAGCAAAATACTAGATAGAAATAAAGCTAAAATATCTTTAACATCACCTAAGAGAATGATAACAACCAATGCACCAGTTCCATATATAGGACATATTGGTCCATTTAAAAAACCTCTATTTATCAGTTTTTTATCTCTAACAGAACAAAGTGTCGATTCGTAAATCCAACCAATAAAACTATATATAATAAAAAGTAAAAAATAATACGTCATATAATATTCCCCTTAATTCTAATTTATTTTTATATACATTATTACAATACCATAATATCCAACTTTTTCATAATGCAACATGAAGGATGGGTTAATATAATTAAGTTTTTATTTATTAAAAACGTGTAATAAAAAGTTATAAATGGTTAATATTTCTTGATAAATTTATAAAATCCGGTTATAGTTTTTATATACACAAAAATGAAAGGAAGTGTTCAATATGAAAAAATTTATAAAAAAACTAAATTTCTTTTTAATTTTCGCATTTTTATTCACACCTATCTTTACTGTAACTTCACTAAATACTGCTAGTGCTTATAGTACAGATGAAGCAAACTTAGCAAGGTATAATGTGATAAATGACTTTCAAGGGGTGGCTGACTATATCCATGAATATGGGGTTTTGCCAAGTAATTATATTACAAAAGCTAAGGCTAAAAGGCTTGGCTGGAGACCTGGCAGAGATTTATGGCAATATGCTCCTGGTAAGAGTATAGGTGGAGATATATTTACTAATGTAGAAAAATCATTACCAGATGCTAAAGGCAGAGTTTGGCACGAATGCGATATTAACTATAATGGAGGACATAGAGGTGCCGACAGACTACTCTACTCAAATGATGGATTGATTTATGGAACTATAGATCATTATCAAACATTTACTTGTTATTATAGTGGGAAAAATTAATACTAAGGAGAACATAATGAATGAAATTATTTTAGACGGAAGAGAATTTACTAGCAAGAAGGAACTTCATGAAATATTAAAGTCAAAACTTAAACTTCCAGATTACTATGGAAACAATCTAGATGCTCTTTGGGATTGTCTTACAACAGATGTAGAACTACCTATGACTATAGAATGGATTAACTTTAGTAATAGTAAAGAGTTACTTGGAGAATACGCAGAACAAACAAAAAAAGTATTTATGGATGCTTCTGACTTTCTAGAAGAAGACTTAAATATAACTATAAACTAAATAAATATTAAAGCCCTTGATTTAAAATCAAGGGCTTTAATATTCGCATTAATCTGCTAATAACATACAACAGGAGTTCCTGCTTCAATATTTTCAAATATTGTTTTTGCTAACTCAACTGGTGCATTTACACAACCATGTGATCCATTACCTAGATAAGTAGTTGCAACAAAATCTGTTGGTGGCCTCCACCAAGCATCATGAATTCCTATGTTGTTATTAAAAGGCATCCAATAACTAACTGGTGTATTGTAATCTGTTCCTTTTAAGTGTGTATCTTTTTCCTTATATTTAAGGAGATAAACACCAGGTGGAGTTATTGTATCGGCACTTGCCGCATTACCTGTAACAACATTTCCTTCAACTACAAGAGAGCCATTTTTATAAAACCACAAATGTTGTCTAGCTAAATCAACTTCTACATATGTATTTCCTATATCATTTGAGCTATGAGAAGCAGCTTTTTGAGAATATTTTGGTTCTTTAGTTACAGTTTGTCCGTTTTTAATTGTTTCAATTAAATCTTGAGTTTCTGCTGAACCATCAATGTGCCATCCATAATCTCCGCCACTAACTTTTATTGTAGCACCAGATGAATTTTTGAAATCCCTTGTGATCCCAGTAGTATTATATTTATCACCAAGGGAATATACGTAGTTTTTAACTTTACTTTCATTAAAGATTAATTCAAAGTTTCCGTTTACTTCAAGCCAGTTATGTATTGTAGATCCATTTAATTCTACAGATTTATTATCACCAAATGTGTAGTCTATTTTTGATGATACATACTTATCTGCTAAATCTTTTGCATCTAAAACTTCTTTAGAGCTAGCAGTATATTTTGGATTTTCATAAACGTTAGATGAATCCAAATTTAATTCTGTCTTATTATTTTGTATAGCGTCTACTAATGCATCGTGTAAAGCAGTTTTATTAATTTTATTTCCATACACTTCGTCGACTATTTCGTAACCACTTTCAGTATACTTTAAGCTAGCATTTTTAGGTTCAACAATGTTTTTCCCCTTAACACAATCTAATTGGTCTATTTTTTTGTTTAACATTGCATCATCATAAGAAATAATTCCAGATATCTCATTATTATTATTAATGAAAGGTGCAAATATCCATAAAAAAGCATTTTGATTGTCTTTTAATTCTTGAACCTTCCCATCTGAAGTATATTTAAGCCCAAGATCAGAAGCGTTTATCTGCTCTTGAGTGTCGCCTCTTTCCTCTAACTGTAGTGAATATGATTCGATCCTAGATGCTAATAATTTATCTGCTTCCTCTGCAGTCTTACCTGTAATATTAATACCATTAAGTGCAGTGCCAAAATAAAAATGGCTTGTAAAATATATTGATATTCCTAGATATAAAACAAGCAAAGTGCTAAACGAAATTATAATACCTTTAATAAATTTATTGCTTACAAATTTACTGCGTTCACTTCTTTGTCTTCTCATTAACAATTACTCCCTTCCATAAGTTATTATACTAAAACTATAGCAATTTGTCCCACTTTTAAGATATATTTAATATCTTTTTTTTTATTTTTTTTACATGAGCAAATTAGACTTGGATGGGATACTTTAGTTTGGATAACTATCCATAAACTTCATGTCGCTGTTCTTATATGTGGAAGTTAATTTTGTTTTTAAAATATCAATTTATATATGAAAAAACTCTCGATAAATATTTTCGAGAGTTTTTTAAATCCACTTTTTAGTTGTCTATTTAATGTGTTATTAGTCATAACAAATTACAGGAGTTCCTGCTTCAATGTTATCGTAGATTGTACTTGCTAAGCTATATGGAGCATTGACGCAACCGTGTGACCCACCAGATAAATATATGCTTCCACCAAATTCACCTCTCCATGTTGCATCATGAATTCCTATTCCTCCATTAAATGGCATCCAGAAACTAACAGGTTGAGCATAATTGTCACCTCTTAAAACTGCATCTTTTTCTTTGTATTCTAATCTGTAGGTTCCGCTTGGAGTGCCCATTGAATTGCTAACATTTCCAGTTACTACATCTCCATCAGTAATAAGAGATCCATTTCTATAAAACCATAAATGTTGCTGAGCTAAGTTAATTTCAACATAGGTATTTCCTATATCATTAGCATTATGATTTAATGCAGTTTGTGCATATTTAGGCTCTTTAGTTACGGTTTGGCCATTTTTTATAACTGCCACTAAATCTGCCATTTCTTCTTCTTTATTTATACTCCATCCATAGTCTCCACCACTTACTTTGATTTTGGTTCCAGCTGTTGTAGTGAAATCTCTAGATATTCCTACTGTATCGTGCTTATCAGCTAATGATTCAATGTATTTATTCACTTGATTTTTATCAAAAGTAACTTCCATATTATCATTAACATTAAGCCAATTGTGTATGGTTTTCCCATCTAGTACTTCACTGCTATCTCCAAAATTATAAGTAACTTTTGTACTCGCATATTTTCCTAAAGTATCTTTGGCAGCTAAAACTTCTTTAGAATCCTTAGTATATTTAGGTTTTTCATAACAATCTTTATCATCTAGATTTAATGATTTATCCATATTCTTTAGAGCATTTTTTACATTGTCAGATAAAGAAGCACTATTGACTTTATTACCATAAACTTCATCAACTATGGAGTAACCTTCATCGCCATAATTAAAAACTGGACTTTTTGGGTTAGTGACATTTTTACTATCAAAACAAGATAAAGTGGTTAAATGCTTTTTTAGCTTGTCTTCATCGTATGAAATAATATCTTTAGAATCAAAATTTTTGGTAATAAATATACCTGGAATCCAAGCAAAAGGATTTTGCTTATCTTTCATCTTTTGAGTATCCTCAGTCTCATTGTATTTTAACCCTACATCTGAGGCCTTAATTTCTTCATTAGCGTCATTTCTCTCTTCTAATTTTAAAGTGTAAGATTCAATTTCAGACGAAATTTTTTCATTAGCATCTTCTACGGTTTTCCCTGAGACATTAATGCCGTTAATTGTTGAACCAAAATAAAAATGATTCCTAAAATAAATAGAAAATCCTAAATATATAACTAGCAAAATGCAAAGAGAAATAATTATACCTTTCATTTTTTTCTTACATTTACTTTTCTCTTCTTCCACCTAATTAATCCCCCTCTATTTATTGTTTTCTGAAAGGTAACAAGTACACTACTCAATAATATACTTATGTCATATAAATTATATACCATAATATGGAAAAATAAAAGAATTTGTTTTATCTTATATTATAAAAACAAAAAAATATATTATTATAGTATTCAATTGCTCTAAGAAGTGCTATCTGCTATTTCAAAATTATAAAAAAAAGACATTTACTAAGTATATTTAGTAAATGTCTTGTATATAATTAATTAGTTAAGGAACATTTTTATATCATCTTCAACATTTGTTATTCCACCAATACCAAAGTTTTCAACTAAAACGTTAGCTACGTTTGGAGAAAGGAATGCTGGTAATGTTGGTCCTAAGTGAATATTTTTAACACCTAAGTGAAGTAAAGATAATAATACTATTACAGCTTTTTGTTCATACCAAGCAATATTGAATGCTATTGGTAGATCATTTATATCTTCAAGTTCGAATACTTCTTTTAGCTTTAGAGCTATAAGTGCTAGTGAGTAAGAGTCATTACATTGTCCTGCATCTAACACTCTTGGAATTCCACCTATATCACCAAGGTCTAACTTATTGTATTTATATTTAGCACAACCAGCTGTTAATATAACTGTATCTTCAGGAATTGCCTTTGCAAATTCAGTGTAGTATTCTCTCTTCTTAGATCTACCATCACAACCTGCCATTACAAAGAACTTCTTAATAGCTCCAGTTTTAACTGCTTCTACAACTTTATCTGCTAAAGCAAGAACTTGATTATGAGCAAATCCACCTATGATTTCTCCATTTTCAATTTCTACTGGTGAATCACACTTCTTAGTTAAAGCTATTATTTCTGAGAAATCTTTCTTGCCATTTTCATCTTCAACAATATGTGTACAACCTTCATAACCTGCTGCACCTGTAGTAAATAATCTGTGTTTATAAGTATCCTTTGGAGGAACTATACAGTTTGTAGTCATTAAAATTGGTCCATTAAAGCTTTCAAATTCTGAAGTTTGCTTCCACCATGCATTTCCGTAGTTACCTACAAAATGAGAATATTTCTTAAATGCTGGATAGTAGTGTGCTGGCAACATTTCTGAATGAGTATATACGTCTATACCAGTTCCTTCAGTTTGAATTAATAATTGTTCTAAGTCTTTTAAGTCGTGACCTGAAACTAAGATTCCTGGCTTACTTCCAACTCCGATATTAACTTTTGTAGCTTCTGGATGTCCATAGCTTTCTGTATTTGCCTTATCAAGTAAAGCCATTCCGTCTACTCCAACCTTACCAGTTTCTAAAGCTAAAGCTATATATTCATTTAATGTTACACTGTCATCAGCTGTTTTAGCTAAAGCCATTTCCATGAACTTGCTTATTTCTTCATCATCATATCCTAAGGCATTAGCATGCTTAAGGTAAGCTGACATACCTTTTAATCCGTATGTGATAAGTTCTCTTAAACTTCTTATATCTTCATTTTTAGTTTCTAATATTCCAACTGAACCAGACTTAGCATCAAATTCAGCATCAGTTTCTGCTGTCCATAAAGCAGCTGAACTTAGTTCATCCTTGTTAGTTAAAAGATCTAATAATTCTTTCTTTAATTTTAAAGTTTCTCTTATTTTAGTATAAAAAACTGCATTATCAAAGTTTGCATTAGTAATAGTTGAGAAAAGATTTAAAGTTACAGTTCTGTTTGCATAAAAAGGAACTTCCTTTCCTTCTTCTCTAACTCTTGTAGCTACTTCAGATAAACCTCTTGTAACATATACTAATAAATCTTGTAGCTTAGCAAGTTCAGGTGTTTTTCCACATACACCTTTAACAGTACATCCTGAACAACCAGCTGTTTCTTGACATTGATAACAAAACATCTTATTTTCCATAATATCTCTCCCTTGGTCATTTATTATTTTCCATGAGTTTATTGTATTAGAATATAAAAAAATAGTCTGTAACTGTTGTTACAAACTATTTTTTTATTCAAATAATTCTTCTTCTAAATCATCTATATTTAAAATTGTTATGGTATTTCTATCGAAGGTTATAAGTTCTTCATCTCTAAGTTTTATAAGTTCCCTTGAAAGAGACGGTCTTGGCATACCTAAATAAGCTGCAATAGATTCTTTACTATCTTTAAGCTTTATTACTAGTGATTTTTGAGTTCTACTTTTTTGAATTAGATAGTTTATAACCCTTTGTTTAAGACTTTTAAAAGAAATACTCTTTATCTTACCATTTAGCATAAACACCTTATCACTTAAAAGTGTCATAAAATTTTCTAAAATAAGCTTTTCCTCTAGGCAAAGTTTTAAAACCTCTTCTTTATTAATAAAGATTATATTTGTCTTTTCTACAGCCTCTATAGTAGCTGGATAATTACCGTGAGAAGAAAAAACTAAAGCTTCTCCAAATACATCTCCCACTCCAAGTTTTTGTATAGTTATACTTTTACCACTTGAATATAATCTGATTATTTCAATACAACCACTTATTATAAGTCCCAGAGAATTACACTTTTCATCTTCATGAGCAATAACTTCGCCTCTATGATATTCCCTCTCATGATAAGTTATTTTAGAAATTATTTCTTCAATTTTTTCTTCCTTCATATTTTTAAAAAGTTCATTTCCTTTTAAAGCCTTTACTATCTTCATCTTTTCTCCTTTGATTGCATGATATTAAGTTAAGTTTCTCTTAATCTTATATTAATTGTTATCTTTAACTAATACAACCTTATTTTTTGTGAAGAAGATACTTAGCAAGAATAGTAAGATAGATAATAACAATACTCCCCCTACCATTGGCAAAATACTTACTATATCCTTTCCTTTTTGTAAATTCTCTATAGCTAAGAAAATCCATCTTGGAGGTAAAGCATTTCCTATTTTTTGCAAGGTACTACTCATAAGATCATATGGCCAAAATGAACCGCTAAGCATAAACATAGGTATTGTTAGGGCGCTAATAACCATTGTGAAAACAGGTTTATTTTTTATTATAGATGAAAGCATAATACTAAATGATACTGCTAATAAGGATATCAAGAAAATAATTGGCAATAATAATATTTTATTTTCAAATCCAAAATCCAAGTCAAGGAAATTAGATATAATATAATATTCTAGAGCTGGTACCATTGTAAATAGCAAAAATAATATTCCTAATCCTGCAAAATATTGTTTTTCTTTTATATTTCCCATAAGAACTCTTTCTTTTGTACCTTGCCTTTCATCCTCTAATAGGAATCCACAGCCAATGCTCGCGGAAATAAAAATTATATAAAATATTAATCCTAGAGAATCTTCACTTATTTTAATTTTAGCATCTTTGTTATTTGTAATTTCATAATCTGGCTTATATTCATTATAGCTTTTAATAACATTATCCATGCCATTTTCTTTTACATTAACGTTATTACATATACTAGCTAAGGATGATGTTTCACTTTTGAGCATATTCTTAACAACTTGAGTTGTATCGCTTTCAGATAGAGCTTGATATTTAATTTGCGACAATTCTCCATTTAATAATTTATCAGTAAAATTTTCATCTATGGTTATAAGCATTTCATATTTATGATAAATTAAACTTTGAGTATAATCTCCTTCATTTAAATCTGTAGTTTTAATTAAATCCATACTTGATAACTTGTCTTCAACAACTTTTCCAAGCTCACCTTTATCTTTATTAATTACTCCTATATTTAATTTTGTAATACTACTATTTAAACCGGTAATTGCAAATATTAATATTATTGGAAATATAAAAGTTGTTAAGATAAAACTTTTTCTCTTTAAAAGAATTTTAGCAGCATTTTTCATTATTCTAATCATTTGCAAGACCTCCTTTAGTATTTATAAAAGCAAAATAAATAATTAAACATATAGCAGATAATATAAGCGGAAGCCCGAGGGCAATTATATATGCTTCTGATTGCATACCACATAGCAAACTACTAATTGATGTATTTATCCAATATATAGGGCTTAAATAAACCAACTTTTGCATAATAGGCGAAGCTATAATAATAGTTAATGGTACGTAACAACCTCCAAGAAAACACATAAATATTATAATTCCTTGTAATATTCCTGTTGTTGTAGAATCATTTTTTGAAATAAGACCAACTAAAGCTCCAACTACTGAAACAAAAAATCCAAATACTAAATAAAGAGAAAAGAATTTAAATAAGTTTCCACTCCAATTTACACCTAGAACATAAGTTGAATATACATATATTAATGCGGTTTGTAATATAGAAATTATAACTCCCATAGCAACCTTAGAACCTATTAATAGATTATCATAAGCTTTTGATAACCTAATTCTATTTATTGTAGTAAGTCTATTTTCACTATAAACAGATTCTCCAACAGTTGTTGCTACATATAGTATTATTAAAGCTAACTCTGCAAAAGTGTAATATTCTGTGGAACTTATTTCTCTAGCACCATTTGGATTTTCCTTAACAACATATTCATCATATTTATTTTTTACTAGATTTTGAAAAGCTTTTGGATTAAATTTTTCTATTGTGCCATATGCAGCATATTCACTTAAGGATGATTCAAAAACATTTCTTAGTACTTTTTCTTTTGTCTTTTCCCCTTTACTTGACGAATATAAATTAAATCCATCAGTCCCAACTTCTACATGAAAAAGTGCATTGTGATTATCAATATTTTCTTTAATATTATCTAGATAAGAAACCTCTTCAAATTTAACATTAATACTATCTTCTATTCCTTTTTTAAATTGCAAAAAACCTTCTTTATATGGAGTATTATCTTCTATTGTATAATATACTTTTGAAGTTTCATCGCCTTCTTTAAATATTGTGTTATTTGCCATCATATCTTTTAAGCCAACGCTTAATGTAGTTATCAATATTATAGGAAATAAAAAAAGTATTAATAAGTTTCCTCTTGATCTTAAAAATTGTATAGCTTCTTTTTTTAGCATAGATAAAAACATAATTCTTCACCTACTCTCTTAGATTTTTTCCAGTTAAAGCTAAAAATACTGCTTCAAGGCTTGGTTCTTCACTTGCTATATTTTTTATATCTCCACCGCTTTCAGCTACTGTTGTTACAATGTTAGAAATTAGATTATTACTCTTTAATGTAGAAATCTTGTATTCATTTTCTAAGAAAGTAACCTTTTCTACCCCTGTTATTTCTTTTAGTTTTTCTTCTAGTCCATTGACCTTTTTTGTAACACTTAGATTAAAAATATTCATCTCTCCTACTAAATTTTTAAGTTCATCACTTGTTCCTTCAGCAATAACATGACCTTTATCTATAATTGCAATCTTATCACAAATATCATCAACTTCTTGCATATAGTGTGATGTGTAAATCACTGTTGCACCTTCTTCTCGAAGCTTAAGAACTGATTGTAATATATGATTTCTTGATTGTGGATCTATCCCTACTGTAGGTTCATCCATAATTATAAGTTTTGGAGAGTGTGCTATAGCACAACCTATATTAAGTCTTCTTTTCATACCACCAGAAAACTCTGAGGCTTTTTTATCTTTTACATCTAGAAGGCCCACAAATTCTAGTGTTTTTTTAGTTCTTTCTTTTAATTCTTTCCCCCTAAAACCATATAGAGAACAGAAAAAACTTATATTTTCCTCTGCTGTTAAATCCCAATAAAGAGCAAAATCTTGAGGTACAATACCTATATTTTCTTTCCATTTTCTTATTTTGTTTGTACTTTCTTCATATATAACTTCACCAGAAGTCTTTCTAATAAGTCCACAAATCATTTTTATAAGTGTACTCTTACCAGCTCCATTAGGTCCTAATATTCCATATATTTGTCCTTTATTTATAGTTAAGTTTATTCCGTCAACAGCTACTTGATTGTCATAGTCTTTATAAATCTTTTTTATTTCTAACATTTTCATTTTTTTATTCCTCCTGATATTTTCTATGATATTAGTATATAAAAAAAGATGATATTCCAATAGTTAGAAATATCACCTTTTATATATTACATTTGTCATATTATAAATTCCCTTTTAAATAGTTAACTGCAATAGCTGTTCTATGCTCAAGACCTGTTTTATCTAAAATACCAGTAATATAGTTTCTTATGGTTCCTTCTGATATATATAATTTTTTACTTATTTCTTTATTACTTAAGCCCTCACTTATTGCTTTAATTATATCTATTTCCCTATCTGTAAAATCATATTTTGATATCTTAGGCTCTGAAGTTTTACCTTGTATCTTTCCTAGTATATTTTCATTCATTACTATTGTATTGTTATAAACAGAAACTATAGAATTTGCTATTTGTTCTGGAGAGTTGTTTTTTAATATATACCCTTTAGCTCCATAACTAATAGCTTCATTGATATAATCTTCTTCATCAAAGGTTGTAAGAACCAAGCATTTAGTATTTGTTCTTTTAGTTATTTCTTTTACAGCCTCTACACCATTAACTTCAGGCATTCTAATATCAACTAAGGCCACATCAACTTCTTTAGATTTACATATATCAATACATTCCTGTCCGTTAGATGCTTCCCCTACTATTTCTATATCACCCTTTAATGGTATAAGTATTTTTAAACTTTCCCTAATTAGACTATCATCATCACATATTACAACTTTTATACTCATATTATTCCCCCAAGGTTATGATCATATTTATAATAAAACCATTATTATTATCAAATTGAATTCTTCCACCAATACTTTGAATTCTTTGCTCCATTCCTCTTATCCCTAGACTCTTATTAATTGATGGACATCCTTTACCATCATCTTTAAACTCAATCCTAGCAAATTTATTAAACACTAAAATAGATACTTGTACATTGGAGGCAGCGGAATATTTTGCTGTATTAGTTAAAGCTTCTTTAATGTTTTCTTCTATAATAATCCAAGCATTATACCTGATTCTCTCTACATCACCAGTGATATTCAAGGTTGTTTTTATGCCAGTACTATACTGAAACTTTAATAGTTTTTCTTTAATATCCTCTATTCCCATCACTTTTTCCTTAGGCTTAATGTTTTTTAGAACCTTACGTATTTCGTCCATGCCTTCTCTTAGGTTTTCCATGGAACTTATTAAATATTTTCTGCTAAGTTCGTTATCTTTTCCAAGAGTTTCTTTTGTGACTTCAAGCTGCATAAGAGAACTAGTTATTCTATGTCCTAAGTGATCATGAACCTTTTGTGCCATATAGTTTCTTTCTTTAAGGCTTGCCACTATGTTGTTTTGTTCTATATATCTTTCAAGATTTAGTAATCTTTGTTCCATTAAGTGACTTTCATATCTTTGTCCTCTACTAAATTCCTTTAATTCTAGCTCAGATTCTGATTGGTTCTTTATTTCAAAAAGATATAGATTTATTAGTATAATAAAAAACATATAGTAAAAAAAATCTTCTTTTACAAATATACTATTAACACTTATATCAAATAAGCAAACTATAGGTAAACTAAATTTAGGGCTTGCTAATTGAAATACTACTAAAGGAATAAAGAGTTCTACCCCTGTTATTTTAAAGAAGAGGGACACAATTATAACAATGGTTAATCCTCCTAATATAAGCTTTTTGTTTATTTTAATTATTTCATTTAGAATTTGAAGAATACAAATAGAAATAATAATACCTATATTAATAATAGAACTTACATCCATATTTGTTTTTATAACATTTAAAATTATGGCAAAAATGCCTACTATTAAAAAAAGTATCGATATTTTATTCCTCATCTAAATCCCTCTTTATTTCTTTTTAATAACACCTATTGCCTTACCTAAAACATAAAATTCTTGATCTTTTGTAACTTTAATAGGATCGTATTTATTATTTTCAGGCATTAGTAAAACTTCATCCTTTTCAAGTTTAATCCTTTTTAAGGTAGCACTTCCGTCTATGTTTACCGCAACTATGTCTCCATTAACTGGAGATGGATTTTGTTCTATAACAACTAAATCTTCATCATAGATATTTGCATTTATCATGGAATCACCTTTAATCTTTAAGATGAATTTTTGATTTTGCCCCTTTACCCAAAACTTAGGTAGTGTAAATATATCTTCTTGAGTAGGATTAATAAGTATAGGTTCACCGGCAGCTATGTTATTAAATACTGGAACATCTTGCAAATCACTTTTATCATATTTTTCTTTTGCTTCACCAACAAAGCTAACTTCATGACCGTTATCTTCAAGGGTAAATTCGAAGTCTCTTCTATGTTTTAAATCTACAAATAAATATTTATCTTCTATTTTTTCTTCTTTTAGTAGTGATAAGCTTTCAAAACTATTAGCTTGTACATCTGTTTTGAAGTTAAATATCTTCTTTTTATCTCCAAAAATCTTTTTAGCATATACCCTACCTTTTTTCACAAAAGAAGAATAGACATTTTCCCCCTTATCTATATCAACAGCTAAGGTTATGGTTCCATATGTCTTCTTATTATAAAGTGCAAGTAATAAGTCAAGTTCTAATTTAGAAAGCCCTTCTGCATTATCTACAAATATATGGACATATCCCTTATCAGCACTTTCATTTATATTATTTAATGCATTGATAAGCCTGTCCTCATCATCTTCAAGATCTTTATCCCACAATGCATCATTATATAAAGCAAAAAACTTAAACATATCTTCTCTTGCTAAGGAATTTTTTCTAAGTCTTAAGGGGCCTCCCATAAGGGTCATAAAGTCTTCAGAAGAAGAAACTCTATGGTTTTTAATAAATTTTATTTCGCTTAATATAAGATGTAAGTTTTGAAGTTTTAGTTTCTTACATTTCTTAAAAATATCTAATTTTAAAATTGAATTTATTATCTCTTCTTTATCTTTTAATTTAGCAAGTTTTTTATTAGTTGAATATTTCTCTACTACTTCTTTTATGGAAAGAAATTCAGGAGCCTTATCAGTAGATAAAAGAGACATATAAGTATACTCATTTTCTTTCTTAAAGAATACAAATCTATTTAAAAATTTATCTTTTAACTTTTCTTCCTTTTGAATAACGAGAATTTTATCATCATTTTCATAAGCAAAGTTGTTTGATAGGTTTAATATTCTATGAAGTATAGCTTCACTTTTTCCTGTATTTGATTTCCCTTTTAGTATATTTATTTCAACTGGTTTACTTTCTATAAATTTTTTTTGTATCTTTAGCAATTTCATAATTTTATACTTCCTTTATTAAATTCATGCTTATATTAATAATACCCGAAAAACATTATGTTATCAAACATTTCACAGTTTTATAGATTAAATTTTAATAAGTTGTAGCATAATATACCATATTATTTTATAATCTTATTTGAATAACTTTTAAGGTAGCTTAAGTAAGGTTATAAAATATAATTTAACGAGGAGGTAATTTCATGAAAGTATTAAGGTATATGCTTATTTTTATACCTATAAGCTTTATTTGTAAATTCTTAAATGTATCCCCGTCTATAATGTTTGTTTTAGCAGCATTATCTATAGTTCCCCTAGCAGGACTTATGGGGGAAGGAACAGAGGAGATCTCTTTTTATTCTGGTCCTAAAATAGGTGGTTTTTTAAATGCTACATTTGGAAATGCAACAGAACTTATAATATCATTCTTTGCTTTAAAAGAAGGTCTTTTTGAAGTTGTTAAATCATCTATAGCTGGTTCCGTTATTGGAAATGTACTATTAGTTCTTGGAGCTAGTATGCTGTTTGGTGGGTTAAAGCATAAGAGTCAAAGTTTTAATAAAAAGGTAGTTGAAGTATCTTCTAGTATGCTTCTTTTTGCAGTAGTAGGTTTATGTATACCTGCATTATTTACACATACTGTAGATCCAGAGCTTTTAAATACTAGATATGAAGGATTAAGCATATTTGTTGCTGTAGTTATGATACTAATATATATCTTAAGTTTAGTATTTTCTTTCTTTACTCATAAACATATTTATGCTAGTGCTAATGAAGAAGAGAATCACGGAACTGCAAAGTGGTCATTAAGTAAAGCTATAGGAGTACTAATAATTTCTACTGTATTTATAGCAATTGAAAGTGAATTTTTAGTAGGTGGTATTGAATCATTAACTGAAAGCTTAGGTCTTAGCGAATTCTTTGTTGGTATAATATTAATTCCTATAATAGGTAATGCAGCAGAACATAGTACTGCTATTATTATGGCTATGAAAAATAAGATGGATGTTGCCATAGAAATAGCTATTGGCTCTAGCTTACAAATTATTTTATTTGTAGCACCTGTATTAATATTTTTAAGTTTATTATTTACCCCTATGAGTATAGTATTTAACGAATTCGAACTTATAGCTTTAATAGTTGCTGTTTTAATAGCTAATAGAGTTTCTAGTGATGGTGAATCTAATTGGCTTGAAGGTGTACAACTTCTTGCTGTTTATTTGATTATTGCTGCATCATTTTTTATTCTTTAATACTGGACAAGCAAATATTTGAGAATTAAAAAGAACTGTCTAAAATAAATCTAATAATTTTATTTTAGGCAGTTCTAATATTTTTGTTTCCAATTGGTTCTATGATTTGTTTAGCTCTAACTCCTTTTCAGGACCCTTTAGCAAACTAATTCTAAATTTTAATATAGTTATAAGTAATATTAGTGAAGCAAAAATAATACATACCCATGCTTCAAAATTATCAAATAATATTCCAAATATCAGCTGCCCGATAGGAACAGCCGAAACACAACCGGTACTTATTACTGCACTTACTCTTCCCATCATTGTTAATGGTATTTCTTTTTGAATTATAATAGTTACACTTATGTTTGCAATAGAAGTTATCATACCTATTATAAATCCTACTACAATTATACTTATGTATGGCACAAAGTTGCTACTAAACAAACTAGTGTATACATCTGATGAGATTAATGCAATTAACACAGTTAACAATGATGAGCTAAAGATACTTAAAAACATAATTTTACCTGGATTAATATTTCGATTTAATTTACTAACTATAAATGGTGAAATAATCATAGATGCCATTAAAATTGATTCCATTATTCCATATTGAGAGTCAGTTATTTTTAGCACCTGTTTTCCTATATAGGTTAAACCTAAAGAAAATATTGGACTTAATGCAAAATTTAAAACTAACGCCAAAATTATTATATTAAAAACAAATGATTTTTGTTTTACAAATTTAATACCCTCAAAAAATTCTGTAATAAAAACTCTTGTATTTAATTTTTCAGATTTTATGTCTAACTTAGGAATATTTATAAACATTTCACCTATTGCAGAAAAAATAAAACTTATAGAGTTAATAAGTAATATCCCCTCTAAACCCAAAGTGGTGAATAAAATTCCGCCAATAAGAGGAGCTATTAGATTTCCTATATTTGTTGTCAAAGAATCTAATCCATTTGCATCTACTAAATCATCTTTTTTCACAATAGATGGCAGAATTGTGCTTATTGCAGGTAAGAATATGGATGAAATTACAGATAAAATGACTGCTAAAAAGTAAATACCTATTAATGATATTTCACCATTAAGTCTAAACATTACCCAATATATTCCTACTATAATACCAGATAACAAATCAGTATAAACTATTATTTTTTTCCTGTTAAACCAATCTGCAATTACTCCTGCTAAAGGTCCAATGACTATTCGTGGTATTATTGAAATTGCTGTTACTATAGCAAAATTTGTAGCTGATCCGGTTAATGCTAAAACATATAGAGACAAGGCAAATGTTTGTAGTTGACTTCCTATAAGGGATATAAATTTTGCTGTTATTAGCAACACGAGATTTCTATCTTTAAGAAGTTTTAAATTCATTTCATTTCCTCCACTAATTTATAGAGAAACAATATTGCTAGTTAAAGTATCAATATTGTTTCTCGAAATATTCTTCTAAACAACCTTAGTATTCATTTTTTAGAATATGGTCTAAGGAATTTTGCAAAAACTCTTGGATTCTTTCACTTTCTTCAAATAAGAAAGTGAAACATGTTAAATATAAATAATCACTTGAGTAATTAATAGTAAAGCCAATAGTATTCCTGTTTATCTTATTAGTATTAAAATTTTGCATTAAATCACTTATATAATTTTTTGTTTCTACATGATCAATATCCATATTACCTAAAAAGTTTAGAATTATATTATAATTTTCTCTATCGTCAGAGAAAGTGTTTAGCAGCTCTCCGATCTTTTTATACTCATTACTTAATTTGTAATCATTAAGTAATGTTAAAAAGTTTATATTATGTTTAGATGCATATTCTAAAAGATTTTCACAATATTTATAAGTGATAGTATTAATTTGTTCTTTATCAATTATTATAGGTATTCGATCTATACATTCACCAAAAACATCGTTAAATTTTTTATCTTCATACAATCTTCCATAACTTATTACTTGTAGTGGTATCTTAGTTGCATTTATATAATGCATAAAAAATTCTTGTATAATTTTGCAAGCAATTTCCCAAGAGTTATTTTTAAAAATGTCTTGATAATCCTTTGGTATAGGTAATTTTGCCTTGACAAATCCGCATCTCTTGGAAACTTCACTCAATTTTTCTTCTATTTCTTTAGAATAGCTACAATAACTTTCTAATTTATAAGTGTTAATTATCTCTTCTTCAGTTGAGTTTACTGGTCCCTTAGTAATCTGTTTTGAATATTCACTATATGGTTTAACCTTCTTCAAATTGATCTCTTGACAATTTATCAATTTATTGTAATATTCTTTGATAGTACTTTGAAGAATTAAATTACTTGTTCCATCAAATATGCAATGATTTATAGGTATATAAACTATATAATCCTTTAAGTTCTTCTTAATTATTAAAATTCTGTATAATACATTATTATAGTCATATTCTTGAGTGAAGGATTCATAAAAAAGATCCTTAACTATTGCATCTTGTTTATTTACATCTTCTTCAGATAAATCTATATATGGGATAAATAAGTTATTGATACACTCATCATTAACTATCTTTCTCCAGAAAATATGATCTCCTTCTTTTGATAAAATACTTCTTAAGTTATCAAAGGTTCTTATTGTATATATTATTGCTTTCTTAAGTACATCAATATCTATATAGTTATCAAAGCCTATTGCACACAAAGAAGGGGTAGATATTGTTGTAGTTATATTCAATCTTTGAATAGCAGTTAATTCACACTTTTCGGTTTCAACATTACTAAAAGATGATTTGAATTTATCTACAAGATTACATAGAAGAAGTTTATAATCCTGATTTTTTGAAATAAGAAATTCATTTTCTTTAGATCCATCTAAAATGTAATTTGGAAAAATGTCATTCGTTACAGAACTAGATAATAATTTTAATATTTCTTTGCAAGAATTTGATTCTAAATTATTTACATATAATGTAGAGAGTTGTTTATTATTAAGAATTTTAGTTTCTAATTTACTTTCTATACCAAAAGTCTCCATTAATAACTTTTCAACTTCTATATTATTATTGATATTAATTGCTTTGTCTTTATCTCTTTGCTCTAACGTACATGCTAATTCAAAAACTGTTTGATTTGTAAATAGATCATTTATATTAATATCATAATCAAGATTTTTTAGTTGCGATACTATATTTATTGCCTTAAGTGATTGTCCGCCAATATCAAAGAAATTATCATGTAGTCCTATTTTGTTAATTTCAAGAGCTTTTTCCCAAACTTCTACAATTTCTTTTTCTGTATTAGTTGTAGGAGGTTGGTATTTTGCTCTAATTCCATTTTCTTCTTGAGGCATTGGTAAATTCTTTTTATCAACTTTACCATTTACAGTTAATGATATTTTATCAATCCGTACAAAATAGGTAGGCATCATATAACTTGGAATTCTATTCTTTAAATATTCTCTTAATTTCTTTGGATTATAATCTTTATTTGACACAAAATATGCACAAATATATTTATTATTTTCTTCCTCTATTACCGTAGCAACAGACTGAGTAATGCCATCCATTTTTAATAAATTACTTTCTATCTCTTCTAGCTCTATTCTGAAACCGCGTATTTTAACTTGATGATCTATTCTACCTAAAAATTCTATATTTCCATCTGGCAACCATCTTGCTAAATCCCCTGTTCTATACATTCTTTCACCAGGTTCATAGAGATTATCTACAAATCTTTCATTTGTTATTTTTTCATTATTTAAGTATCCTCTAGCTAGTCCACTACCACTTATGCATAATTCGCCTGGGGCTCCAATTGGTTGAATTTGTCCATTTTTTCCTAATATATATATTCTTGTGTTATTAATAGGTTTTCCTATTGATACATTTTCTGAGGCACTATTTATTTTATATACTGTTGCACAAATACTATTCTCAGTAGGTCCATATTCATTAACAAGTTTTATATCAGGGAATCTGTTAAAATGCTCTTTTAACACTTTTTTTTGTAAACTTTCTCCAGCTACAGTTACTTTCTTTAAAGCAGTTATTCCTTCTAAACCAGTTCCTAAAAGTGTTCCGTAAAATGCTGGTGAGATTAGAAGACTTGTGACCTTTTCTTTTAACATAATTTCTTTTAAATATTTAACATTTAAAAGATTATTTTTACTTATTAAAATTAATTTAGCCCCTGAAATAAGTGCAGTAAATATATCTCCTACTGAACCATCGAAACAATATGCCATTATTTGCAGTACTGCATCATTTTTATTAAAGTTGTGATAACTACATCTCCATAATAAAGTATTTAAAATACTTCTATGTTCTATTAAAGTTCCTTTTGGTTTCCCTGTAGTTCCAGAAGTATATATTACATATGCCAAATTATTTGACTTTGTAATATTTTTTATATTCCTACAATCGTTAGAGTATGCACTTTCTTTGGTAATATCTATAATCTCACCTTCAAAATCAACCTTATTCATCAAGCTACTTTGAGTTAGTAAAATATTTGCGTTACTATCTATTAACATGTTATTTATTCTATCGGATGGTAGTTCAGTATCTATTGGTAAATATGCCCCACCAGCTTTAAGTATAGCTATTATACCTATTATCATCTCCATAGATCTATCTATCATTATTCCTACTATAGTTTCAGGAATAACTCCCTTTTCTCTTAATGTTATAGCTAGAGCATTACTTTTCTCATTTAATTCCTTATAACTTAATTCCTTATCATCGAATACTAAAGCAATATTATTAGGAGTTCTTTCTACTTGTTCTTGAAATAATTCTTGTATTGTTTTATTGCTTGGATAATCTACTTTGGTATTATTAAATTCATTAAGAATTATATTTTTGTCTTCAGGTGTTACTATGTCAACATTTGAAACTAATTGATCAATGTTATTTGTAATTTCTTTAAATATTTTAGCTAATTGATTTGTAATTTTTTCTATTAAGTAAGTTGTATAAACATTCTCATTGTACATTACTTTCAACTTTAAACTATCTTCCAAAACAAAGGATAAATTAAAGTCATAATTTGTTTCTTCTCTTCCTTGGATAAAATCAATCTTTATACCATTATTGCAATTATCTAATTCATTAAATGGGAAATTTTCAAAAACAGTTAAATTTTGAATTAAATTTTGTTTTAATTCACTTTGGTCTTGAATTTCAGCTAAAGATAAATATTCAAAGTTTCTGCTCTGATTTGCTTTTTCATAAACTTCTTTAAGCATTTCTTTTACTGTTATTTTTCCATTGTCAGTTATCCTTACAGGGACTGCATTTATGAATATACCTACCATTTCTTCTATCCCATTTATTTCTGGTGGTCTACCTGAAACTACAGAACCAAAAACAACATCATCAGTTCTATTATATCTTTGTAGAAGAATTCCCCATGCTAACTGGCATATTGAATTTAGAGTTACTCCACATTGACTAGATATTCCCTCTAATTTTCTTGTAACCTCTTTACCAAAATCCCACATTAAGTTTTTTTGTTTATATTTAGTACTTTTTGACTTTGTTTTAGGCAACTCAACAATTTGATTATATCCATCTAAATAGTTTTTCCAGTATGCAAGTCCATCCTCTTTTCTTTGTTTATACAGCCATTTGATATATTCATGAAAATTAATATTATTTTCTATATTAAGTTTTTCTCCTCGTTCTATATCTTCATAAAACTTAAACAAATCTCCTATAAGAATATTAGTTGACCATCCATCAATTATTATGTGATGGATAGTGAATATAAGTCTACTAGAGTTATCATCCATCTTAATTATGCTTAATTTAAATAATATGTCTTTGCTTAAATCGAAACCTTTCTTTACTAATTCAGTGCTAAATACTGAATAATCTTTTTCTTTATTACAGCTTTTAGTAAAGTCTTCATAATATATTTTGAAATTTCTATTCTCTAAAACTACTTGAGAAGGATGTTTAGAATTACTATAAATGATAGTCTTTAAGATATCATATTTTTTAGCTAACATATTATATGCTTTATTTAAGGATTCAATTTTTAGATTTCCTTTAATATTAAGTTCTAATTGTATAACATAAGCTGTAGTTTCTTTATTTTGCATATACGTAAATAGCATTCCTTGCTGCATAGGTGTTAATTTGTTTATCTTGCTTATATTAATATCTTTATCTATATTATTTTTTATAAATTGCTTTAATTCTTCTACATCTTCTAGAGAATATTCATTTATTCCATAGTCTGTAGGTGTAAGTTCTGCTTCTTTTCTAGTGGAGCAGTGTTCTATTATTCCATAAATATTTTTATTAAATATTTCAACAAATTTTTCAATTTCATCTTCTTTATATTCTAATTTACAGAAGTCGATATTAAATTTTAAATTTCCTTCTTGAATTAGCGAGTTTATTTGAATGCTATCTTTTAACTCGAAATTATTACTAATATCACTGCCCGTAGATAGATTTGAATAAGTAAATAACTCGTTATTAGAATTTGAATCTATCTGCCCTAAATAATTAAAGCTAATATCTGTTTCTATTGTCATATCTCTATTTTTTCTATTTTTACTACTAGTTAAATATTTTAATATTCCATAACCAATACCCTTATTTGGTATTTTCCTTAAAACTTCTTTATTTCGTTTAATGATTGTACTAATATCATTATCACTCATATCAAGTATAACTGGGTAACAACTAGTAAACCAACCTACTGTTCTAGTTATATCAACATCATTTATTATGTCTTCTCGACCATGGCCTTCTAAGGTTATAGCTGCATTTTTTGCACCACACCAATCTTTAATAGTAATTCCAAGGGCAGATAATAAAATATCGTTAATCTCAGTATTATAAGTCCTATTTGTTTCCATAACTAGTTTTTGTGTAGCTTCTTTATCTATTATAATATTTTTAGAAATCATGTCCTTAATTAATATTTTATCTGCTTTATTAAACTTAGGAAGTTCATCCAAATGTGTGTCAGCTAAATTGCTCCAATAATCTAATTCATTTAACAAAGCGTTACCATTTGCATACTCAATTTGTTTTTCTGTCCACTCTTTAAATGAGGTAGTCTTTTTAGGAAATTTTATTTCTTTCCCTTGTAATAATGATTTATAACCGTTATAAAAATCTTCAAGAATTATTCTCCAAGATACTCCATCTACAACTATATGATGAATTACAAAAAGTAAATAATCCCCTTTGTTAGTTGAAAATAATCCAACATTCATTAATGGACCATGTTCTAGATCTATTGATTCTTTTAATAATTGTCCTTCTTTGGCTATCTGCTCTTTAAAGTTATCTTCATGAGATAAATCAAAAAATTTAAAGTTAAATAAGTTTTCATCTATTTTTTTATTATATAAACTTATTTCTTCTCCATAATTTAGATTTATTCTTAGTGCATCATGATGAATTACTATTTCCTTTAAAAGCAATTTTACCTTATCTATTTCAAGTTTTTCTTTGCAGTAAATTAGTGTAGATTGATTAAAGTGTTTCATTACTTCTTTATCTTCTTGTAAGAATTTTTTCATTACCGGAGTAAGCATAGATATTCCAACAACTTCATCTTGAGATATTTGTATTTCTTCTGTTTTTGCATACTTAGATATTTTTTCAATAGTCTGATGGTCAAGAATATCTTTTATATCCACTTTTAGTCCTAAATTTTTAAGCCTTGATACGATTTGTATAGACTTTATAGAATCTCCTCCAAAATCATAAAAGTTATCTTTAATACCTATCTTTTCTGCTCCTAATACTTCACTCCATACAAGAGCCATTTTTTTCTCTACATCATTACTTGGTGCAACGTACTTATTAGTTTTTTCATTTAAATTAGGTTCAGGTAAAAGTTTTTTATCAACCTTTCCATTATTAGTAAGTGGCAAGGTTTCAAGTGTTAATATGTATGGAGGAATCATATATTCTGGTAAAGTCTTTTTTAGAAACTTTTTCATTTCATCTTGACTTACTTTTCCAACTATATATCCACATAAATATTTTTCTTTATTTTTATCAAATCTAACTATGACAGCAGCTTCTTTAACTTGTTCATGTTTTAAAATTTCTCTCTCTATTTCTCCTAGTTCTAACCTGAAACCACGTATCTTAATTTGATTATCAATTCTTCCTAAAAATTCTATATTTCCATCTGGTAGCCACTTTACTAGGTCTCCAGTTCTATAAATAATTTCATCTTTTATATAAGGATTTTGTACAAATTTTTCTTTTGTAAGCTCTTCTTTATTTAAATATCCTCTTGCTACTCCATCTCCCCCTACACATAATTCACCTGGAACACCTACTGGTAAAAGTCTCAAGTTCTTATCCATTACATAAGTTGTTGAATTTGATATAGGTTTCCCTATTGGTATTGGAATTTTTTTATCCCACATGTTTAAAGGGTCTATAGAAAAATAAGTAGAAAATGTAGTGTTTTCAGTTGGCCCATAACCATTTATGATTATCGTAGACTTATTATTTATTCTTAATTTATTAACCTGATTACTATCTAAAGCATCTCCACCAATCATCAAGGACTTAATGTCATCGAAAGTACTAGCATCAACATTGCATATTTGATGAAATAATGCTGTAGACATAAACATAGTTGTTATATTGTTCTTTTGTATATATTGCTTAAGCATTTTAGGATTTAAAATTAATTCTTTACTTTCAATATGCACTGTTAATCCATTTAAAAGTGCACCCCATATTTCAAAAGTTGAAGCATCAAATGCAATAGATCCTGTTTGAAGTATTTTATCATCAAGTTTTAAATCTATATAATTTTGATTTTTAACTAGTCTTACTACGCTTTTATTTTCTACACATACTCCTTTAGGATTTCCGGTAGAACCTGATGTATAGATAATATATATTAAATCATCAGAATTAATATTACCTGTAGAAATATTTTCTGTAGGTTGATTTAATAAATCATAACTTTCAAAATCTAATATTATAGGAGTTATTTCTTTAAAATCAAATTTGTTTAGTGTTTCTCTTCTTCCTATAATAAGATTGCTACCACAATCTTCAATCATATATTGAACTCTTGATTGAGGATAATCTTCATTAATTGGTACATAGGCAGCACCATTTTTAATAATAGCAATTATAGCTATAATTGTTTCCATACTCTTATCACATAATACTGGTATCAAACTTCCCTTAGTTACTCCATTATCTGCTAGTAAATGCGCTAACTGATTAGATTTATTATTTAACTCCTCATATGTTAAATTCTTTCCATTAGATATTATAGCTATATTCTTAGAAAATTCCTTGACTGTGTTTTCAAACAACTCTTTTACTGACATATCTTTTGGGTAATCTACCTTTGTATCATTAAATTTATTTATTATTATATTTTTCTCATCTTCATTAATAATCTCTACATCTCTTAATTTAACATCCATGTTAATTAATATGTTTCTTAAACATGATAAAAATTGATTGAATAGATTTCTAACCAAAGTCTTATCATTAATATTGTAATGAATATTACATTTTGTTAAATTATTTTCTTTTGAAAAACAGAATATTAATGTTAAGCCTAATTCTTTCAAATCATCAACTTTATGAATATTGCTAAGAGCACAGCCTACGTCAGTTATATCGATTATATTTTCTTTTTCTAAACTATGTATAATATTGTCAATAGGACAATTTTCTCTTTTATAAGATTCAATTACTATGTTTTTTGTATTTACCACCAGTTGCTTAAAACTTATATTGTCATCTATTTCCATAGGAAAGATTACAGCATTTTTATTTTCTTCCTTTTTATATGTTGGAGATACGATACATACTTTGTTAGTATTATATTTACTGATAAGTATTCCTAAGATCGTTACTAGAAAAACATATAATGGCAATTCAGAATTATTAGATATTTTATTTAATCTAACAGATAGATCTTCAGGAATTATAAAAGATTCTGTTTGGTATTCATTATTTATATGATTATTCTTTTTTATATTAAAGCTAGTAATCTCATCATAATCTTTTAAAAGGTTAGTCCAATATTTCATTTCTTTTTTATTTATTAATTCTCGCATAAAAATCCCCCATAGTTTTTTTATTGAATAACAAAAAGTTTTGATATATTGCTAGGTTACAAAAAGGAGAGCAAATGAATTACTCGCCTTTTTATAATCTGAGCAAAGCTTTAACTAAAAATTAAACGAAAAGTCTTCTATATTTTTATCATTATTGTCTGATATGTTTTCTTCAATTAATTTAATATCTTTTAATAAAACTTTCGGTTCTTCAAGTACCCTTTCAATAATATTTTTGTAATTATTTAATAACTCTTCTATTGTATCTGCCTTAAATGAAGAGGAATCATAAACACATTCTATTGTTAGTCCATCACAATTCTCAGCTACAATTATTGTTAACTCATTTTTAGAGGCAGTTGCTTTTAATTCAAGTGTTTGTAACTTAGTACCATCAAGACAAATAGATGAAAAATCATCATATTGATAAGAGAAAATCACATCAAATATATTATTATCCTTTATTAAACCTTGTTTCATAAGTTCTTGTAACATAAATTCTATTTGATAATCTTGGTTTTCAAATACTTGCAACGAATTCAATTTCACTTCATTTAATAATTTTTCAAAAGATACTTCATCCTCTACTGTACATTTAATTGGTAATGTATTTACAAACATTCCAACTATATTGTTCAAATCTAAATTATTTCTTCCAGATACAGGTGTTCCAATTACTATATTTTTCTGTAAGGTATATTTATTTAGTAATATATTTAGAGTAGCAAGCATAAATATATACTTACTTAGTTGCTTTTCCTTTGAATATTCATCTATTTTTAGTAATGTATCTTTATGAATTTTAATGTCAAGACTTCTTCCTTCGAAAGAATATTTATCTTCATTTATATAATCTTTTGGCAAATCTAGTTTTTCAAGATCATCACTTAAATATTTAAGCCAAAATTCTTTTTGTTTCTTCATTTGTCCTGTTTTAATTAAATTATTTTGCCATTCCGAAAAATCTTTATATTGTAATTTTACTGGTTCTAATTTTTTACCTTCATATAGATTAATAAATTCTTCAATTATAATTTTCATAGAAACACCATCTGTTATAATGTGATGCATATCAATAAACAAGATACTATTATTTTTTAATTCTATTAAATCAACTCTAATTAAAGGTGCTTTATCTAAATAAAATGGAATAATATGTTTTTGTATTAATTCTGCTATTTCCTCTTGATTTTCTTCATCAATATCATCATATTTGAAATGTTGGATTTTGAAATTAATAGTTTCTTCAATTTCTTGGATAAATAATCCATTTAAAACGCTAAATTTCGTTCTTAGACTTTCATGTCTAGCTATTATTTCATTAAATACATTTTGAAGTTTATTTATATCTAGCTTTCCATTAAACAAATATGCTCCTGGGACATTATAATTTGTACTATCTACATTTAATTGATTTATTGCATACATCCTCTTTTGTGCTGAGGATAATTCATAATAATCTTTCTGTGGTGCAACTTCAATCTTTTTATCATAATAACTTTTCTCATCTAATCCTAATGTATCTATCTCTTTTACAGAAATCATTAAACTCTTCACATACGCTGCCATCTCTTCTACAGTTGCTTTTTCAAATATATCTTCTATCTTTATTTTCACGTTGAATGTATTTAATATCTTCAATAATACATTTGTTGCCTTTAATGAATGTCCTCCCAATTCGAAGAAGTTATCAGTTATTCCAGGTTTCTCTACTCCTAATACTTCACTCCAAATATCTACTAGTTTTTCTTCTATCTCATCTCTAGGTGGAATATATTTAGAGGTTACTTGAGAATGATTAGGAACAGGCAATAGTTTTCTATCTATTTTTCCGTTTCCAGTAATCGGCATACTGTCAAGTTCAATAATATATGTTGGTATCATATAACTTGGTAAAGTATTTTTTAGGAATTCTTTTATTTCAGCCTGAGTTACACTTCCGACTATATATCCACATAGATACTTGTCTTCATTTTTATCTAGCCTATCTATTACAACAGCTTCTTTAACTTTTTCATGTTTTAAAATTTCTCTCTCTATTTCTCCTAGTTCTATTCTAAAACCACGTATTTTTACCTGATAATCAATTCTTCCTAAAAACTCTATGTTACCATCTGGTAACCATCTTACTAAGTCTCCTGTTCTATAAATCTTTTCACTTTTTACATATGGATTTTCAACAAACTTTTCCCTTGTAAGATCTTCTCTATTAAGATATCCCCTTGCTAATCCATCTCCTCCAACACATAGTTCTCCTGGAACCCCTGGTGGCAATAATCTTAAGTTTTTATCCATTACATATGCTGTTGAATTTGATATAGGTTTACCTATTGGGATTGTAGTATTTTCAACCCATATGTCATGTTGGTTTAATAAGAAAGATGTTGAATATGTTGTATTTTCTGTTGGTCCGTACAAGTTGATAAATAATGTAGAGTTATTATGTTCTCTAAATTTATTGAATTGGTTAGTATCTAAAGCTTCTCCACCTACTAACAAATACTTAAGATTATCAAAAGTACTTACGTCAATATTGCATAATTGATGAAATAATGCTGTTGTCATAAACATTATTGAAATACTATTTTCTTTCAAATATTCTTTCAATCTTTTTTGATTTAAAATTAAATCTTTTTCTGCAACATATAGTGTTAATCCATTTATAAGGGATCCCCATATCTCAAAAGTTGAGGCATCAAAAGCAATTGAACCTGTTTGAAGTATTTTATCATTGTAATCTAGTTCCATATAATCTTGATTTCTAACTAATCTAATTATATTTTTATTGCCTACACATACGCCCTTAGGATTTCCAGTAGAACCTGAAGTATAAATGATATATGCTAAATCATCAGGTCCATTTGTATCCTCTAGATTTTCTTTTCCTTTATTGTCAAATTCCTTTGAACCTATCTCCATAATTCTTATATTTAAATTTTCTAAGTTAAGCTTATCAATTTGATGTCTTTTTGCTAGCATTATTTTGCTTCCGCTATCTTCAATCATGTACCGTATTCTTAGTTCTGGATATTCTTCATCAATAGGTAAATATGCACCTCCAGCTTTTATTATAGCTAGCATTGAAACAATAGTTTCCATACTTTTATCGCATATTACTGGGACAATGCTATTTTTCCCTATTCCCTTTTCTTTTAATGTATGTGCAACTTGATTTGACTTTTCATTAAGCTCTTTATAACTTATTTTTTGACCTTTTGATATAATAGCTATTTTGTCTGATGATTTTATTACCTGTTCTTCAAACAATTCTTTTATTGTTTTATTGCTTTCATATTCTCTCTTAGTATCGTTGAAATCAGTTAATATCATTTTCTTTTGATCTTCATCTAATATTTCTATAGTAGATATTAATTGAGTAACATTTTCAGAAATAAATTCAAATATAATCTTTAGCTGCTTAGTTATATTTGATATAACTTCATTTTCATATACACTTTCATTATACATAACTCTATATTTTAAATTTCCTTCTAGTATAAATGAAATATCCAAATCATAGCTTGTTTGTTCTCTTGTATGATATTCCTCGACTTTTATAGTAGATTTCTTATTTGACTTGTTACTTTCAGGATAATTTTCAAATACTGTAATATGTTGAATAAGATTTTGTCTTAGTTCGCTTTGGTCTTGAATATCTGATAAAGCTATATATTGATATTTATTACTCATATTAACTTCATTTTGTACTTGCTTTAACAAATCAGAAATTATTTCATTGTCTTTAGCATTTATTCTGATAGGGATAGTATTTAAAAATATACCTATTGACTCTTCTATTCCCTTAATCTCTGGAGGTCTTCCAGACATAACCATACCAAATACAACATCGTCGCTATTAGTATATTTCTGTAACAATAGCCCCCAAGCTGTTTGGCAAATTGTATTTAGAGTTACTCCATACTTATTAGATATTTCTTGTAATTTTCTTGTTGTATCAATATCTAGTTGTTCTATAAGTTCTCTATGGTTATATTCTTTATTTACTGCATTATCTTTTTTTGGTAACGAAGCAATTTGGTTATAGTCATTAAGATATTTTGCCCAATACTTAATGCCATCTTGTTTATCTTGCTTATATAACCATTTAATATATTCGCTATAGCTAGTGCTAATTTCATAATTTAATTTTTCACCATTTTCCAACCTTTCATAAGTGTCAAATAAATCATTTATTAACATTGCATTTGACCAGCCATCAACTATTATATGGTGGATAGATATTATTAACCTATAATATTTTTCACCTAATTTAGCGACATTAAGTTTAAACAATATATCTTTGTCCAAAGCAAATCCTTTTTCAAGCAACGCTTTTACATACTTCTTGCAAGCTTCTTCAGTATTAATTTCATGAGTAAGATCTTCATAATAAATTTCATTATCTCTATTGTCCAAAACAACTTGCGCCGAATGTCTGGAATTGCTGTATATTATGCTTCTTAGAATATCATGCCTGTGTAATAAATGCTCATATGAAGTTTTTAAAATCTCCAAATCTAATTCTCCATGTATATTAAATTCTAATTGTAGTACATATGCATTGCTAGACTCGTTCTTTAAATAGGTGTATAGCATACCTTCTTGCATTGGAGATAATTTATTAATCTTACTTACAATTGCTTTATTGTCTATATTTGATTTAACAAAGGATTTTAACTCATCAACTTCTTCTAATGTATAGTCATTTATTCCATAATCTGTTGGTGTATATTCTACCTCTTCTTTTTGAGAACAATGATCTACTACCTTTACTAAATTTTCTTTAAATATTCTAATAAACTTATCAACTACTTCTTCGGAATATTCTAATTTATTAAAATCTATACTTATAGTTAATTGATCATCTTGTATAAGTGAATTTATTTGAATACTACTAATAGCTTCAAATTCAGTACTTTCATCACGGCCTCCTCTTAAGTTAGTAAGTTTAAATATTGAATTATTTTTATCTTCATTAAATTGACCTAAATAGTTAAAACTTATTTCAGTTTTTATATCAAGTTTTTCAATATCTACAGCATCATTTTGTGTTAGATATCTTAGTATTCCATAGCCTATACCTTTATTAGGAATTTTTCTTAAAATCTCTTTATTTCTTTTTATATTTAAACCTATATCACTGTCACTAGTATCCAAAACTACTGGGTAGCAGCTTGTAAACCATCCAATTGTTCTGTTTATATCCACATTTTCAATTATATTTTCTCTTCCATGACCTTCTAACATTACCGCTACTTTATCATTTCCGCTCCACTTTTTAGTGACAATTCCTAATATTGACAATAAGATGTCGTTTATTTCTGTGTTATATGCCCTATTAGTATCCTTTAGTAGTTTATTTGTTATTTCTTTATTGAAAGTAAAAGTTTTTGATTGCATATCTTTAAACAACAAATTCTTAACCACATTATACTTTGGCATTTTTCCTAAAGGCTCTTGTGGGACAATATTATTCCAGTATTCTAACTCGGCTAGAATTTTTGGACTTTGTGCATATTCAACTTGCTTTTTAGCCCATTCCTTAAATGAAGTTGTTTTTGGAGGTAGTTTAATTTCTTGTCCATTTTGTAATGCACTATAGCCATTATAGAAATCTTCGAATAAAATTCTCCAAGACATTCCATCAATAACAAGATGATGTATTACAAAAAGCAAATAATCTCCTTTTTGTGTTTTAAATAACCCTAGTTTTACTAGTGGGCCACTTTCAGTGTTCATGGATTCCTGAATCTTTTGACCTTCTATTTCAATGGAAGCTTTAAAATCCGAAATTTCTCTTAAATCATATTTTGCAAAATCAAATAATTTCTCTTCAATTCCTCGATTATACATCTTAACTGTATCAGTATATTTTAAAACGCTCCTTAGTATATCGTGATGGCTTACAATAGCTTTCATTACTTTTTGAACTTTATCATCATCAAATCCCTCATAACTATGAATTATCATAGACTGATTAAAATGAGTATAGACATTATTTTTAATACCTATAAACTTTTTCATAATAGGGGTCAATTCAATTTCTCCTTTTACCTCTCCTTGAGAAAACTCTAACATATCCTTTTTAACATGCTTAGATAATACTTCAATAGTTTTATACTCGAGTATATCTTTAATTTCAAGTATAATACCATATTTTCTGATTCTAGATACTATCTGCATAGATTTTATAGAATCTCCTCCAATATCGTAAAAATTATCTTTAACGCCTATTTTTTCTATACCTAGTACTTCACTCCAAGCATTTGCCAATTTTTCTTCTACATCATTTCTAGGTGCAACATATTCATTATCTAATTCCTTTGAAAGATCAGGTTTTGGTAAGGCTTTTCTATCAGTTTTTCCATTTGGTGTTAGTGGCATCTCCTTAAGTTGCATTATATATGATGGAATCATGTAGTTAGGAAGTTCTTTCCTTAAAAATTCCTTTATCTCTAATGAAGACATTTCTCTTAAGGCAACTATATATCCACATAGGTACTTATTTCCTTTACTATCTAATCTATCTATTACTACTGCATCTTTTATTTCATTATGTTTTAAAAGTTTAGCTTCTATTTCACCAAGCTCTATTCTAAATCCATTTATCTTAACTTGATTATCAACTCTTCCTATAAAATCTAGATTGCCATCTGGAAGCCATTTTACTAAATCTCCAGTTTTATATATTATTTCATCTCGTTTATATGGATTTTCAATGAACTTTTCTTTAGTAAGTTCACTTCTATTTAAATATCCTTTTGCAATTCCATCTCCACCTACATATAATTCTCCTGCTATTCCAATTGGTAACAACTTATTATTTAAGTCCATTACGTAAGCTGTTGAATTTTGAATAGGAGTACCTATAGGTATTTTGTGATCTTCTTCCCAATTTCCTATAATTCCATACATAGTAGATGCAACTGAATTTTCAGTTGGGCCATAACCGTTAATAATTTTCAAATCTTTATACATTTTTGTTAATTTAGATACTTGCTTGCTGGAAAGAACATCTCCTCCGACTAACAAAGCTTTTACGCCTTTGAATATCTCTGGACTATATTGATTGAATAAAGGAGTTGGTATAAGCATAAAGGTTATTTTATTTCTTGTTACATATTCTTGCAATGATTTTTCATCAATTGTCAGACTCTTATCTTCTAAATGAATCTCACCACCATTTAATAAAGTGATCCAAATTTGGAATACAGATGCATCAAAGGATAAAGATCCTGATTGCAATACTCTTTCAAGCTCTTTCTTATCCATGTACTCTGGATCTTTAACAAGATTAATTAATCCTCTATTTTTACAACATACACCTTTAGGATTTCCGGTAGATCCTGAAGTATAAATAACATAAGCTAGATCATCAGGTCCATTTAAGTCTTCTAAGTTTTCTTTACTTACATTTAAATCCTTATCATTTATTTTTAGTAATTCTATATTTAAATTTTCTAAATCTAATCGTGTATATTCACTTTCCTTTGCTAGCAATATCTTACTTTTACTATCTTCAAGCATATATCTTATCCTTGATTTTGGATATTCTTCATCGATTGGTAAATATGCTCCTCCTGATTTTATTGTAGCAACCATTAATACTATAGTTTGCAAACTTCTATCGCATATTATTGGGACAATAGTTCCCTTACCTACACCTTTTTCCTTTAACAAGCGTGCAATTTGATTTGCTTTTTCATTAAGCTCTCTATAGCTTATTTTCTCTCCTCTAGATACGATAGCAGTTTTATCTTGAGATTCTATTACCTGTTCTTCAAATACTTCTTTTACTGTTTTATCATTTTTATACTTTTTCTTTGTATTATTAAAATCAATTAAGATTCTTCTCTTTTCTATTTCATCTACTTTTTCTATATCCTTAACTGATGTTTCAACATTATTGATCATTATTTTAAATACTGAAATTAATTTATTAGTTAATTGTTCAATAAATTCATCATCATATATATTTTTGTTATACATATATTGAATTTTTAATGTATCTTGTTTTTCAAATGATATATTTAAAGGATAATCAGTTTGTTCTCTTGACTTTAGTTCTTTTACAATTAAACTTTCCTCATAATTTTTGCTATTATCAATTGGATAATTTTCAAAAACCATTATGTTTTGTATTAATTGATCTCTTAAAGGTGTAATCTCTTGAATTTCTGATAAAGCAATATGCTCATATTTCTTTGTATTATTATTATCTTGTTGTACTTTTTGTAAAAGATTTAGTATTGTTACACAGTCATCAGCTTTTATTCTTGCTGGAATAGTATTTATGAACATTCCAACCATCTTTTCTATATTAGTAACTTTTGCTGATCTTCCTGAGACAACAGTTCCAAATACAACATCATTACTTGAAGTATATTTTTGAAGTACCAATCCCCATGCAACTTGATATACTGTATTTAGTGTAACATCACACTTAACTGCAACTTTATCTAGTTTTTCACTAAGATTTTTATCTATAGAAAAGTTTAAAATTCCTTCTTTATAATTTCCTGTAGTATTCTTTTTAGCTGGAAGTATTGAAGTTTCATTATAATCATCAAGATATTCTTTCCAATAGTTAAGCCCTTCTTCTTTGTTTTGTTTAGATAGCCATGCTAAGTATTCCTCATATCTTAAGTTTTCTTTAGGAATTGATTCTCCCTTTTCTATTGCATTGTATATATTGAATAACTCGTTAATAATTATAGAATTGGACCATCCGTCTATGATTATATGATGAGCTGTTATTACTACCTTGTAATCTTTATCACCTGTTTTAACTACACTTACTTTAAATAATACATCCTTACTTAAATCGAAACCTTTGTTAATAATTTCTTTAGCATATTCTTGATAATCTTTTTCTACATTATCTTTTTCGCTAAAATCTTCATATATGATTTCTGTTTTTCTATTTTTAATAACTATTTGCGCTGGATGCTTCCAGTGATTAAAAATTACTGTTCTTAAAATGCTATATCTATTAAGTAATTCATTATAAGCCTTATTTAATATAGATAAATCCAATTTACCCTTTACTTCTAATTCCATTTGTAATACATATGCAGTTGTATTTTTATCATTTAAATACGTATATAACATTCCTTCTTGAATAGGAATAAGCTTATTGATACTTTCTATTATTGCATCTTCATCAACATTTTCTTTAATAAATGATCTAATCTCTTCTAAATCTTCTAATGTATAATCATTAATTCCATAATCTGTAGGTGTTAGCTCAACATCAAGCTTTTCACTACAATGACGTATTACAAGCTCTATTTTTTCTTTCAATATATCAATAAATTTAGTTGCTACCTCGTCAGTGTATTCTTTAGTGTTATATTCAATAATTACTTTTAATTCTCCATTTTGTACCATTGAATTTATCTGAATACTATCTGTTGCTTTAAATTCAGGACTTATTTCTGTACCACTTGATATATTAGAAAACTCAAATAATTCATTATTAACATCTTCATCAAATTGCCCTAAGTAATTAAAACTTATTTCTGTTTTTAGATTAAAGTTTTCTTTATTTTTATTGAAATCTTCTGTTAAATGTTTTAACATACCAAATCCTATACCTTTATTTGGTACCTTTTTCAAGATCTCTTTATTTCTTTTTATATTAGACGCCAAGTCATTGTCAGTTAAATCTAAAACTACTGGGAAACAACTTGTAAACCATCCAATCGTTCTTGTAATATCTATATTTTCAATTATATTTTCTCTTCCATGGCCTTCTAATGTTACGGCTACTTTATTAATTCCACTCCACTCTTTAACAGCAATTCCTAATGAAGATAATAAAATATCATTTATTTCAGTATTATATGCTCTATTAGTTTCTCTTAATAATTTCTTTGTTGTATTTTTATCTAAAGTAATAGTCTTAGAATTCATATCTTTAAATAATATTTCATCTGTCACATTGTATTTTGGCATTTTTCCTAGTGGCTCTTTTGGTATAATACTATTCCAATACTCTAATTCTTTAAGGAATTTACTACTGTTTGCATATTCATATTGTTTCTTTGCCCAATCTTTAAAAGAAGTTGTTTTTAGAGGAAATTTTATTTCTCTTTCTTCTTCTAAGGCTCTATATGCATTGGAAAAATCCTCAAATAATATTCTCCAAGACATACCATCTATAACAAGGTGATGAATTACAAAAAGCAAATGATCTCCATTCTTTGTTTTAAATAATGCTAATTTTACTAAAGGCCCTTCTTCAACATCGATAGATCGTTGTAACTTTTCAGCCTCCATTTCTATTGCTTTTTCATATTCTAGATTTTTAGTAAAGTCAAATCTAACATAACCAAATAAGTTTTCAGTTAACCCATTATTGTACAGAGTGATTTTGTTATCATCATATTTTAATATCATTCTTAAGGCATCATGATGAGTTAAAATGCTATTCATAGCTTCTTTTATGTTGTTTTCATCAAAACCTTTTTTACTGTATATCATCATAGATTGATTAAAATGGTTAAATATCTTTTTAGAAGTTCTAGTAAAATCTTTTATAATAGGTGTTGGTATTATCTCTCCTTCTACCAAATCCTGTGATATATTAGTTTCAAACTTTTTAATGTAATTTGAAATAGTTTTTATAGTCTTGTATTTCAAGATATCCTTAACTTCTATCTTAATTTTATGTTTAGTAAGTCTTGATACAATTTGTATAGCCTTTATTGAATCTCCACCAATATCATAAAAATTATAATTTGTACCTACTTTATCTATTCCTAAAACCTCACCCCATATATCAGCCATTATTTGCTCTTGCTCATTTATTGGTTCTATATATTCATTAATATTTTGAGATAAATCAGGTTTAGGTAGCAAGCTTGTATCTATCTTCCCATTTGAAGTCATTGGCAATCCTTCAATTTGGATAATATAAGCTGGTATCATATAATCTGGTAAATTGAAACTTAAACTTTTCTTCATTTTTTCTGAGGAAATCTTTTCATTACTAGTAACATATGCACATAAGTATCCAACACCTCTATTATCTTTATTTTCAATGACCAAAGCTTCTTTTACTTTTTCATCTTTTAAAAGTTCAGCTTGAATTTCACCTAGTTCAATTCTAAAACCTCTTATTTTTACTTGATTATCTATTCTTCCTAGAAAGTCTATATTTCCGTCCTCTAACCACTTTGCCAGATCTCCAGTTTTATATAAGCTTTCACCTTCAACAAATGGGTTATCTATAAACTTATCTTTTGTAAGTTCTTCACGATCTAAATATCCTTTTGCAACTCCTACTCCACCTACTAATAGTTCTCCTGGTACTCCAATTGGGCATAACTTGCCACATTTATCAACAATATATGCTTTAGCGTCATTTATAGGCTTTCCTATTGGAATTGTTTTGTCTTTATCCCATGACTTTTCAATTACATATTCGGTTGAAATTATAGTGTTTTCAGTAGGTCCATAGGCATTTATTATTTTTATATCTGGATAAGTCGCAACTAAAATTGCAACTGCATTAGAAGAAAGAACATCACCACCAACTGTTAACTCTTTAATTCCGTTAAATACATTAACATTTTCAGAAACTACATTTGCAAATAAAGCTGATGGCATCTGCATAGAAGTTATTTTAAATGTTTTTACTACGTTTTCTAATGAATTTAAATCCATTATTTCTTCATTAGATGCAATATATAACTCTTTACCATTTAATAGCGTTTTCCAAATATCCAAAACTGATGGATCAAATGAAAGTGAAATAACTTGTAATATTCGATCTTCTCTACTAGGATTTATGCAATTTAACGATCTATTAATTAACCCTCTTTGACACAAACATACACCTTTTGGCTTTCCTGTTGATCCTGAGGTATATATTGTATACATAAGATCATCTAATTCATTTATACTTTCCAAATTTTCTATACTTTCTTTACATATTTCTTTATTGTCTGTAACTAATGTTTCTATATTATATTCATTAAAATCATCTTGAGATAATTGTTTTATGTTTCCTAGTAACATTTTGCATTTGCTATCTTCAATCATGTATTTCTTTCTTGATTGTGGATAATTATTATCTATTGGCAAATAAGCAGCCCCTGATTTTATTACTGCTATCATAGAAATAGCTGTTTCGATTGTTCTATCACAAAGAATTCCTATAATATTGTTTCTACCAATACCTTTCTTTCTTAATAAGTGAGCTATCTGGTTAGCCCTTTCATTTAATTCTTTATAAGTTATTGTTCCATCTTTACTTATTAGTGCAGGTTTATCTTTGAGTTTCTTTGCAGTTTCTTCAAACATCTCTTTAGCACCTTTAAGAATTAAAGTATTTGTCTTTGTATTATTAAAACCATTTAGAATAGTATCTCTTTCTTTTTCAGTTGCAACTTCTATTTCATTAAGATTTATATCTATATTTGATACTAGTTGATTTAATACATTTTTATAATTATCAATGAATCTTGTAATAGTCTCATATTTAAATAGTTTAGTCTTGTATTGAATCAACCCTTCATAGTTATCATTCATAATTACTGTCATATCAAGTTTTGCTATAGTATCTTTTCTTAAATATCTTTTTAATTTAATTGTTTTACTATCTTCATAGTTTAAATTAAAGTCTTGTACAGAAAACATTATGTCAAAAATAGGATTTCTATTAGCTTCTTGCTTTATATTTAACTTTTCAACTAAATTAGCAAAATCATAATCTTGATTTTCAAAAGCATCTAATATAGTATTTTTTACTTCATTAAGTGTTTCAATAAAAGTGCTGTTAGGATTAAGTTTATTTCTAATTGCAAGCGAATTTACAAACATTCCAACAATATTGTTTAAACTATCATTACTTCTTCCTGAAGAAGGAGTTCCTATAACTATATCATCTTGACCACTATATCTAGACAAAACCACCATAAATGCAGTAGCTAGCAACATATATCTTGTTGTGCCTGTTTTCTTTACAATGCTATCTAATTTTGTAGTTAAATCAGCACTTATATTAAAGAAAATAGTGTTTCCATTAAAATTTTGATAAGCTGGTCTACTATAATCTGTCGGCATATTTAGCACAGGGATATCCCCTTTAAACTTTTCAAGCCAGTATTTTTCTTGATTATCTAAATAACCATTTTTATATAAATTATTTTGCCAATGTGCGAAATCTTTATATTGAATTTCTAATTTATCTAGAGTTTTTCCTTCATATAGGTCTACAAGCTCTTTAATTATTATTTCGCTTGAAATACCATCAGTAACTATATGATGAATATCTAAAACTATAATATCTATATCATCAAGTTCAATAACAGATAATCTAATAAGAGGTGCCTTGCTTAAGTTAAAAGGATATATTAGATTGTCAATTTGCTTGTTAATATATTCTTCCATATTACTGAAGTTACCACTATACTTGAAATATTCTATTGGAACCTTAATATTTTTATTAATCTTTTGAACAATTTCTCCATCTACTACGTGAAAACTTGTTCTTAATGATTCATGTCTATTTATCAGCTGTTGTAATGCATTTTCAAACTTTTGCTTATCTATATTTCCATATACAGTATATATTTCTGGTTCATTATAATTTATGCTTTCTAGATCAATTTGATTTATAGCATACATTCTTTTTTGAACAAATGATGTTTCGTAAAACTCCTTTTCTGGGATGCATTTAATTCCATCATATTCTTCTAAAATCTCAGTTTCATCTTTAAAATTATGTTTTTCAATAAATTGTGATAACTTTTGTATTGTTGGATTTTCAAATATATCAGCAACCTTAATTTTTATCTTAAGATTTCTTCTTATTTTACTTACTATACTTATTGCCTTTAATGAATGCCCCCCTAATTCTAGGAAGTTGTCAGTTACTCCTATTTGAGATAATCCTAAAATCTCACTCCATATACTTTCAATTTTTATCTCTAATTCTGTTGATGGCTTTATATATTCTCTTTCTAACTGTGTGATATTAGGTTCAGGTAACTTTTTCCTATCTAACTTACCATTATCAGTAAGTGGCATTTTTGATAATTGTATTATATATGGTGGAACCATATATTCAATTAATGATTTATTTAGAAAATCTTTAAGTTCTTTAACGTCTATTGTTACATCAGAAACTATATATCCACATAGATATCTATTTCCACCATTGTCCAATCTATCTATAACTACAGTTTCTTTCATGTTTTTAAACTTTAATATTTCTTTTTCTATTTCACCTAATTCAATTCTAAAACCTCTAATCTTAACTTGATGGTCTATTCTTCCTAAGTATTCAATATTTCCATCTGAATTCCACTTTGCAAGATCACCTGTTTTATACATTTTTTCTCCAGGGACAAATGGATTCTCTATAAACTTTTCAGCAGTTAAAGTAGGGTTATTTAGATAACCTCTTGCTACTCCTACACCTGATATGTATAATTCTCCTTGAATTCCTATTGGTTGAAGTTTCTTTTCTTTATTTAAAACATATAGTTTAATATTATCAATAGGTTTTCCAATTGGAATGCTTTTTAGTTCTGTATCTTCTGAGCAATCAAAATATGATACATCAACGGTCGCTTCTGTTGGACCATATAAATTTGCTAGCTTTGCTCCAGTTTTTCTATATAACATTTTATTAAATCTATCAGCTTGTTCAACATGTAGTGCTTCACCGCTACAGAATACTTGCTTTATACTACTTAATTTATCGGCATAATTATCACTATTGAAATCTTCAATATAATCTAAAAATACATTTAGCATAGATGGAACAAAATGAAGAGTTGTTACTTTGTTTTTGCTTATAGCATTAATAATTCTATCTGGATCCTTTTCTCCATCAGGGTACAACATACAAACCTTTGCGCCCACAAAAGACCACCAAAATATCTCCCATACCGATACATCAAAAGTATATGGAGTTTTTTGAAGTATTACATCATCAGGAGAAATTGGATATTTGCTTTGCATCCAGCTTATTCTGTTTATAACTGAATGATGCTCTATCATAACCCCCTTTGGTTTTCCTGTAGAACCAGAAGTGTATATTACATATGCTAAGTTTTTAGATGTACTTAAAGGTACCAAATTTTCACAGTTTCCTTTATATAAATCATCACTTTCAACATTTAAAATAGTTAATATATCTTCTATTTCTGATAGTTTTTCTAAATATTTTTCTTGAGATAATAAAACAGTCATCTTACTATCCTTAGCCATATATTCAATTCTTTGGATAGGATAGTGAGTTGCTATTGGTAAATATGCTCCTCCTGCTTTTAATATACCCATAATTCCTACTATCATTTCTAGTGATCTATCTAGCATAATTCCTACTACGCTTTCTTCCTTAACACCTTTTTCTCTTAATACTCTTGCTAATTGATTGGATTTATCATTAAGCTCTTTGTAAGTTAATTGTCTATCTTCAAATATTACTGCAATATTATTTGGTGTTTTTATAACTTGTTCTTCAAATAATTTATAAATAGTTTTTTCGCTCATATAATCTTTTTTTGTGTCGTTAAACCTATTTAGAATTAGCTCTTTCTCATATTCAGAAATTATATCAATGTCACTTATTTTAATTTCATAATTATGTAATATTAACTTTAGAGTATTAATAAAATGTTCTTTAAATCTATCAATAGTCTCTTCTTCAAAAGCATTGCAGTTATATTTTAAACTACAACTATATGTATTAGTGTTTTCTACTATTTCTAAAAACATATTTCCTAAAAAGTTACAACCTGATTCATTTCTTTCCCCTGCTTTAAAATCTATTTCATTACCATCACCTATATAGTTGAAAAAAACTTCGGATAAAGTATCACCAGTTTTTTCAGGAGCAAGCGTGTCTAACAATTTAGTAAAATCAAAGTTCTTATGTTTTAAATCTTCTTTCAAATTTTTATTAACTTCCTTTAGAAAAGCACTAAAATATTTAGTGGAAGCTGGATAATTTCTGATTGGAATATGTTTATTGTCTATAATATTAGATTCTATATTTTCAGATGTTAGAATCTCTACAATAATATCTTCTTGCCCACTTTTTTTGGACAGTGCTATGTAAAATAAAGACAAGAAAAAATCAAATTTTTTTACTCCCATTTTTTCTGTAATACAATCAATTTTATTACTTAATTCTTCCTCCAAACTAAACTTTATAATTTTTTCTTGAAATTTATTGACAGATACTTTATAATCTGTTGGAATATTAGTTACTGGTATTTCGCCATTTAACCTATCTTGCCAATATTCAAGTTTACTATTTTTTTTTACACTCATTAATTTCTCCCCCTTTATTAAAACCCTTTTTTTACATGTATTATATTTTTTGAAATTAATGTATTACTCACTCAGAAATAGATAAAAATGGAATATAACTCGATTTTTTTTTGCTTTATATCAAATAAAGCAAAAAAATAAATTTAATATGTAATGCAATTAGGCTTATTATAAAATAAGTCTAATTGTAGTTATAACTATATCTAATAGTCCTAATGCAACTATAATTAAAAAAGCTTTCTGCTCTTTATTTCTATAGTATAATATTCCTCCTATCAAAAGAGCTATAAATCCACCTAAAAGATTGAGTGTAAGTAATTGCATAAATTTTCCTCCTAATTAAATTTTTTTTCAACTTTTTTTATTCTACTTAAAAGTGCTATAAATATTAAAATAACACTAATTAATGCATAAATAATTGGTGTTCCCATAGAAATAGATTCTTTAGTAAATCCAAGAAAATCAAAGACTGGAATCTTATTTAATGGGCCTAAATACCATAATGCCATATATATTAATTCAAATAAAATTGTATTTCCACTTACCATTCCTAAAAATACAGCAAGTGATGATATAAATGCTATTCCAACTAATAGAGCTAGAACATTTACAAAACCTACAGAAACTAAAATTTTTATTATCGTGCTTACTGAAATTAGTAATGTAAAAATTGCTACAGATATCCATAAAGCTACAAATTGATCTATTCTATAATGCTTGCAACTAAAAAGATATTGTTCAGTTCCATATTTATTGTCAAGTGTTCCTGCTTTTGACCAAACAAGTAAAGGTGCTATAAATGTTGCTGGAATAATAGAACTCATAGCAACATCATTAGGAACTGGTACAATATTAAGTATTAAAACTCCCTGTATAAGAAACCACCATGGAGATACACCTTTTAACATTAAGTTTAATTCTTCAATGATCATATCTAAAAAGCTAAATCGATCTTCAGTTATATCATTTGTTGCGTAATATGCTAAGCTTCTTGACTTGCTTCCACTATTCACTTCTAAGTCATTCTTAGTCTTTTTCTTTGACTTTCTAATTTTTATTGGTTTTCTTATACTAATCACTTTATCGATAAGATATTCTTTTTTGAATTTACTAGAAGCATATATAAATAGTACAACAGTCAGTAAAATCCACAGAAGTCTTGGTAATAATATAGCTGTGCTCCATTCAATTCCATCCCACTTAAAAGTATTAATTTCTGTTATTCCCACACCAGAACCTAATGTGAAGCCTCCATTAAAGTTTGGATAATTTTCTAAAATTCCATTTAACATGGAAGCAGATAATTTACCTATCCCAAACACATCTATATAACGACTAATTTGACTAAAAATATTTCTTACAAATTCAAGTGGAATAAGCTTTCCTATTGTTCCTAAAACAGAAAGAGCAACTATTCCGCACCATAAAAAGAAATATAAAATATTTCCTCCTGTCTTTTGCAGAGAAGGTGTAGAATCAAAAATTACCGATAAAACTCCAGTAATAAACATAGCAGGAATTGCTATAAATATAAATGGAGAAATAAGTTTCCACAAATCCAATTCAGTGGATTCTCCCCTGGTCAATTGAAGAAATATAGCTACTAGCATAAATATTCCTACCATTATAGCTAGATAAATAAAATTACTAAGTACTTTACCAAATAGATAATTTACATCTTTTACATCTGAAGCTGCAATAACCTGACCAACTTTTGTTTGTTTATCTCTGCTAATTGTATTTTTCGTAAGAAAGAAACCAATTAAAGTCATATATGTTACTACAATGAATGTAACTAGAAATCCAATCCAAGCAGAATTATATATCCCTCTATAGGCAACATTGTTTTCCATGCCAAATACCGTATTATAATAAGTGGCTTTAATATCTGGAACAGCTAAATATGAGAAATACATCATAAACGCTATAGCTATTAATGTACTTTTTTGCTTAATTCGCTGAAGAAAATCTGCTCTAGCTACTTCATATATTACTTGAAACCCTTTCATTATAAGGTACCTCCACTGCAATTAACTTGATACAAATATGCATCTTCAAGAGTAGGAAAAATATTTTTGCACTTTTCAAGAGGTTTATTCTTCGATAAAATCCTTACATGTACACCATCATTTCTTCGAATGGTATTACTTATTATATATTTACTTCTTATACTTACTAATTCATCTTCTCGAACCACGCAATCCCAAACCATATTTTCAATTTTGTCTAATAGCTCTTCTATAGTGCATTTTGATATTAAGCTTCCTTTATTCATTATTGCAATATTAGAAGCAGTAGCTTCTACATCAGAAACTATATGAGTTGAGAGGATTACAATTCTTTCTCCAGCTAGATCTGAAATTAAGTTTCTAAATTTCACTCTCTCCTCTGGATCTAATCCAACTGTAGGTTCATCTACTACTAATATTTTAGGGTTATTTAGTAATGCCTGCGCAATACCTATTCTTTGTCTCATTCCTCCAGAATAACTTCCAATACTCTTTTTAGCTGCTTCACTTAAATTGAGAGCTTCTATCAATTCTTTTATTCTTTTTGTTGCTATAGTCATATTAATACCTTTTACAGCAGCAATATATCTTAAAAAATCAACAGCATTTAAATTTGGGTATACACCAAAATCTTGTGGAAGGTATCCAATATTATTAGTTATAATCTGAGGATTTTTATGAATGTCTTCCCCGTTAAAAAGCACACATCCTTCCGTTGGCTTTGAAATAGTAGTTATAATCCTCATCAATGTAGATTTTCCAGCACCATTAGGCCCTAAAAGTCCTAGTACACCATTTTCTAACTCCAAATTAAAGTTTTTTAGTGCCCAAAAATCCTTTCCGTATTTTTTACTTAAGTTTTTTATAGTAAGTTTCATTTATTAAGTCCTCCTTATATAACTAGATAAAATCTTATGACTTCTAAAATAGAACTATTAACTTTCTAAATAATACTACACTCATCTTTAAATGTCAAATATTCAATAATATGGAATTTGTCTCTGTTTAAAATTTTACCTTGCTTAATTCCCATATATAATAGGTTAATAATTAAGCTTTGATAATTGCTTTCTTTTTGTTAAAAATTTTTTACTTAAAGTTAACTATTTAAAAATTATTAAATCCTTTTTTCATGTCATAAGTCACTGAAAAAATAACTATAAGAAATTTGTTAATCATATTTCTAGCAAATAGAAAAGAACGGACAAAACTTATCCGTTCTTTAAAAATTTATCTATTATTTTTATTAGAATACTTCTCAGCTAGCATTTTTACAGCATATTCTTAAGAATATTACCATACTGGAATATTACCATATTAGAATATTCTAATATAACCTTTATATATTATTGAACCTAATATCACTTAAACCATCTTAGTTTTCTTTTTCTTCCAAAAATAATTCCTGAAGCTGTACTAGCAAGTAGTAATAATACAGTAACAAATAAGTTTGTACCTGCAAAATCTCCTGTCTTTACTAAAGTTTTAGTGTTATTTCCTTCTTTTTGAACTTGCCCATTATCATTTGTTCCTTGGTTAGGTGAATTAACACTAGCTTTTCCGCTAACTGAAACTGAAGTTGCCTTTGCTTCTTTATTATCTGCTTGTCCATTGTTTACTTTTAAACTAATATTATCAGCATTTTGAGCTACAGATACAGTATATCCTTTAGGTAATCCTGTTGTTTCAACTGAAGAAAATGCCCCGCTTCCTCCATCTTTTTTGTAGGTTATTATAGTAGAACCATCAGCAGGGATATAATTATTTAAGAAGTTAAGCTTTAATGTCCCAGCGAAATTTGCTTTATCTCCAATCTTTAGAATATCTGTGTCACCGCTTATATTAAGCTCTAGTGTACTATTTGAGCCTTGAGAATAGGCATCTTTTATAAATACTGGACCAGATACATTTTCTGTCACTTTTCCACCATTATTTTTTAGATTTCCAGCACCAAAAGCAGTAGATGAATCAGCTTCAAGGTTTCCGTTATTCACTTCTGTTCCACCACTAAAAGTATTGTTACCTGATAATTTTAAGGTACCAGTTCCATTTTTAGTTAAACTTCCAACCCCTGATATATCGTTACGCCAGCTATCTAATGCATTAAAACCACCTTTTGAAGCATCCATATTTACTTCAACATGGTCAAGGAAAGAACCATATCCATCTGCAGCTCTAAAGAGGTTAAGTCTTCCCCATCCTTCAGCATCATCAAGTAATGGATAACCAGATTTAATACCTGTTGTATATAAAACAGCTCTACGTTGATTTGAGTCTAAGTATGGAAGTCTCGTTTCTAATAAAACTTCTGCTCCTTTTGGAACTTTCATCGGAGTAGTTGTTATACCTATTTGAGGAAAACCATATGTTAATCTATATGTATAATCTTGTTTATTTTTATTATAATCGCTAAATCTATCAACTGAGGTTCCGTTTTGTGTAAGAAGTTTTGTATGAGCATCATTATAGGCTGCGGTTTTTAAACTTTGGTTATCAGGATTATTTAAAGCAGCTGCAACAATTGCAGTAGCCATAACACGTCCTCCCATCACATCAAGAGGTGAATGCATTCCTGCAACTATTCTATCATTCCCAAGTTCAGAAGCACGTGTAATTATCTCTTGAAAGCGTTCTGGTGTTGAGTATGCGAGGCCTAGAGCTGCAATAGTTGCTGCATTTGTGTGTCCACTTGGAAATCCTCCATCCTTTTCAGGAGTACTGCTTTTTGCTGGTTCAAGTGTTGGAAGTACTTGTACACTATTACTCCAACGCCATGGACGTTTATATTGAAAGTAATTTTTAGCAGGGGTGGTTGAAGCTGAAGAATTTCTCATAGTATTTATTAAATTTACCATGTTTCCAAGGTTGGAATCAGTATCAGCCCAATTACCATTACTATTTCCTTTATCATCATATTTTTTTTGATTAGCATCTTGAGGAATTTCATCAGGTATTGTTGTTCCAGCATGGGATCCATTACGGAATGCATCAGTATATTTACCAAGTCCATCAACTATGCCATAGTTTTGATCTCTACGATCATCTAGATAAGCTTGATGGGCTTCCATATCAGTACGATTTTTTGTTATATCAATTGATTTTTGTATATTAGCATTATGAATTTCATTGTTAAGTATAGTTCCGTTATTCCATGCACTTCCTGGAGTCCAAAGTTTAAGATATTCTGAAAGTACTCCTATTGCAGGGTTGGTATTTGGAGTCATATTAGAAGTATTATTGTTTTTCCATGTATCTACGTAATATCCATAAGATCCTGGATTAGGATCAATATATGTACTAGCAGAAGTACTTTTAGCTATGCAGGTTTGTGAAACTGCTACAATTAAAACTAGTGGAATAATTTTATTTTTGTAATTCATTTAAATCTTATCCTTTCTGTTTAGCTTCTCACTTGCCATATTACATTAATAAATTGCAAACTTATATCATGAAAGGGTTAACTTAATGTTAAGAAAAAGTAATATTAATCAGTTTAGGAATATAATTCTTTTATTTATAAAATAAAAAAATCTCCAACACCAAAAGATGTTGGGGATTTTCTATAAAGATTTTTTATATTTTTTATAAGAATTAATAGCAAAAAAACAAATACAATTATAAACAATATGGAAAAATAATTTTTTTTAGTTAAATATAATATTCCAACAGCTAGAAATAGACTTGCTGTAAATAGATCGAATTTCCATAAGTTTTTAGCATATAATTTTTTACTATCATACTTGCCATACTTTTCTATTTCTTTAATCCTAGAATTGTATGCTAAGTAAGGCATAAAGTTAAAAGTAAATATAACAAAATCAATAAACAAAAGTCCAAACATAATAAAAAATATAGGTCTTATAAAATTTATTGAGGCCATTAATAAACATATTAATGGAACAGCTATTATTGAAGATATAATTGATCCCTTTTTTGTTATATTTCTTATATTTGAATACTTATCTATTTCCGATTCACAATCAGTATAGATAGGTTTAGTACCAGCTTTAGCTGAAAAGATATGCATTTGGTTTTCCATGGATAAAACAGGAGACCATCCTGCTTCTTTAAATAAAGTAAAATATTCTTCGTTAGCTTCACTTTGATAATCTAAGGTATAGACTATTCTTTTAGGTTTATCTTTTTTTAACTTGTAGAAGAACCCTCCTGTTATGCCTTCAAGTATCCAACCTTCACTAGATCTGCTGATAAAAGTTTTTTTATGTTGTGTATAATGATGCAGGCGCAATTGTAACCCTTCCTATTTATATATATGTCAAAGTTAGTTTTGCAAAAAATATCTATATTTCAAACTTTCTTAAATTCCTACTTGATTCAGTAGTTTTAAGCTCTGCAAGTTTTGTTACTCCAACATAAATATCTGATATCTTATACCATGTAGCATAATCAACTACACCTGTTTGAGGCAATGTAAATATTCTCTGAAATGTCTTTACCGCATCTGAAGTTTTTTCAGTATATTGTCCATCTTCAGCTTGCTTTGGAATTGCTGGATAATCTTTTGCTATTCTATTTAACTGCCCTTGAATTGTTTTAACTGCTGGGCTAGATATTCCAATAGTTAAATCTTCACCTGGATATGACATTGGACTTCCAGAAACTTTTTGTGCTGTAACTAATTCGATATTATTTCCATAGTAGTGTGTCAATATACTATAAGGATCTAAACCTTGAACTCCTAACTGTTGACTGCCCCATTGACTTAACCATTCTGGACAAGTAACGCTCTTTCCATCACAGTATTGTGAGAAAAGTGGTTGCTTCTTTCCGCTTCTTTTTATATAGGTAGAAAAAATCTCGTCTACAATTTGACTTATATTATCATATATGTTTCTGCCATAACTAAATGCCTGATCATAAGCTGTAGAATTTGTAATATCAAATTTTTTTCCTTTACCTCTATACCATTCAGTAAAAATTCTATTTAAAGTAAAAGATACTATGCAAAAAACATTTGCTTTTAGAGCTGAATCTGTCCAAGTTGAATATATTTCACATGAAGCTACATTTTTTATGTAGTCCTTAAATGGTACTTTATAGTTTTGTGCCGATGTATCATCTGGAACTCCTTGATGAACAGTAATATACTCTGGAACTACTGGTTGAGCTAATACAACTCCTGATGATGGAGGTGGTAATGGTTTATCAACTTGTTCTGGTATTTTAGGCGGGAAATTTCCGTATAATGTATTTGGTTGTACACTTATAACTTCTTGTCTCATATCTCCTCTTCCCGAACTAGGTTCCAAATTACATATTTGATATGCAACTCGTGTTGGTAATACCTGACACCCGTTTATTACTAGCGGCTTAAATCCATTTCTCTCAATAGTTATATCATATAAACTATAAGGCATCTTATCATTATATATATCCAAGGAATACTCTAATGGTGGAGTTGATAAATCTATCTCCTGCGTTAATCCAGCATCATCTGTAACTAGGTCAATAGTCCCTAAACTTTCACTTCCTTCTATGCCTTTGACAGTTATCTTAGCTCCATCAATTGGAATATAATCACTGCCCCTAAAGCATTGAATCTTTAATCTACCTGTTTTGTTCAGTAAATTTGTATTATTTGAATTCTCCATATATATCCTCTTTATAATTTTTAGTCAAATTATTATATTTATTTCGTTTAATATTTATTACTTGTTCTAAATTCATCGTAGGATAAGTTTCCTTTGACTAATTGTTCAGTAGTGTCATTGTCTATTTTGTTCTCTTCAATCAAATTTTTTATATTCAAAAATTCTTTTGTTCCTATTTTGCAATTTGCATACCTTTCAAGAAGCATAGGAATATATGAATTTGAATATTTTATATCTTCTATAATAGATTTTCTTTCTATAAATTCATCTGCAGTAATAATTCCAGAAGCATATTTTTCTTTAAGTATATCTATTAACCTTACTGTGAATTCGTTTGGAGTTGGTTTTCTTCTTAGCAACAAATATATTAATATACTAAAAATTATTAAAAATATTATTAAAACATAATGACCATAAAACCCCATCCCCATGTGATAACCATGCCTCATATCTCTACCTCCATTTAAGTTTCTCTAATTGAAAATGCAATAATTATTGTTGTTCCTTTTCCTAAATCACTTTCTATATAAAAGTTTCCCTTTAAGACTTTTATTAATCTCTTTGCTATTGAAAGTCCAAGCCCAGTGCCCTCAATTTGTGCATTTCTTGACTTATCAGCTTTAAAAAACTTTTCACCTAAATACTCGATTTCTTCTTTAGGTATGCCAACACCATTATCTTCAACCTTTATATATATTTTTTTGTTATCTGAATATGTTGTTACCTTTAAAATGCCTTTAGAATAAGAAAACTTTATAGCATTATCTAAAAATATAATTAGCAGCTGTTTTAATTTATCATAATCACTTAATAACTTTGGCAAATTACTTTCTAAATTTAATTGCAAATCTATATCTTTACTATAAATTAAAGTCCTAAGACTTCTTGCAGTATCATTTATAAGCATATTTACATCTAATTCATTATGGTCAATTTCTACTTTGCCTGATTCTAACCTACTTAAATTAAGCAGATCTTTAACCATTCTTTCAAGTCTATTTGTCTCTTTTATTAATGCTGTGCAAGTATCTACTACCTCGGTAGGTTTTGTCATACCATCTACAATAGACTCTAAGTTACCTTTAATAATGGTTAAAGGAGTTCTAAATTCATGAGAAACATTTGAGATAAAGTCTTTTCTCATTTGCTCTAGCTTCTCTTTTTCACTAATATCCTGGATAAGTATTACTCCTCCCATAATCTCATTTAAGCTATTCTTTATGAGAGATATAGAAAAGTCTAATATTTTATTTTCATGTTTTTTTACTAGTGACTTTTTTTCATTATTTTCTATAGCAAATTTAAATTCATTAATTACACCTAATTGTGATAATAAATTAATCATTTCCCCATCATCTTTCATTTTTTTGCTAAAGAGCAGACTATTTGCAGCTTCGTTTACATTTATAATATTAGAATTTTTATCTAAAGCTAAAAGCCCATCACTCATACTGGTTATAATGTTACTTAATTTGTTTTTCTCCTCAAAAAGTTCACTTATTGTATACTTAAGCTTTAAAGATAATAAGTCAAATGAGCTTGATAATTCCCCTATTTCATCCTTTTGATATATGTTTGTTTTGATTCCATAGTGTCCTCTTGCAAGTTCTAAAGCTGACGAATTTATTTTCTTTATGGGATTAGAAATATTTCTTGAAAAATAATATCCTAATAGTCCTACAATAAATATTTCACCTAAGACAGTTAAAATTAAGCTTTTAAAAAATTTATCTATGGAATTTGATAAATCAGATACTGGCGAATTAAGAATTACACCTTTTATTAGGCTACTACTATCTTTTATAGGAACTGCTACTATCATCATTTCTTCATTATAGTAAGGGTTATATCCTTCATCATATGCATCTTTTCCATCCAGTACCTGCACATTAATGTCTCTATATAACTCCTTTATCTTAGAATCATTAATATAATTAATATCATTATTATCTGATGCAGTTAATAGACTACTATCATCTTTTAGTATCCAAACCTTTGCATTGTCAATATTTTTTATCAGATTCATAACTTTTATAAATTCATCATTATTTAAATCATTTCCGAGGTATGGCTCCATAGCTTTAGCTATTGCTATAGCGTGTTTTTTCATATTGTTTTTTTTAACTTCATAAATATTATTTTTAAATATATTTAATGCAATAATTCCTATAAAAAGCGTTGATACCATAACTATTGATAAAAAGCCAAGAGTTAGTTTAAAGGTAATATTTTTCTTAATCATCTTCCACCTCAAATTTATACCCTATTCCCCATACAGTCTTAATATCCCAAACATATTGATTATTTAAATTAAGCTTTGCTCTTATTCTTTTTATATGGGTATCTACAGTCCTAGGATCTCCAAAATAATCCACTCCCCATATATTATCAAGGAGCTCATCTCTTTTGATTATCTTGTTTGGAGAACCTGCAAGCATCCAAAGAACTTCAATTTCTTTCTTTGTAAGATTCATATTTACATCATCTACTTTTACTAAATAATTATTTATATCTAGTTCAAGTGAAGGATATTTAATTACTGATAATTGGCTATTTGATACTGGAGCAATTCTTCTTAGCACCGCTTTTATCCTTGCCACTACTTCTCCAGGGCTAAATGGTTTTGAAATATAGTCGTCAGCACCAGAATTTAATCCTAAAATTTTATCTGCCTCTTCACTTTTGGCAGTTATCATTATTATAGGAGTATTTGATTCTTTTCTAATTCTATTGCAAACTTCTATTCCATCTATATATGGCATCATAATATCTAGTAAAATTAGTTCAGGATTATAGTGCTTAAATTTTAATAATGCTTCTTCTCCATCTAAAGCAAAAATTACGTTAAAACCTTCTTTTTCTATATATGGTTTTAAAATTTTAATTATCTCCATATTGTCATCAGCAATAAGAATACTATTATTCATTTTTATCACCTCGTATCTCTTCCATATATGCCTAAATTATATCATTTCCTTTAATTAGAATTGTGTCCTAATTGTGTCCTTTTATTTCACAATTAAGACACTTATGCATATGTAAAATGATTTAATATTATGGCATAGACAATAAACACACAAATTTAATTTGAGGAGGAAATTAAAATGAAATCAAAAAAATTAATAGTAACATTAGCTATGGCCATTTCAATAGGGTTAGGTGTGACTGCTTATGCAGCAAATGCAGAAGCAACAAATAATACTACTACTTGTACTCAGCAAAGAGTTGGACTTTCTAAAGTTACAGGGGTTAAAGGCTACAATTATGGAGAATCAGTATTAAAGGATAAACTTGGTATGACAGATAATGAAATCTCAACAGGTTTTAATTCAGGAAAGACAATATATGATATGGCAAAGGAAAAAGGAATGTCAGAAGCTGATTTTAAGAAAGCTTTACTTGAAGAAAAAAGCAATGCTATCGATGAAGCTGTTTCTGCTGGAAATATAACAAAAGCTGAAGGTGACTCAATGAAAGCAAAGATAGAAAGTAATTCACAAAACTGCATAGGAATACCGGGTAGTAAAAAAGGTTCTATGTCAAAATCTAATTCTAGATGTTTAGCAAATTCATAATTTATATACTTAGTAATTATTGACATATAAATTCAATAAAGATATTATATATATAAAAGGCATATGCCAATAACTAAAATTCATATGCTAATTTATTATATATTAATGGAGGTTCTTTATGAAAATTGCATTACCATCACGTAATAATAATATCGATGATCATTTTGGTCATTGTGAATATTTCACTGTCTTTACAGTTAACACAGAAACTAAGGAAATAACAGCTTCTGAAACAGTTCAGTCACCATCAGGTTGTGGCTGCAAATCAAATATAGCATCAACTCTTTCTAACATGGGTGTCAAAGTTATGCTTGCAGGCAATATGGGTGAAGGTGCTGTAAGAGTACTTAATAATTCAGGAATAGAAGTATTGAGGGGCTGTTCTGGGGATGTAAAGGCTGTAGCCTTAAAATGGCTTGAAGGCTCTATTAAAGATTCTGATGATTTCTGTCATGCTCATGAACACGGATGTCATAATGAATAAACTTTTATAATATTTAAGTATAATTAATGAAAAAAAGAGGAGACATTTTATTTAGTCTCCTCTTTTAAATAATTACAAATTATTACTTGTCTTACACCACTTCTTGCAAAATTGCTTTTTCTTACTACACATTACTTTTTGTGAACCACAACTAGGACAAATTGTCCTGTCTTGGTCATAATTTATTTCGTAAGTTTCTCCGCAATCTAAACAATTAAACTTGCAATGATTTGTAGTGTAATTTCCACCATTTATATTAATTGCCTTCCCTTCTGTTAATGCAATAGCAACTTTTTTCCTTGCGCTATCGATTATGTTTTGAAAGGTTTGTCTTGATACTTGCATCTTTTCTGCACATTCTTCTTGATTTAATTCCTCTATATCTTTAAGCCTCATAGCTTCAAGTTCTTCAACCTTTAGAATAATTTCTTCTAGTTCACATTTTGGCTTTCCCCAGGGTACAAAATAATTATCTTCTGGAAAAAATTCAACTCTTCTAAACTTTATTGGTCTAGCCATCCTTATCCTCCTTGCATTCACTACATGTTTAAAGTTACCATTAATATCTATTATACTATTACATTTAAAATAAATCTTCAGGAGGTTTGAGTATTTCTTTTTATTCTAGATTATTTCTATTGAGTTACCTGTATTGTTATAAATAAACTCTTTTCTAAATTCATGTTTAAGTTTATATATGGTATTTTCTCCTGTACAATGTGACAATCTTAGAAGAGATATGCTATTTTCTTTGAAAAATTCCATGGTTTTATTTAATCTTAATTCATCTGCTTCTATTAAATGACTTCCTCCAACAACGCAATAAATAGGCATTCCTGTCCTTTTCATTATTGTTTTAAGTATATTTACAATTCCAATATGAGAACATCCAAGTATAACAACTAACCCCTTTTCGTATTTAACTCCTAAAGAAATTTCATCTGAAAAATCGTCTAAAATATACCCCTCATTTTTCTTTATAAAAAACTTTTCATTAAGAGTTTCAAACTCAGTGCTTCTCTCAAAATTAGTAAATACCATTAACTCATCAGTAATTTTAAAGATATCTTCAGTAACATATTTTACAGCTATATTGTTTTTAACTATAAATTCCTCACTAAAGGAATTCCCGTTGAATTTATAGCCTTCTTCTATTAACTTATATTTTTCATTAAAAAATCCATTTCCAACTATGAGTTTAAAATTTTTTTTTGAATATTTGGTAAATTCTCTAAAGCCTCCACTATGATCATAATGACCATGACTTAATATTACGTAATCTAAATTATTAATATCTTTATTTAGCTTTTCTGCATTTTTAATAAAATCTCCACTTTGCCCTGTATCAAATAAGATTTTTTTATCCTCAAATTCTATAAATAAAGCAAGTCCATGTTCATTAACTAAAGTATCATTATTATCTTGCCGGTTCTCTATAAGAGTCGTTATTTTTATGCTCATATAATTCTCTCCTTGTTATAATAATAAATTTAAACATTTCATTATAAGCATATGATAATTATAACAAATTGACTTATACTTTTTTGATTTAATTTAGATAATATCTCTTATATAGTTATTTTCACTATCTCTACTAATTTTATTTTACTTTACATATTACCATATATGTAATGTATGTTGTATAAAAAGACTAACAGATGCAATACTTATCCAACAACAAAGTCCCATAATAATTGGTTTTCTACCAGTTTTAATTAATTTCACAATATTAGTATTTAGTCCGATTGCTACCATAGCCATTGTAATAAAGAATTTACCTGCTTCAGTTAATGGTTTTGTAATGCTGCTACTCATATTAAATACCGTACTTATAATAGCAGCTAACAAGAAAAATAAGATAAACCATGGGAATATTTTTGATAATTTGACTGTAGTAGTGGAATTTTTTTTAGAACGATATAAGGCAAGTATTAATGTGATTGGAATTATTGCAAGGGTTCGTGTAAGCTTAACAATTGTAGCATAATGTAGTGCTATATCACTTCCATGAGCGCTTGACCATGTTTGTCCAGCAGCAACTACAGAAGAAGTATCATTTATAGCAGTTCCAGCCCACATTCCAAAGCCTATATCATTGAAGCCTAATAAATCCCCCAAGACTGGGAACAAAAATGCAGCTATTACATTAAATAAGAAGATTACAGAAATTGACTTAGCAATATCCTCATCCTTTGCATCAATAACTGGAGCAGTAGCAGCAATGGCTGATCCACCGCATATAGACGAGCCAACCCCTACTAAAATAGATATGTTTGAAGGAATTTTCATTAATTTACTTACTACATATGAAACAATCAGCGAAGTTGATATTGTTGAAATTATAATTAATAATGACTGGCTCCCTACTTTAAATATTTGAAAAAAATTCATTCCAAATCCTAGTAAAATAATTGCGTATTGAAGTATCTTTTTTGACGTAAATTTAATTCCACTTTCAAAAGAATTTTTACGTGGGAAAAGTGCTATTATCAAACCTAATAAAATTCCAAATACCGGACCTCCTATAATTGTAAATTTTTCTCCAAATAACGCGGCAATTATAGCAATTAATAAACAAAATAGTAAACCTTGATAATTCTTTTTAATAAACTCCATAATATTCCTCTTTTCTTAAACTTTTCTTCAAGGAGTATATTATCACAAGAGAACCATAACTAAAAATTATTTATTTTTATATAATCATAAAAATATGTTATGCTTAATTGATGGAGGAATATGTATGTTGGATTTTAGAATAAATACATTTTTAACTGTATGTAATTACATGAATTTTACCAAAGCTGCGGAAGCTCTATGTATTACACAGCCAGCGGTATCGCAGCATATTAAATATTTAGAAAAGAGTTATGATACTAAATTCTTTGAATATGAAGGCAGAAAAATAACCCTTACTAAGCAAGGAAAAATATTTTATGATGCTGTTGCCACAATGAAGCATGATGAGCAATATTTAAAAGAAAAAATTATTCAAGAAAAATCAGGTGTAAAGAACCTTAAATTTGGAGCAACTCTCACAATTGGAGAATTTATATTGCCACCAAAACTATGTGATTACTTAAACAGGAATAATAATATGAATATTACTATAATTGTAGAAAATACTAAAGAGCTTCTTTATAAGTTAGAACATGGCGAAATTGATTTTGCACTAGTAGAAGGATATTTTGCAAAAAATGAATATGATTTTGCTGTATATTCAAGTGAAAAGTATATTTGCGTTTCAGGAAAAGGCTACCAATTTAAAAAGCAACCACGTGTATTAGAAGATTTACTTCAAGAAACATTGATTATAAGAGAAAAAGGGTCAGGTACACGAGATATTTTTGAAAAGAACTTAGAAAAACAAAACCTTACTTTAAAGGATTTTACCAAAGTTATTGAGCTAGGGAATATTAATGCAATAAAATATTTAGTTAAAAATAATAATGGAATTACTTCTCTATATGAAGCTGCAGTTAAAGATGAGCTGGAAAATGGATCTTTAAAAAAAATAGAAATTAAGGATTTGCAGAAAAATCATGATTTTTATTTTATATGGAGAAAAAATAGCGCCTTTAAAAATGTATACCAAAAATTAGTTGAAGAATTTTAAAGAAAATACCTTGGACTACTCATATAATAAAATCTCCAACATCTTATATAATGTTGGAGATTTTCATTATAATTATTTCACTGTAAGTAATGCGTTCTTTACCTTTGGAACTACATAGTGACTTCCACCTTTATCCTTTGCGTTTTCAACCATTTCTACTACAAGCATGTTGCTAGTTTTGTTAGTAGTCATAGCTGCAAACCAACCAATTTCAGTTCCTGTTTTATCATCTTGCGATGCCTTAACTTCTGCTGTTCCTGTTTTACCAGCTATAGTAGCACCTGGTATTTGTGCCTCATGGCCTGTACCATTAGGATTTGCAACTACCTGAATCATATCATTTAATATGGTAGTTGTAGATTCCTTAGAGACTACATTTGATTTCCACATCTCTCCTGTTGGATTATCCTTATATAATAAATATGGTTTAACCATGCTTCCGCTATTTGCAAACATAGAATACATAGAAGCTAAATGTACAGGATTTACAAGAATTTCTCCTTGACCATATCCACTATCTGCAAGTTGTACATCAGTTTTTATGTTTCCATCTGTTGCATATTGTGAATTAGTTAATCCAAATTCAAAAGGCATATCTTCACCAAAACCAAAGCTTTTAAGTTTTTCTGCGAATTTATCTTTTCCTATATCTAATGCAGCTTGAGCAAAATAGATATTATCAGAATAAATCATAGCATTTTGAAGGTTTGAACCTCCTCCATACTCAGATACTCTTGTAACAGAATAACTTCCCCAGCTATTATCCTTCTTCCAAGATAAACCGCTGATTTTTTTATCTGCTTCTGGATCTAATGTTTTTGTATCAAGTCCTATAGCGCCAGTTATAGGTTTAAATGTTGATCCTGGAGCTACCGTACTCTTAAACCTATTATATAAAGGTTTATTAGGATCGTTATTTAAACTATTCCATTTATCATTTGACATACCTAGTACGAAGTCATTAGGATCGTATCCAGGAGCACTTACAAGGGCTAATACTTCTCCTGTATTTGGATTCATAGCAACTGAAGCACCTTTGTCTTGAGATAAATCTGTATATAATGAACTTTGAAGGCTACTATCTATAGTTAATTTTATGTCTTTACCGTTTTCCACTTCTTTAGAAAGTACGCTGCTTACTTTACTACCCTTGCTATCAACTATAAGAATTTCTTCTCCATCATTACTTCTTAGGGTGTCTTCATAAAGTTTTTCGAGTCCTGCTTTTCCTATAAGGGAATTTTGATTATAATGTTTATCTTTATTTTGCTCTAATTCATCAGCATTTATAGCTTGTACATAACCAGTTAAATGAGCAGCTTGTGCTCCTAATGGATATATTCTTGAATCTTTATCATTAAGCAAAATCCCAGGAATTTGTAATAATGAAGCTTTTCTAGGATCATCCTTTGACATAAGCTTAAGTGGTACAAAGGTATCACTCTTTACATATGATGCACTTAACTTAGAATTTATATCATCTGCTGTCATTTGAAGAATTGATGCTATTTTATTTACAGCGTCTGCTTTATTTGCTAGCTTTCCAGGTACAATACCTACGTTAAAAACTTTACCGTCAGTAGCTAAGATTTTACCATTTCTATCTAGTATGCTACCTCTTTTTCCTTTTGTAGGATTAGTATTTACCTTATAATCATTTTGAAGTTCTGGAAGAATAGCTTTTGAATCCCAAACTATTTTATAATCCTTCCCGTCATCCTTTTTCAGTTCTATAGAGTTTGAAAAATCAAGTTCTCCAGCTATAGTATTCATAGAGGTATCGTAATTTATAGTAGCTTCACTACTACTTTTCTTAATATCTCCTACTTTAACTTTTATATCACTTGCATCTATCCCGTTATATATGTTTTTATTTCTAGAAACAAAATCCTCTTGAGATATATTGCTATCCTTAGAAATTAAGTTATACATACCTTCGTAATCTTTGTCATTTAAGAGACTTACATACTTTTCTAGTACATCACTTGGCTTACTTGAATTATTAATTACATAATAAATTCCTCCACCAATTAATGATACAACTACTATACCGCTGCCTATTATAGCTGCTAATAATCCTTTTTTCATTAATTCACCTACTTTTCATCTTGTAATTTATAATTAAAATTGCATTACATTTCCATTATACTATGTATTTATATGAAATTCATAGTGTTAAATTATTAAGAAAAAAAAATTCTAAGATTTATCTCTTAGAATTTTGTAGATCCTTATAATGTTTCAATTATTAAAGTTGACCATTCAGTATCATCATTTTGAATCCACTTAAAGTTTACTTCTATTTTATTTAACCAAGCACTTAGTCCACTGCTTTCTTTTGATGCATTAGGTAATTGTCTTCCATAAATATCTTTAATATCTTCTAGTAACTTTTTTTGTTCGTCTTTACCTAAACTTTCACCTAAAAATGTTGAAACAAGATTTCTTGCTTCTATATAACTTTTTCCATCTTCAAAATAAAGTTCATCAGCAAGGGCTTGCCTTTCTCTATTTAAAAATTCTCTTACCTCATCGATTTCAGCATGATTTGATAAATACTTTTTTGAAATCTTTAATGCTTCTATTTCTTTATCCATCTTTTTCACTTGTTTCTCTAATTGTAAATGTCTCATTTATTAACCTACTTTACTTATATTATTTTGTCTTTTTATGACTATTAGCTTATTATATCATAAATATAGTTTTTTAATGCATACGAAAATATTTAAACTTTTTATTTTAATCTCTATCTCTATACGAATAAATACTTCCTAGGAAAATAGTTATACATATTATACTTGTTGCAGAAATAACTATTGCAATAAGTTTTGCTAGAATAGATAAAGGGATAATATCTCCAAAGCCTATAGTAGTAAAGGTAACTACGGTATAGTAAAAAAGATCAAAATAACTAGGATTATTTGAAAATCCATTTTGTAAGGAGCTAGCCAAACATACCCCAAGGAATAAGTTTAACACAATCATTATAACAACTATACCAACTATTAATGATACCTTAATAAAACTTTTTTCATCATATGGAGAAATCTTTACCTTTCCTGGATTTCTCATAATATTTAAAAGTATTTTTAAATTTAAAATATAACATATGAAGACTCCAATAAATCCACTAATTACATATTTACTTACTTGCGAAGGATATGCTAAAGTTGCTGCTAAAAAGGTACTGGTTATAAAATAGCTTAGTAAAAAATCCCCTTTCATACTGTTATCTTTTGAGCTTGCCATAAAATTATTTAAATTATTGCTTATTATTAAGATAAATCCAAAAAGGTAATGCACAAGCAAACAGCAATTAATTATAAGTATAAGTTTAATATACAAATTTAGCTGTAGGTTTACATATTTAATAAGAATAATATAAACTGATACAAAGCTAAAGAACTCTGAAAGACAAATTATAATACATTGACTTATTCTCATAAAGAGATCCTTTTCTAAAAATAAATCTAGATAGTTCTTATTTATCTTTTTAATAGCTAGGAAAATGGAGTTAATACAGTTACCTATGCTTCTTCCGCTTCCTAAAATTAATATAATAATAGCTAAAACTGTTATCAATGTTATTATATCCTCACCTCTAAGTATATAATTCTTTACAACTATAATAATATGTATTAAATGTTATATTAATAACTTCTAAAAAAAAGACTATATCACTAAAAATTAGTATCTTATATCTCTTAACAAATAAAAGAATCTCCAAGTTTAATACCTTGAAGATTTACTTGTTTTAGATGTATTATGGTGTCTAGCATTTATCTCAAATTGTTCTTATTTATTCTACAACTTTATAATTAAATTTTGGTGGTCCACTAAAACAGTAATATAAAAATAAATTATCATCTATCTTTTCAATATTACATTTAATATCATCTACATAAATTTCTTTATAATTATTATTCGTACCAGTAAAAAAGCCATAAAGAATTCCTTTTTTATCTGGGTCTTTTGAACTTGTTAATCTGCTCCAGCTGGATGTAAAATTATATTTATTTGAATTTGATTGTATAAATATATAATTATCTAATTGATCGATATTTGCTCCCAATAAAAAATCCTCTACACTCCATCCCTTAAGAAATTTGTTTCTTGTTATTACTAAATTTAATTGATTGTATGGAGTTTTATTGACAAACATAACCTTATCTTTATTTAAATTTATTTTTTTTAAGGTTTCCAAATTCTTTAAATTATCTATACTTTTTGAATTAGTCCTACTAAAGGATTGTTCAGGTGACCAATTGTGGGTAATTCCTATAATTAATGCCAATAATATTAATAATGATAAACTAAAAATTAAAATAATCTTCTTTCTCATATAAACCTCCCTTTTGGAAAATATAACTAAATAATAACATGGGAGTATATATAAGTAAATTAATGGATTATATAGTTAATAGCCAAAGAACACTAATATATTTAAAACAATATTTTTTAAATCAATATATTTTTGTGGAAGATTTTCTTTTGCACCAAGCATTTGTAGTGGGTTTACTAAATCTCGAAGCTTGCTTAACCCATACCAATTAGATGGCAAGACTCTATTAGAAGAGCTATTATATGCTTTTTCAAACATTTCAATTTGCCTTTGATTAAAACTATTCTCATATCGAAAAAACTGTCCTATATCTCCTAAGCTATGGCCAAAACCCGAAAATTCCCAATCAACAATCCAAATACCATTATTTTTATCAATTATCATATTTGCAGGACGAAAATCTGAGTGAATGAAACTTATATACTTATCAATTTCATATAAATCTCTTTTTTTATCTTCTATAAGTGTCTTAACTCTTTCTTTAATATCTTGTCCAATACGTTCAGTAACAATTTCTTTTTCAAGGAACAAGTCATACCATGTTAGAAAAGGTGGATAATCATCATGAAATTCATCTTTATTTAAAATATTACAGTTATGTATATATGAAGCACTTTCAGCAACTTCAACTATAATTCTATCTTCAAGCTTGCCTTTTTGTATAAGCATTTCTTGCATAGAATTACCATTCACATATTCATATATTAAACATATTCTTTGTGTAATGTTATTTTCAGATACAAAAAGCAATTTAGGAACATTTATATAGCCGTAAAATAACTCGCTAATAAATCTTTCCTTTTTATAACTAATATCCTTTAATGGGCATACTCTTAACAAAAAATATCCCTTATTTGTATGTATCTTATAATTACTATTTCTACATCCAACATATATTGGAGTATAATTTAATATTTCAAAATTCTTATCATATTCTGTGAATATAGCTGTTATTTCTTTAATGCTCAAATTATAAAAAGGTATCGAGCGTTCCCATACATTATCCATCCTATCCTCCACTTAAATGTTAAATCCAGTACCTACATTCCTGAATTACCAATTGTTCTTCCAGCAATATATAAAATCAATATTATCTACATTATTTTTAATTATTATCTTCAGGAAATACAATTCCACTTTTATTCCTTGCAATTGTTTGAGCTTCACTTACTATTAAGCTGTGTTCTAACATTTTATAACACTTTTCCAAATCATTATTTTTAATCATCTCTATAAATTCAATGAACTCATTAACCATACGATGATCATAATTGTTTTCATTAATTAAAGAGCTAGTTCCATCATTCATTAATAACTCAAATCCTTTACAAACATTAGTTGGAGTATCTTGATATATGCATCCTTTATCCCCTTGAATATTATTTGCAATAGGAGCCTTACAATCTTTTGCTCCAATACAAACACATTTAAATGTTTCATAATCTAATATTAATACTCCTGATGTATCTATTCCTCTTTCTATATTAGGATAATATTCAACATTTTTAGGTTTTCCAAATAAACCAACTATATAATGAATGTTGTAAATATTCAAATCCATTAATGCTCCACCAGAAAAATTAGGATCAAATGCAGGCAGTACATTACCTTCCTTAAAACTATTATATCTACTAGAATACTGAGAATAATTACATTGAACAATTTTTATATTTCCCAAGGCTGGAAGCAGTTCCTTAATCTTTTTATAATTAGGGAGATATTGATTAGTGATTGCCTCAAATATAAATAAGTTTCTTTGTTTAGCTAAATCCTTTAATATTGATGCTTCTTTATAATTTGATGTTATAGGTTTTTCAATAATAACATTTTTATTTGCCACTAATGCCTTTTTAGCAAACTCAAAATGCAGATTATTAGGTAATGCAATATAAACAGTATCTACATCACTATTAAGCAGTTCGTCATAATCATAATAAATATCCATAATTTTATATTTATTCTTCAATTCATTCATTTTCTCTTCAGCACTTTTTCTTCCATAGATAGCTGCTAACTCTAAATCCTTTAAATAGGAAGTAATAGTTAGGAACTCCTGAACGATCATTCCAGATCCAATAATGCCTAGTTTCATGTTAATACCTCCATTGCATATAAAAAAAATTTAACTTCACTTTGAAATAACTCTTGTTCCATTTTTGCCTGCTACTATTATCTTTGTAACCTCTTTGGTGAATATAGAAGTTTCAATTACCCCTGTAATATTATTTAGATCATCATTTAATTTTTTAAAATTCCTTACATTTTCAAACTTTATATCTAACAAAAAATTGCCATCATCAGTAATTAAATATCCATCTTTATTATTACAAGTTCTAACTACAGAGTTACCTCCTAAGGCTTTAACCATTTTGCTTACATAAGCTAATGAATCTTTAACTATTTATAAATGAACTTCATCAATAAAATATGCTGGAATTACTTCTATTCCATAGTTAAAACAAAGATTTTTTGTACTATCAGATGGAGTTACAACTTTAATTTTCAAACCATCCTGTATTTCTTTACTTATAAGCTCAATTAAAGAAGCTATAGTTCTTCCTGCTCCTAAACCAATTACAGTATTATTTTTTATATATTCCATAGCTTTTTCAGCACATAATTTTCTTAAATCCTCTTCATTCACCTTATCTTAAGCCTCCATATTAGCTACTTATTTTAAATCTTTTATTCCAGCTTCTAATATTTCCATTTGCAATAATACTTGTTCATCAGTAATAGTTTTACTTTTACCATTTATAATTGTTTCGTATAAATCATCATATACACGGCCATAATCACCAGAGACAGACTTCACCTTTTCTTCGTGTATGTCGCCTTCTTCATCCATATATGTAAGTACCCCATAATGATCAAATGTATCAATACCAAAATCCTTGTTTTGAGGCATATAGAATAATTTTAAATGCTCTTCTTGGCGGTCCTTTGTCTTCTTTAGAAAACATCCTTTTTTACCATATACAACAAAGCTTGGTCTTTCCTTGATTCTAAAATAACTGGATTTTACTGATACCTTTAATTTTCCATAATATAAATCCAAATCGAAGTAATCATTCATTTTGCCTGTGCCTAATAATTGCCTTACATCATAATGGATATTATCTGGTTTGCCAAAATAACTAATTACTTGATCCAAGGTATGACACCCGTGACCATATAAATATGATGAGTGAGGATCAAAACTAGTACTAGCTTCAGGTACTTCTGGTCTATAATAATCAAAATGCATTTCTAATTCTAGTAATTCACCTAATTTTCCCTCTTTGATAACTTTTTGAACTGTTAAAAAATCACTATCAAAGCGTCTATTTTGGTAAGGTTGAACTATTAATCCTTTTTCTTTTGCCAAAGCAAAGATTTCTTTTGCCTGCTCAGAATCTTCCATAAATGGCTTTTCAACTAGACAATGTTTATTGTGTTCTAACACCATTTTTGCATATTCATAATGACTATTATGAAGTGTACAAATCACTATCAATTGTATTTCTTCGTCATTTAATAGCTCATCTAAGTTAGAAGTATAATTTACTCTATCGATTCTATCCCAATTTTCATTTTTAGGATTCCTTTGATAAATAGTCTTTACCTTTATATTTTTTCTTTGCACCACAAATGGAAGATGATATCTATTAGTACTTTTACCATTTCCAATATAACCTATTGTAAGCATAGCTACCTCCTAAAAATATAATTCTGTGTGTACTTATCTCTAAGCTTTGGTTTTATTATAATCATTCTAAATTTTTTCCACAAACTAAAATATTTCACCTCAAAGGGTGAAATACTTTATGATGATTCGCTTTTATAACCATCAAGATATTCAGCTATCATATCCATGTCATTTTGCTCCACTTTAGGACTTATTCTAATAAAAGGAATATTAGTAATATCCGCTATTGTTGAGGTGGTTATTATAAAATCTACCTTTTTAAGATTCTCCTCATTTTCATACATAAATTCTTGATAATCATAAAACCTGCATACCTCTATTTTTTCTCCAAAATAATTTTTAATTTTATCATTAATAAAACTTAATATAGACTCATCATAATCACAAACAATTATAGTATTTAATTTATATCTACCTATCCCACACATGGTTACTAAGTGAATAGTTATATAAGCTAAATCAATAAGTCCTATATTCAAATTTAGTTTCTTCTTAATAATATGTATAATTTCAGTGGCCATTTTAAATTCTGTTTTATAGGTTTTAACAACTTTTTTATCTATGGTATTTGATATACAATGTCTATATTTCAAACGATTTATCATTGGAGCTACATATAAAATTAACTTATATTTATTATCTGGATTAACCCTTAAATCTATTTTAAAGTTTTTATATAAAATGTTTAAAAACTCATCTACTATATAAACAACTTCTTCTGTTTGAATATTTTTAATATCTGTTCCATGAAGGAATTGCTTTGATTTAAAATACTGCTGTAAATTGAGCCATTCTGTTTCTGATAATCTTTCCTCTAATATCTTTTCTACTTTTTCTCGTATAGCAATAATTACAGGCATAAGTTCACCGTTTATATCATCTGAATCATTTAAATTAAATCCTAATTTCTGACGATTAACTGCAACTAATATTTCATAACATAAAAGTTGGGCGCTATGGCCTGATAAATAATAATTATGCTTTTTAGTTTCAGCACTTACCACATGATAAATATCTCTAGCTAATGTAATAACATCTTTCCCTTCAAATAAATAACTCCAATATTTCGAAACAGTACTTATATTAATCCGTTTTGCTAAAACCCAACTGATAATATTTCTTTTTTCCTTTTCATCTGCCCTAAGTGTAATTCCTTCATTTAAAGAATAACTTATTCCCAATTTCAACTCTTTCTTTAACCACTTATTCATAAAAGCAATATCATTATTTACAGTAGCTGTAGATACATATAAACTTTCTGCCAATTCTTCTACATAAATATATTTTTTAGTAGTTAATTTTAGCAGTATGTACATTTGCCTATCTATGGGCAAACTTGGTGCTTCTATTATATACTCATAATCTAAAACTTTTCTTATAAGATCATTTTTCTTCAAAATCTCTTTATTTCTTTTAGTTAGGAAGTAACCTTTTTTTATACTAGAATCTATTTCTGTATCGTATTCTTTTAATAAATTGTTGATTTCTTTGATATCTTTTCTTATTGTCCTAATTGTTACATTGCAAAGCCTTGCCAGTTCATTACCAGTAATGTATTCTTCTGTATTAAAAATTAAATTTAAAATATCTCGACGTCTTCGATTCAAATTTATGGTCACCTACCTTATATCGTTAGCTTTCAATTGCCAATTGTTCTTCCGGCAATATATAAAATTAATTTTGCTTCTTCTTCTGGTGGTTTCAAACAATCTGAGAAAATCCATTCTTTAAGAAGTCTTACTGTTCCATACTGTACAAAGGAAGCGATTGCGTTCTTTTCATCCAAATCAAGATCCTCTGGTAGATGTTTAATGACCATCCCATCAAACTGTGGAAGTGAGATTTTGATGTGGGTGATTAGGTCATAATTACCTTGATCTAGCACAAGTTTTGCAAATTCAAGATTGTCTTTTATATATTGTAGAACCCGGGTCAGACATTCAAAGAAATTTTTGCCTTCTCTAATATCATTTATAACGGCAAATGAAGTATTTTCTATGTACATTTCAGCAATTTCATTTAATACATCATATTGACTTCCATAGTGATTATAGAAGGTAGTACGATTAATTCCTGCAATTTGACATAATTCTCGTATTGATATTTTTTTTATATTATGTATCTTTAACATTTCTAATAAAGCCTCACGGATCAAGCGTTTTGTTAACATGACCCTCTGATTGGTATTATTTTTTTCTGACATAACTCCTCCATTGAATTCGACACTTTTAAATCATCTGTCGGTTGCAAAATCAACAGGTGTTGATATTATTATAGAGTACTTATGAAATAAGTCAATGAAAAGGAGATTGGAAAATGAAGAAAAAATCAAAAAAAATATTAAAAATAATCATTGCATGCATTATGCTCGTGATAATACTTATTTCTGGTTATGAAATCAAAGAAAATATGAGAATTAATAAAATCGTGAACTCACACAAAACGGAGCAAAACATAAAAGAAAACGATGTTGTAAGAAATAGTGATGAGAAGGATTCTAAACATATTGTGACTGGAGTTCAACAGATTATGATAGGAACAATGTGTAATAGTTATGATAATGCTTTACAGACATTACTTGATATTAAAAACGCAGGTTATGAAGGAATCGAATTAAATGATTTTATGATCCACAAGTCTTCTATTCTGGTAAAACTAATGACAAAGTTCTCAGGAATGTCTATTGGCAACGGTGGCGAGCTTGATTGGCCAAAGCTCATAGAAGAAAGTGGACTAAAGGTTACAAGTCTCCACAGTGATTTGGCAAGCATTGAGAAAGATCCTAAAGCTATAACAGATGAAGCTAAAAGTTTTGGAACAGATACTGTAGTTATTACTGGTATGTACAAATTTGATTATAGTAGTTTAGAGGAAGTGGACAAACTTGCCCAAGGTCTCAATCAGGCAGGAAAGGCTCTTTCGGATGAAGGAATACATCTTTTGTATCATAATCATAATTGCGAATTACAAAAGGAAGCCAATGGAAAAACAGCTTACGATGTTATAATTGAAGAAACAGATCCTGAATATGTGAACTTCGAGTTTGACAGCTTTTGGATGACAGATGGTGGTGCTAATGTTACAGCCTTAATGGAAAAGCTAGGTAATAGGATAAAACTATGGCATATTAATGATCGTGGTTGCACTAAATCAGGTCCATATATGACGCCAATACTTGAAGAAAATGCTACAGAATTAGGAAATGGAAATATGGATCTAGATACGCTCTCAGAAATAGCTATAAAAAATGGAGTAAAGGGTGTTATATTAGAAACTCATAAGAATTGGGTAGATAAAGATCCAATTAAGAGTCTACAGGTTAGTGGAGAATACATGCAGAAGAAGTTTGGTGACAAATAACGTTATTTTGTAAATGCTCCACCCTCCATTTAAATGTTAAAAAGGCCTTTTTAACTAACAAAATTTAATGTTAGCGAAAAAGGCCCAAATAATTTTAATACTTATTGTAACTCATTATTTCAGTTACATCTTTTCTAATCTTTTTTCTTGGTTCCTTATTTTCATAGTAACCTAGAGATATTACTAAATGAACTTTTTTGCTTGATGGAATATTTAAAAGTTCCTTTATGGATTTTTCCTTAAACCAACCCATCATACAGGTTCCTAAATCTAAGGAAGCTGCAGCTAAACAAATATTTTCACAGGCTATTCCTATATCTAAAGAAGTAAAATCCTGCTTTTTAATAACTTCTCCCATTTTAGATGTTAGGTTTCTCTTCTCCCCTACTACCACAATAAAAGCCGGTGAAGAGAGAGCAAATTTATTTATCCCACTTACTAAAGGATCATATAATTTTTTAGCTAGCTTAGAAACAATTTCTTTATCATCTACTACAACAAACTTCCAAGGTTGTGCGTTACATGCAGAAGGCGACATTCTGCCTGCCTCAATTATCTTTTCAATCTTTTCTCTTTCAACTGGTTTATCTATATATCCTCTAACACTTTCTCTTTTATATATCAATTCAAAAAAATCCATTACTGTCCTCCAAACACAAAGTTATTTTATACATTATATCATACTATTTATCTTTAGATATTAGATCTGTTTTTTTTAATTTTAAGGCAAGCTTTACAAATTCATACCACATCACTGAAGCTATGGATGCACCTATAACCAAAAGCATTTCTTTAAAACTTAAAGCTTCAAGGTTTAGAAATTTTGAAATAGGAGTATAAAGAATTATTCCAACCCCAAGAAGTATTGCTATATTTACTAGCCATAAAACCTTATCCTTACTTAATTTTTTAAAAGATTCATATACAAAGTCCTTATTGGAACTATTAACTTGAACTAGAAATATATTAGAAAGTATTATTATAGCTAATCCCATGGAACGTGCTACTGCTGCCCCTTCAGGATTATAACTTAAATACCCATAATAGATACCAAAGGAAGCAATAAAAATGACTAATCCTTGAATTAAGCTTTTTAGCAAAAGCCTTGGATTTATTATGCCTTCATTTTGGCTACGTGGATTACGTTTCATAATATCAGATTCTGATGGCTGTCTTTCAAGAACTATTGAACATGTTGGATCTATAATTAATTCTAAAAGAACAACATGTATTGGTAATAATAATAAAGAAGAAGAATCTATTTTTAGAAGAGGTGCAACTAGTGAAGCTAAAGCTATTGGTATATGAATTGTAAATATATAACCTACAGCTTTTCTTATATTGTCATATATTCTTCTGCCGTCTTTAACAGTATCCACTATAGTAGAAAAGTTATCATCTAAAAGTATTAAATCTGAGGCATCTCTTGATATCTCGGAGCCCCTTTTACCCATGGAAATACCTATATCTGCATATTTTAATGCAACAGCATCATTTACACCATCACCAGTCATAGCTACTACTTCTCCATTTTCTTGAAAGGCCTTTACTATCTTCATTTTATGCTCTGGAAGTACCCTTGAAAAAATACATACATCCTTTACTTTTTCTCTTAATGTACTATCATCCATAAGGGAAAGCTCATCACCAGTGATTATTTTATTTGAACAAATGCCAACTCTTTTTGCAATTGAAGCTGCAGTTAATCCATTATCTCCAGTAATCATAATAACTCTAATACCTGCAGATATACATTTATTAATGTCATCTTTTATATAATCCCTTGGAGGATCTATAAGCCCTATTAATCCTAGAAACTTTAGACTGCAATCTTCTAATTCAAGAGGAACTATTTCATTATCTTCAATGTCCTTTTTTCCTACCGCTATTACTCTAAGGCCTTTTGAAGATATTTCATATGCCTTTTTATTTATTTTATCTATTTCTTCCTTTTTGAGATTGCAAAGGTTAATTAACTTTTCAGAAGAACCTTTAGCACAAATTATTATTTTATTATCACGCTTCCAAACATGCCCCATCATTTTTCGTTTATTGGTAAAGGAATATTCATTAATAAGCTCACCACTAAACAGGTAGTCCTTTTTTATATCATTATCTTGGCAGTATTTAAGCATGGCTTTTTCCATAGGGTCATAAGGATTTGTTTCACATGCCATCCCCATAACTTTTAGCAAATTATCTTTATCTTCTTCAATAGACCAAATATGATCTACTTTCATATTATTTAATGTGATAGTGCCAGTTTTATCTACACAAAGTATGGATACAGCACCTAAAGTCTCTACTGAAGGAAGCTTTCGAACTAGAGATTGTTTCTTTGCTAGCCGCCATGCTCCCATTGATAAAAACACGGTCAAAACTACAGGGAATTCCTCTGGAATCATCGCCATTGCAAGGGTTATACCTGAAAGAATGCTTTCGATTAGCCTTTCTTTTAGTGGGGAATCAAAGAGATTTAAATACGTTATTGCTGCCACGATAAAACAAAGAACTATAGCTAATACAGAGCATATTTTTACAAGATATCTTGTTTGTTTCTCAAGTGGAGTTACAATATCTTTAGCTTCTGATATGCCATGCCCTATTTTCCCATATTCAGTAGCCATTCCTATTTTTTCTACCTTAACTACTCCACTCCCCTGAAGGACCAAGGTTCCAGCATAGCAGTGATCCTTTTTTAAATAATCCCCTTCATCTGTAGAATCAATGGATTTCCATATACCTTCAGCCTCTCCAGTTAAGGAAGATTCATCTATGAAAAGATCATTAGAAGAGATTAGCTTTCCATCAGCTGGCACTTTTATACCTTCTGTTATAATCATTAAATCTCCTGGAACTAAGTCTTCACTATTTATCATTTTTTCTTTATAATCTCTAATAACCTTAATATGAGGTGCAGATAATTTCCTTAAGGACTTTAAAGTTTTATCTGTCTTCCACTCTTGAACCACATCAATTAATATCATTCCAACTACAAATATTAGCATTACCGAACCATCAGTTGGTTCCCCCAGTAGGAAATAAATAATAGCCGACATTATTAGTAATAAAAACATAGGTTCTTTTAGTACATTAAGAAGCTTTAAAAGGAAATTCTCCTTTTTCTCTGGAATAAGTTGATTTTTACCATACTTATTTTGAGCTTTCTTAGCTTCCTCATTTGTTAGCCCCTGCAATTTCATTGTCTTTCTTTCAATTGTCATAATAAGTTACCTCCCTTTAATCCATAACGACTCTCTCTCTCTGTTATGAATAAATTTGTTTGATAGCTCTATGGCATTGCATTTATAACAGTTAATGCTCTAAAAGAAAAAATACCTGTAGAACATTAAACTGTCCCACAGGTATTAAATAACCCTGTTGCCTATTTTGGCCCGGCTCCTTAAATTACTACAACTTATGGCCTGATCAGTTTGTACTGTAGTTTATATGCAGCGCAAAGAGATTTTTATATATTATATTGCAGAATTATTAATAAGGTTACTTTATTTGATAAAAATATTTAATTTTCTAACTTACTTGTGTTAAATATGGGCTAAAATGCCTAATATCACTTGATGCAAGGGGTAGTATATATAAAATAGCCACTTCAAATTTTTGCTTTTCCCAAGGGTTCCATTGTACTTTAATAAAACAGGAATACCAAGAAGTAAACCAAAAAGGTAGATCTCACTATACCAAGCTCCAGCCCCCCTTAAACTTAGTTGATAAATAGTTAAAATATCTATAAACATGGCACATATTCCAAGAAAAATCATCTGTTTTTTTCTGTTTCCATAATAAATATTAAATCCAAATATCAATATAACTGCAAATATACCCCAATCTCCTAAAGTTGATAAACAGCAAATAATGATTAACAAAATTATCTTATATATTTTTTTAAATCTATCATCATTCCAAACACATATTAATATTAACCCTAAAAGTAATGACCATATTACGCTGGTATGAAAATTACGTTCACCAAATAATAAAGATACTTTTCCTGTGAAAAGAAATACATAAGGTATATGAGAAATGAGAGCAAATATAAACATTCTTAATAGATACTTTTTTATGTTATGTGTATGTTTATATCCTTCTACAACCATATAACACATTATAACGATTGTTAATTTCCCAATTGCTCTAAAAACTTCATATGTGATAGTACTTGGGGTAATAAATCCATAAGCGATATGGTCCATAGTCATAGCTATGATAGCCAGTATTTTTAACTCATTATTAGTTAAGCCTTTATAACTCTTCATACTTAGTTATAATCTTATTTACAATACCGTAATCTACAGCTTCATTTGCATTCATCCAATAATTACGATTTATGTTTTCATTAACTTCTTCTAATGGTTTTCCTGTAGCATCACTTATTAATCTTGCTACTCTATCTTTTATCTTCATTATTTCTTCAGCTTCAATAGCAAGATCAGTACTTTGTCCTCTAGCTCCTCCAGATGGTTGATGAATCATATATCTTGTATTAGGCAAAGAATATCTATTTTCTTTATCAGCTGCAAGGTAAATGGTTATACCTGCACTAGCAACCCACCCTGTACCAATCATTATTACCTTAGGCTTTACAAATTTGATCATATCATGAATTGTATCTCCAGATTCAACATGGCCACCTTGGCTATTTATAAAAATCTTTATAGGTTCATCACTTATTTCTTGCAAAATCAATAACTGCATGCTAACTTTTGCTGCTAGCTCTTGATTAATTTCTCCTGAGATTATAATAGTTCTAGAATTTAGCATTTTCTCTTGATATATATCAGGTTTATTTGCACTTGCTTCTTTACTATCTTCCTTATTTATCACTTTTTTTATAATTTCCATAAAAAAACCTCCTATATTTTCCATTACATACCATTTATTCTATTCTTACTTCATGTATATGTCAACTAATCATGTTGTTTTTCTTAGTATAATCAGCAATGCCTAATGGGTAAAATAACATGAGCATTGAATCTTTGAATAAAGGAGGTACATATTTTATGAATTTTTTACAAAGCCAAGAGACCCTTACTGGAGCTCAGTGGGTTCTTCGTGCTATTACTTCATATTTCTTCTTGCTTATCATGGCAAAAATCTTAGGACAACGAACTATATCACAATTAAGACTTCTTGATTTTGTTATTGCTCTAGTTATTGGAAACATAATTGCTCACCCTTTGTCTGACGAACACCTTGGTTTAGAAGGCTCTATGATTACAACAACTGTACTAGTAATTTTATATCTTATTAGTATCTTTAGTATTCTTAAGTTCCCAGCCTTAAGAAGAATTGTAAATAGTTCACCTATTACTATTGTTAAAAATGGAGAAATTCTTTATAAAGGATTAAAAAAAGCAAGAATATCAGTTGATGTGCTATTAGAAGAATTACGTGAAGAGAAAGTAGAAGATGTGAAAAAGGTAGCCTTGGCAACTTGGGAATCTGATGGGAAAATTTCTGTTTTTTTGGATCCTAAATATAGTCCTGCTACTCTTTCAGATTTAAATATACAAGCAGAAGCTTTTAATTTTCAAAGGACAATTGTTAAAGAAGGTAAGATAATTTCAAAGAGCTTAAAGGAAATACAGAAGGATGAAGATTGGGTTCAGTCTAATTTGAAACGGTTATATCAAACAGAGGTTAAAAATGTTCTCTTAGCTACATTTGATGATAAAGGTAATCTAAAGGTGTTTTTATATAAATAAGAAAAGCTAAGACATAAAGCTTAGCTTTTCTTATTAATTGTTTTTAGAATAAAATTTTAGGGCTTCTCCAATAAATTTAGATGCACCATTTCCATATTTCTTATCCATTACTTTTATATAAGTAGGATCTGATAAATATTGTTCTGCTGTATAGCCCCAATAATTTTCTCCTTCATCTCTTTTTAAAACCTTAAGCTGTTTCTCAGTCTCATTTACTATTTTCTGAACTATTTCTTGAATTTCCTTTGAATGAGGATCTTTATTTAAGTCAGATGTAAGATTTTTATATAGTACCTCAAGCTTAGGCTTATTATATCCTAAATAACTTTTTAGAGCTTTACCGATAAATTTAGATGAGCCATCTCCATATTTACTGTCAACTGCTTTTATCCAATCAGGTAAGACTAAATAAAGTCGTACCATGTAGTACCAATAGTCATCTCCCATATCAGCTTTAAAAATTTCATAATCTTTTTTAGCTATATTAGTTATTTCTTCAGCTACTTGTTGAATTTCCTTTGAAGAAGGGTCTTTACTTAAGTCAGATACAAGCTTTTTATATAATTCTCTTAATTTAGGATGCTTATCTTCCAATAGATCTCTCTTAAACTCATCATATTGTTCTGCTTTAGTAAACATCTTATCATTTTGCCAATTTTTCTTCATAGCCTCAACATATTTTTCAATGCTTCCATACTGTGTTATGGCCATTTTAGCAATCTTATTAGCTGTACCTTCCTTAGATTTCAAGCCTTCAATAAATTCATTATATTTATCTATGCTGCCATAAGCTTTAATTATCTTATCTTTATGTTCTTTTTTAAATTCCTCTAAGGCATTAAAATATTCACTCATATCAAATTCTTTAAAACTCATTGAATTCTCTCCTTTTATTGTCTTATTTATAAGATCAATTAAATCATTTAGTCTATCACGTTTTAAAACAAGCAACTTCTCCTGCTTTTTTAAAGCTTTCATTTTATCAAAACTTGGACTGTCCATTATTTCTTTAATATCTTTTAAAGGTATATCAAGCTCCTTAAAAAACAATATCTGTTGCAATTTTTCAATAGATTTATGATCATAAAGTCTGTAACCTGCATCTGTGATTTCACTTGGGTTTAATAATCCAATTTTATGATAGTGATGTAGTGCGCGCACACTAATTCTTGTTAAATCTGAAACTTCTTTAACTGTTTTCAATTGTTATACCTCCAGCCTTGATTCAAAGGTTGTTAATATTGCAATTTATTAGCTAGCTATGAATTTCTTTTACAATATGTTCAACCTTTACCTATATGCTACACTATAACCTTATGTTAGGGTCAACAGTTTTTTATTTAAATTACAATTAAAAGGTTATATTCCTTATGAGGTTTATTTCTTGGGAAATACTGGTAACTAATTCTGATATGAATATTATTTATCTAGATAAGTTTTTATTACATCCTCCATTGAGATAACCTGAGCAAAGCGGTTATTCCAAATTCCATAATTAAAAAATTTATAAAGATTCTCACCAGAAAGATATTCGTTATCAAAAGTTGTATTTGTTTCTTCTGGAATAATTATTTTATATCCTGCATCAAAGGCACTTTTACAAGTAGCATCAAAACAATATTCTGTTTGAAGCCCTACTAGCATTATTGTATCTATCTCTTTACTTTCTAAATATTCTCTTAAGCTTGTCTTTAAAAAAGCACTATTAAACTGTTTTTCAATAATTAACTCATCATTATTAGGTGCTACTTCATTATAAATCTGCCATCCATATGTTCCTTTTTCAAATTCAGTCCCTACTCCATCATCATGACGTACATATATAACTTCTTTCATATTATCTCTTGCAGTTGAAATTAGCTTTTTTATATTTTCAATTACTTTCCTTTCATTATAAGGATGTTTTTCAATCAATGCATTTTGAACATCTACTACTAATATAGCTACGTTACTCATATATCTTTTCTCCTTTATTGTTTTTTTATATCAGATAATGATATTTATAACAATTATAAACCTTTTTCTTAAAAAATAGTTTATATATTTTTTTATTTTATCTATGATTTTAAGATAAAAAGTAAATAATAAATATAGCTTTATCTAGAAAAAAGAAAAGGAAGATTAAATATGAATTTGATTAGAAAACAAAATAATATTTCTAAATTGACCTTAGGAGGAGTTTTAGTAACCTTAGGGGTAGTTTATGGAGATATTGGAACTTCACCACTTTATGTAATGAAATCTGTTTTAAATGGTAATGGCGGTTTAAGTAACGTATCTGAAAGTTTTATACTTGGAACTTTATCTATGGTTTTTTGGACAATTACCATTTTAACAACTATAAAATATGTTCTTATAACATTAAATGCAGATAATAAGGGCGAAGGTGGAATCTTTTCTCTTTTTACTCTAGTTCGTAGGCGTGCAAAGTGGCTTATAGTTCCAGCTATTATTGGTGGTTCTACATTACTAGCTGATGGAATGTTGACTCCTGCTGTAACTGTAACTTCAGCAATTGAAGGACTAAATCTAATACCAAGTTTTAATGAGGTTTTTGGGAACAATCAAAATAATATTGTTGTAATTGTAATAATAATCATAAGTGCTTTATTTTTTATTCAACATTTTGGAACTGATTTAATTGGAAAATTATTTGGTCCAATTATGCTTATTTGGTTTTGTGCTTTAGCTTACTTTGGAATTATTAATATGTCTCATGATTGGACACTATTACGTGCATTGTCTCCATATTATGCAATTAAAACACTTTTTAGCAGTGAAAATAGACTAGGCTTCTTTATACTTGGTAGCATATTTTTATCATCCACAGGCGCTGAAGCTCTTTATTCAGACCTTGGGCATGTTGGAAAAGATAATATATATGGGTCTTGGCCCTTTGTTAAGATATGTTTACTATTAAATTATTTTGGTCAAGGAGCTTGGATACTGGCAGCTAAGAATAGCACTGAATATGCTGATATAGAAGGCCTAAATCCATTTTTTCAAATGGTTCCTGAAGGACTTTTAATATTTGCTATAGTAATTTCAACTTTAGCTGCAATTATCGCCTCACAAGCTTTAATTTCAGGCTCCTTTACACTTGTTTCTGAAGCAATTAAATTGAATCTATTCCCTAGATTACATATTATGTATCCCTCTAAGTCTAAAGGACAGTTGTATATACCTTCAATTAATAAGCTTTTATGGATTGTTTGTATAGGAATAGTTCTCTACTTTAAAAATTCAGAACATATGGAAGCAGCTTATGGTCTTGCAATAACTGTTACTATGTTAATGACAACAATTTTATTGTTTAACTATTTATTAAAGAAAAAGACTCCACTTATTGTTGCGATATGTATACTTATTTTCTTTGGAGTAATTGAATTTTGTTTCTTTATTGCAAATATAGTTAAATTTATGCATGGAGGATTTGTAGCTGTTTTAATTGCCTTAGGAATACTAACAGTTATGATTATTTGGATTAAAGGTCACTATATTAAGATGGGATTACTAGAAGAAGTTCCAATAGAAGATTATAAGGATCAATTAAATCAATTACGTCAAGATGAGGATCGTCCTAAGTATGCAACAAACTTGGTATATTTAACAAGCTTAGGAAGCCGAAAATATATTGAAAGAAAAATAATGTACTCCATTTTAGACAAAAGGCCTAAAAAAGCAAATGTTTATTGGTTTGTAAATATTGATGTTACCGATGAACCTTATTTAGCTGAATATAATGTAGACACCTTTGGAACATCTTACATTGTGAAAGTTCGATTAAAGCTTGGATTTAGAGTAGAACAAAAATTAAATGTTTTCTTGCGCCAGATCTCAAATGAATTAGTTGAAAGCGGTGAAATAGAAATGCAAGCTAGAACTTACACAACTATGCCCGATAGAAAAATTAGTGACTTCCGATTTATTTTAATTCAAGAACATCTTTCTTATGAGTCAGAATTAAAGTCTTGGGATTCACTTATACTTAGATCAAAATTATTAATAAAGAAAATTACTGTTACTCCAGCAAGATGGTTTGGACTTGAAACTAGTGATGTTTATATTGAAAAAGTTCCATTATTTGTAGGACATTCAAATCCTGTAGTTTTAAAAAGAAGTAAAAAATAAAGAATAAAAGTGTTATAATTATTATACTGTTTAACTATAATTTAGTAATATGTGAATATAGTGGTACTCATAATAAAAGGGGGATACGTAATGAATAAAAAAGAGGTTTTGGGATTGACTTCCTTAGCATTTTCAATTGGAGTAGTTTTTGGATTTATTATTTCACCAGTTAAAAATGGTGTTGGTAATAATTCAGGTAATACTACAAATAATTATTACAATAAAGAGAAGTCAAGCGACAATGAAGAGATTCCAAGTGTTGCTGAATAATGAATGTAAAGAGGCTGTTACATTAGCATTTTGAAAATGCTAATGCGACAGCCTCTTTAAAAAATAAAGAATTAATTTTCCTGTAATACTTTCAAACTTCATTTTATTTTTTAATGTATTATATATCTTCTATTTTCCATCTTTTATTTTCATAAATCTTTTTTTATATAAATTAGCCAAATAACCACTACTTAAGTTATCTTAGCCAGTAAAAAGAAAAAAAACCTGGTAAGCACTAAATGCTATATCAGATTTTGATATTTTATCTATAAGCGTAATTTAATTTTAATAATGAGGATTTACTAATATTCAGCTGTCAAATCTCTCGATGCTTATTATTACCTAACAAATAAACTTAGCTTAACTTTTCCTCATTAGCAAAATTGTAATATCTAGCATATTGTCTTGAAGTTTAGCAAATACTTGCCCTCCCATCTTTTCTATTAAAAGCTTTGTTATATAAAGCCCTAACCCAGTACCATGTTTATTACGAGCTTCATCTCCAGTATAAAATTTTTCAAATAGTTTAGTTGGATCAAACATTTTATTTTGAAAAATACCATTTTTAAAACTTATATTAATCCATTCAGATGCAGTTACAGTTATACTAAGATCGCCATTGCTATAACGCAATGCATTTATCAATAAGTTATTTATAATTCTTTCTAACATCAATTTATCCACATAAGCATAATCTACTTCCTTTGAAATTTTCAATTTTGGGACTATATTTCTCTTGTCAAATTCTTCAAAGTAATTAAGTACACATTCAGTAATAACCTTTGAAATATTGACCCTTTGGAAATTTGGTTTATTTTCACTTATTTCCAAAATAGAAAGCTCATAGAAATCACAAATTAATTTTTTTAATCCATCACTTCTATTTAATACTATTTCAACAAATTCATTTTGTTCACTATTAAGCTTTGATCTTTTCAGAAGTTGTAAATATCCAATAATAGATGTTAATGGTGTCCTTAAATCATGTGAAATACTCAAAATTGCTTCCTTTAGTTTTTTTTCCCTTTTTATAATATCCAAATTATGTTTTTTTTGATTTAGAATATTTTTATTTATTATAGAAGCTAAATTAATAACATCTTTATTAATTAAAGCGATATTTATTTTTTCAACTTTATTTTTTTGCAATTGATTTGATATAGCTCTTATCTGCCTTTTTATTAGATATAAATGAAGAAATAATATAATGATTATGCATATGAGAATTATTAGTATAATATTGGTTATGAACATATTATTTCTCATATTTATCTAACCTCTATTTAATTTCTGCTTTATCAAAAATTATATAAGTTAAACTTAATGTTATAATTGTTATAATTAAAAATGATAAAAATATTACAAATATTTGTTGATAGCTAATTGTGGCGATTGATATATTTTTCAACTGTGCTAAGGTTGTAACGTTGATTACACTCTTTAAAATTGGAATAACATCTCCTATTAATGACTGAAAAAACGAAAATAAAATTGGAAATAATAATGAAGCGCAAATAGTTTTGGGAATATCTTTAAAAATAAAAGCAAAAAGTACGAATACACTATTTGTTCCAATATTTAAAATTGAACCTAATAAAGCAACCCTTAATATATAGCAGAATGAAAGAAAAGTAAATGGTTCACCCCACCCAAATTTAATTGTATTAATAATAGTAACTGTAATTGGATAAAGTAACATAATAATTGTTGTCCCCATGAAAAAGCCTAACGATTTTGCTATAATTATTGAAATACGGCTATGTCCAGAAGAAAGATAAGACTGAATTGTCCTATTTGAAAAATCAGCCCCTATATAAAGACCTGCAAATACAGCACATACAAAATACATAAAAATATCTTGAAACGCTTTTTCATAACTTAATTTTCCACTGCTTGAAACTCCTTGCTCAGCAAGTATTCTAATCTCAGAAAAAGCGCTTAAAACAGATAGCAAGATTACAAGTAGTAATAATACTTTGAGTGTCTTTTGCTTTTTCAATTTATATAATTCTAACTTAAATAGATTTAAAATTTTCAACACCTCCAATAAGATTAATGAAATAATTTTCTAAACTGTCTCCATTTACATTAATCTTTTTAATTATAATTTCACCTTTTGATAGTGTATTAATAACCTTCTGGACATCATCAACATAATCATATAGTAAGATGCTATCATCAGGCATAATTTTATATTTTTTTATACTAAGTGATTTTTCTAAACTTGCTATTGCAAGTGAAGTATTATCTACTGATATAGCAATATGTTTTTCACATTCTTTATCTAATTCTTCTTTTGTTATTGTTCGTAAGATTTGCCCTTTATGAATAATAATATAATCTGTTACTAATTGGTATAACTGCTCCAATATATGGCTAGAAATTAAAATGGTAATATTCTTGTCACGTGCTAAACTAGCTATTAAATCTCGTATTTCTATCATGCTAATTGGATCTAACCCATTTGTAGGTTCATCCAGAACAAGAAACTCCGGTTCATTAAGTATAGATATTGCAATACCTAAACGCTGTTTCATTCCCATTGAAAAATCTTGCACTTTTTTCTTTCCTGTATCCTGTAACCCAACAGCAACTAAAGCTTTCTCACTTGAATCTTTACTCGGAATTCCGTAAGCTATTCGTGCTGCTTCAATGTTCTCATATGCTGTCATATATGGATAAAAAGCTGGTGTTTCGATCATAGATCCCATACGTTTTCTTTCTTCTATTAATCCTTTTCTATCTGATACCCCAAACATTTCTATATACCCAGAATCAGCGATAGAAAGACCTGATATAATTCTCATAACCGTAGTTTTTCCGGCTCCATTCTGTCCAACAAATCCATATATTCTACCTTTTTTTATAGTAATATTTACATTGTTTAAAACTTTAGTTTGATTATATTTTTTATTCAAATCAATTGCCCTTAAAATAATTTCTTCCATATTCAAATACTCCACTTTCTTTTATTTTATCTTTCTCCAAATAGAGCCCCTTATAAATTACTGAATATTTTTTAACATAGGTTTATTTAGTGTTGATTTCCTGTTAATATAACTATATCGCACTCCCTGTTATTAAAATTTTTCTTAACTATTAGTTTGGATTTGAAAATCATCCTATACTTTTATCATAATAAGTAATTCTAACAAAATCCTTACAAATTAATAAAAAAAATATAAATACTTACTTCGACAAACGATATCCTAAGCCCCAAAGAGTTTCTATATATTCCATATGCGGATTTGCAACTTTTAACTTCTGTCGTAATCTACTAACATATACATTAATAGTATTATCACTTACAATATAATCTTCATTCCAAATGCTTTCAAATAAATTAGCCTTAGAAAATAATTTTTGAGGATTACATAAAAAGAGTTCTAAAATTTTATATTCAGTTGCTGTTAATTGAAGTACTTTTCCACCAACCTTTACCTCTTTTTCAAGCAAATTCATTTCGATATCCTTATTTTTAAGTATACACTTTTGTTCTTCTTTGTTTTCATTTCTACTACGTCGCAAGTTTGACTCAACTCTAGCTACAATCTCATCAAGATCAAATGGCTTTGTTATATAATCATCTGCTCCTAATCGAAGTAAATCTACTTTAATCTGTGTTGTTTCTTTGGCAGAAATTACAAGAACTGGAACTTGTGAAAATGTACGAAGCTCACTTAAAATTTTATCTCCACTCATAAAAGGTAACATTAAATCTAGTAATACTAGATCAAATTTTTCTGATTTTAAATATCTTATTCCATCTAATCCTGTAAAGGCAGAAGTTGTAAAATAATTATTATCTTCTAATACCTTACAAATAAGTTGATTAATTTCTTTATCATCTTCTAAAACCAAAATCTTAATCATGTCCTACTCCTCCCTCTTTTTATTCATACCTATAACAATAGCTTATAAATAATACATTGTTGTATAATTTACATAAAATGATTGATCTATTTTGTTAACTTCATGTAAAAACAGATTAGTATTCCACTACTTTATAACACTATCAATCCATTTCATTACTATAATTCAATGTTTTTACAATAATATTATACTGTAATTGTTTCTGTAATAAAATAATTTAATTCTAATTGTTACTGCTATTCAAATATTGATTCACATTTAAAGAAATAAGTTGCATATATTAGTTGATATATTTTCAAGTATAGAACATTATTTTTTTATACGTTACTTTTTTCAAGAATACAGCTAAAAGTTCTTCTACCTAAACATGAATAATTGTAGAATACTTGTATCAAGATTTTTAACTTTTTACTAAAGATCATCTGAAATCAATAATCTATTATTAAACTTATCAAAAAGATAGAAGAAAAACTATGAAGACTTATGACACCAAGCAGTAGACATAATGTAGACATAATGAAGATACAAAAAAATACTGCAATGTTCCAATATGGAATTACAGTATTTTGAACCATAAAATATCTTTATTGTTAAAATTAAATTTAAAAATCTAAAAGTATAATATATAGCTATTGCTTCACTCTATATAAATTGAATAGTATTTTTTATCTTAGCTACTTTTAAAACGTTTTAAATATGGTTTAATTTTAGAAATCAATTTTATTAATATTTCTAACCACTACTGCATCATCACAGTTGTATTATCTTTTATATGTTTTAGTTCAAAACAGTAACTATATTTTAAATTACAAAACATGGTTGGACAAATTACATGTAGAATTGCAATTTCACATAAATATTCATGCATTTTTTTTTGGCGTTTTAGTTCTTCTAATTCTTCCTCGTGACTAGAAAATATATATCCCTATTCCTTAAAGATTTCATTAGATTCTCGCCTATAAATTTCTCATCTAAATTCTCCATACTTTTTATACGTTCAATTTTTCCTTTTGTTTCTGTATCAATTACATCAATTGCTCCAAATAATGCATTTAACATTAAAGTATTTTCACCATCTAATTCATATAATGAGATATATTTTGTTAAAACACTCATTTGTTTCCTCTCCTTGATATAATATTTTAAAGAAACTACACAAAATAGGTAATTTCCTACCTTATGTAGTTTCTTACTAATGAAAAACATGCTCTAAATAATCTAATTTTATTTTAAATTATCCAAAATATGTTAACAAACTAATTATATTCGCCAACAACATAAACATGTAATATACTCTTCACGAGCTTCTAATTCTTCGATTTCAACTTCTGTCCATAATGTATTAGTTTCATTAATTTCTTTCATCCAAAGCCTTTTTAGTATCAATTTCAAGAATAACTGCCTTATCATCAATGTCTTTTACCAACTCTTTGAGCGTAGTCTCCATATCATTCTATAAATAATAATATTGCCTTCCATTTGGTAGATGATTCTACGCACTTTCTTTTACTGTCTTCTTCGGTACAACATAATGTACAGCGGAATGAAAAAAGGACATAACATCTCTTTCTAAAATAAAATGAGTTTCCCCTCACTTTATCCTTCAATAGATGCTTGTCCTGTATATAATAAGTCTTTGTTTCTTTATTAGTTTACTGCTATAGCTCTTTTGATTCTTATTTAAGGATACAAATAGAGATCAAAGCGCATTTTACCAGCATATTCTTAAGAATATAAGAATACTAGAATATCACAATATATGAATATTAGAATATGATTTATCAGCAATAAATCATATCTATCTTATTCTTGTCTCATAATTTCAATAATTTCTCCAATATAAAGATTATGATAATCCTTATCCTTATAAAATTTTTCTTCCAAATCATCCATAACAAAACTGTCTGGAGTAATTGTTTGACAGCTCATCTTTTTGCATACTAAAACTATTGAAGCTTCATCAATATAAGGAACTCCTTCATAATAACCTACTGTAACATTGGCTCCTTTAATCTTATTTTCATCTCTTCCAGATACTGTTCCCATATATCTTAGTACTTCACCATATTTATTAGGCTCAAAAAATGAAAGAGAAAAGGAATTTGAAGCATCTATAAATTCCTTTGTGTAACGACTATTTCTAACTACGATATAAGCTACATTTTTCCTCCACATAACTCCTAGTCCACCCCATGATGCAGTCATGCTGTTTACTTTTCCATCTTTTTCTGCTGTAATAAGCATGCTATCTTTTCCTATCATCTTAAATGGACTAAAATGAAAAGAATCTGCTGAAATTGATTTAAATTTATTCATAAATATACCCCCAAACTAAAATTTTAAAATCTATATATAAATTTATATATTAATGCTTTCCATCTATTCTACATGCAATAGGTTGATCCCACATATCCTTTGAAATTACATCAGAATACTCTTCTTCATTCTTTTTAAACCAACCATTAGCATATGAACAAGTAGCTGTTGTTTTAAGTTTATTTTCTCTTAGATAATTTACCATAACCTCCATTATTTTGCCAGCTACACCTTTTCCTCTTAGCACTGGATTAACATAAACGTGATCTATATCTATTTCTCCATTATTTTTGTGGGTAAAGGTTGCTTCTGCCATTAAGTCACCTTTTTCATCTACACTATATATCTTGTTGTTTTCATATTTCCAATCCATATTCTGCCTCCTTATTTAGTTTATCTATTAATAATAGTTATAACTTAATTTTAGCAACAATATACTCATTTATCAAAATTTCTTTTTAGCAGTAAGATATTTATATTAGTTTTTCAGGTACAAACTTAGAGGAAATCTTCTTTATCAATATATAATCGAGTAACAAAATAACAACTCCCCCTATTAGCATTGCAAAGTTATTAAGTAAAAACATACCTGTCATTTGGCCTATTAATATAAGAATCACTGGAATGACAAGAAGTCCACTTACCTGTTGAGCTTCTTGAAAACTTTCAGATTTTGCTGATATTCTCACAGTAAATATTAAGGATAATAAATTCATTGCAGGAGAAATCAATATTATAATTATGAGCCATTTTACATCTGGAAATATAAGTCCTCCAAAATATATAAAACCTCCTACATTAATTATTATTCCAAAGACTACAAACGAAATTAAAGTTACAATATAAGAAGGTATAAAAACTCCTAAAATCTTTGCCCTAAGAAGTTCTTCCATAGATATCGGTGTGTAAAGCAAAGATTCCAAAGTCTTATGTTCCTTCTCTCCAACAAAACTACTGGCTCCAATAACTGCTGAGCACATTATTGGAATTATAAGAAAGTATGACGGAAACATAAAATCTATAATTATTTTTATTAAAAGCTGAGCTTGATTGTAATCTGCATATTCAGAAGGTAATTTTTCTATAAGAGGAGCCATCTTTGTAAGCATACTTGAATCATTTCCCATAAATTTTATACCTATCAACATCCCTAAAGGTATAATTACTACCATAATAAGTGGGACAATAGTCATAGGCATAATAACACGTTTTGCTTTTGTTATTTCATTTATATCTTTCCATATTAAAGCTTTTTCATTTCTATTCATATTCTAACCACTCCATAACCTTAAATATTAGAATTTCCTTTTATATATTTAAAATACAATTCTTCTAAAGACCATTTCTGCTGCATGGCTTCATAAATTTCACCGCCATTTGTAAGTATGCCTTGTATTAAAAGATTTGCCTCTTTGTCTCCTAAAATAGGTTTACTATATATATCATTACCTTCATGGATAAGCCCAAATTCTTTAGAAATATTTTTCCCTCTAACCCTTAACCTAAGACCAGCATTTTTTCTTGAGGCAAGCTCATGAAATGTACCAAAGCCTAAGATATTTCCATCATTAATAAAACCATATAAAGTACAGATATCTTCAGCATATTTTAATTGATGAGTGCAAAGAAAAATTGTAACCTGATTTTCCTCAGCAAGCTCTTTTATAAGCCTTGTAACATTTAGTGCATTTTCTGGATCTAAGCCAGAGGTAGGTTCATCAAGGAATAAAATCTTAGGATTATGAATTAATGCTATTCCTAAAGAAATTCTCTTTCTCATTCCTGTACTAAATGACTTCACTTTTTTATCTTTTACATCTAGTAAATCCAGTCTTTTTAATATAGTATTTGTACTTTCTTTAAGGGATCTTTCTTCAACTCCATGCATCTTTCCAAAAAACAATAAATTTTCTTCAGCAGTGAGATTTTCATAACAGGAAGAGCTCTCAGTCATAACTCCACATAATCTATGAATATCCAGATTATTTTCATTTGCAGGAATTCCTAAAATCTCAGCATATCCTGAGGTTAAAGAAAGAATTCCATTTAAAATTCTAACTGTAGTTGTTTTTCCAGAACCATTAGGGCCAAGAAAGCCAAATATCTCACCCTTTGGTATACTTAAATTTATATTTTTTAATACATTAGTCTTTCCATCATAGGATTTACTAAGATTTTCTATATTTATTGCATTCATAAATTATCTTTAGTAAGAGATTGTATTACAACTTATCAAACTCTTACTAAAGTTCACCTCCTTTGAATATAGACACTTTTTAATGTCTAATAAGTTATTATAGTAGATTCAAAAAATCTTTCTTGAAATTCCACTAATGCTTTTATCTGATCTTTGCTATATTTGTTTAATTCTTTACAAACCACTAATTTATCTTCAATATCATTTATTCTTTTTATTATTGCTACAACATATCCTTCATATGTTTCTAAAGGTTCAAATTCTCCAATAATATATACATCAATCTCTTCCCCATCTCCTGCTGTTGTATTAGGGATAAAGCCATAATTTAAAGAGTATATAAAGTTATGTTTAGGGTGCTTAGAACCCAATGGTCTGTCCATTTTAACTTTAACAAATTTACCTAAATAAGATTCCATATAATTCTCTCCTAATCTTTTATTTTCATCTCTCATTTATTAAACGCATAATTAAAAAAAAAGTTCAAAAACTTTTTGATATATTTTGAAAGATAAAAATGCCACCAGACTTTCTAAATCCGATGGCATAAATAATGTATTTATATAATGAAGTTACGTTAAACTTATAAAGCACATGCTATTTATATAATAATTTATCTTATCTTGCTAAACTTGTTATAAATTCTACTATTTTGGGATCATAATGAGAGAAAAATGCACTCTCCTTTTTATCCAACTTAGCTATTATAACTATATCATCCTTTGATAACTTGAAATCAAACACATCAAAATTTTCAATCATTCTATCTTTATTTACTGTTTTAGGAATGACAACTACACCTCTTTGAATTAAGTATCTTAAGGCAACCTGTGCATTGGATTTATTATATTTATCTCCAATTGCCTTAAGAGTTCCATTCATGAACATATCATTTTTACCTTCAGCAAAAGGAGCCCAAGACTCAATTTGTACGCCATATTTATTCATAATTTCTTGAGCTTTTACTTGTTGATTAAATGGATGTGTCTCAACTTGGTTAATTGCTGGAACAATTTCATTAAATTGAATTAAATCAATTAATCTATCTGGATAGAAATTACTAACACCTATGGCTTTGATTTTACCGTCTTTATATAATTCTTCCATAGCTCTATATGTTCCATAGTAATCACCAAAAGGTTGGTGTATCAATAATAAATCTAAATAATCTAATTGGAGTTTTTTTAATGATTCTTCAATAGATTTCTTAGCTTTTTCATAGCCTGCATTAGAAATCCATACCTTTGTAGTGATGAATAACTCTTCTCTAGGTACCCCTGATTTCTTTATTGCTCTTCCAACAGCCATTTCGTTGCCATAAGCTTGGGCAGTATCAATTGAACGATAACCTACACTAATTGCATCTAACACACATCTTTCACATTCTTCTTGCTCTACGATCTGATACACTCCATAACCTAGTACTGGCATTTTTACACCATTGTTCAATTTTACATATTCCATACTAATTTCTCCTTTATTCAGATTTTTCCTAACTAGATAGAACTTCTAAGTCAACTCTTTTATATAATGTTATAGCTTCTTAGAAAATCTTTGTCATTTATAATATTTTCGTATTTATCGTCTCTTGCTATTTTATGATCTTCTGAAAATGCAATAGCTCTATTAAAAATGCCTTCTACATATTCAAAATCATGAGTTGCACAAATTATGGTTTTACCGCTTTTATTCAGAGCCGCTAATAACTCATTTAAAAATCTTTTTCCTTTTGGATCTATTCCATTCATTGGCTCGTCCAAAATTATCACTTCTGGATTCATGGCTAAAACACTAGCAAGTGCAACTCTTTTCTTTTCTCCTGCACTTAAATTATATGGATGTTCATCCTTAAGCTTTTCTATGTTAAGAAGACTTAAACAATCACCTACTCTTTTATCCACCTCATCCTCAGAAAGTTCCATTTGCAAAAGTCCAAATGATACTTCTTCAAATACAGTAGAACAAAATAACTGAGTGTCTGAATTCTGAAATACAAATCCCAGCCTTTTATGAAATAACTTTAAGTATTTGGTATCCTTTAATGTTTCTTCATTTATTTCAGTATCATCAAATATATACTTACCTTTGTTTGAAAAAATAATGCCGTTTAATAATTTTAAAAAAGTGGACTTCCCACTTCCATTTGGTCCAATAATGGCTATAGATTCACCTTCATTTATATTAATATTTACATTATCAAGAGCTATTTTATTTTTATATGCAAATGAAACATTCTCTATTTTTATCATGAAAATTCCCCTTAACTTTTTACTACTGTACATAAAAATAGACTAAACAAAATTATATTTATGAGCAAATATGCATAGTCTATTTTCTTGAATTTTAAATTTACCTTTGTAGAATATTCTCCTATAAACCCTCTACATTCCATAGCATGGTACATCTCTTCACTCATTTTATAAGACTTAATAAATAAATTTCCCATTATTCCTGTGAGAGAATTATATTTATTTAAAGTTATGCCAATTGACCTAAGTTTTAATGCATATAAAAGATTAATAGAATATTCTCCTAAAAGAACTATATATTTTATGGTTATATCTATAATCAATATAAATGTATCTGGTATAAACAATAGTTTTAATGACTTACTAATCTCACTCCATTTAGTATTATGGGATAACAAATTTATAAGTAATATAGTTATAAGTAGCTTTTGAAAAATTACCAAACTATTAAGTATATTCCCATAAAACATAGATGGAAGTAATGCTATTAAAGTTAGTAAAGGAAATATTAGACTTTTAGCCATTATCCCCTTTCTTGATTTCTTTTCCATGAGAAAAAGGTTAATCAACACATATATATCTACTACCAATGTATATTGAAAACTTCTTGAAAGAGATACACAAAGTATAATTACTATAATACTTATGACCTTCAATGTTGGATTTATTGAATAAATTAGTTTGTCTTGATCTTTACTTTGTCTGATTATAGAAATTGTCTTAATTAAGGAGAAAATGCTTTTTTCAATGTATGAGTTTTTTTCCTTCCTTGGGATATAATTATCCTTTTCTGAAAGCCATTTTGGAATCATTTAATCACCTTTTTTATTTCTCTTGAAATTTACTTTGCCCATAACCATAAAAATGATCAATATGAATAATACTCCTAATAAGGCTGATAAAATATATCCCAAATATTCATTAAAAAATCCAAAGTTATAATCTGGAATTGGAGAATTAAATTGTAGTCCTTCTTCCATCCCCTTTGGTATAAAGCCTATAATATTCTGTATTTCTTCTGTTCCCCATTCTCCCCAAGCTGTTCCGCTTGCTAAAAGACCTAATGGAGTAGCTATAATAAGAATTGATATTATAATGTATAAAGGTTTTATTTTGCTTGTTTTTCCTTTGTATATTATATCTGGGGATACTTTTTTTATATAACTATAGGCACCTACAGTAATTATCCCTTCTAAAATTCCAACTAATAATAAATGAGGTATCATCATAGCTGGAATAGAAATAGCCAAACTATATGGACTATATAATGGCAAGCCTAAAGAATCTTTAAATAAAATTGGTTGGATACCAAATTCAATAGCTGCAAGTAACGCTGCCATATTTACAGAAATATATCCTCCAAGAAATGCTCCAATATATTCTCCATTTTGTGTTTTAAAGATTTTTTTTGTTAGTTTAAATAAATAAAACGCTGTAAATGGCATTATAAAAGCCATATTAAAACAATTTACTCCTAGCGATAAAATCCCTCCATCTCCAAAAAATAATGCCTGAATTACAAGAGCTATAGTAACTGTTATAACAGCAACATAAGGTCCAAGCATAATAGCAACAAGAGCACCTCCAATAGCATGTCCTGTAGTTCCTCCTGGAAGAGGGATATTAAACATCATTATTAAAAATGAAAAAGCTGCTGCTACCCCAAGGAGAGGCATTTTCTCTCTTGTTATTTCAGCTTTTATTTTTAAACTTACTTTTCTCCATATAGGTATCATAATTGCTCCAAAAACAGCACAAGTTGATGGGCTTAAATAATTATCAGGTATATGCATAAACAAATCCTCCTTAGAATCAATTATATTAATTAGATTGTTACCTTATTAATGTTTTTTTAACTCTAAGTCAAATCTTATTAAACTAAAAAACCTCTTTACACTTTTTAATTTAAAATAAGTGTAAAGAGGTCTTAATTTTATATTTTTATATCTATTATGTAGAAAATACTAATCATCTATTCTTTTTACTTCATTTATTTTCGTAACTATGCCTTTTTCATATCTTTCTATTTTATAATCTAGTCGTTCTAATGTTGCCTTCATATTTTCCATTTTTTCTTTCAGATGCTTACGTTGTTCCTTTAATATATTCTTTCTTGCCTCGATAGTTTCATCACCCTCTTGAAAGAGTGCAACATATTCAATTAATGCTTCAATATGTTAGAGTTAACTCTAAGTCAAGTGTTTTTTGTATCTACAAAATTCTTTAAATAAAAATAAGAAGGAGCAACCACAATCTAGGTTTCTCCTTCTTTTATATTCTTATATTTATTTAATCACTACTAAACTTCTGAAAGTGTTTCTATAATTTTATCAGTGAATTCAGTTGTTCCTAATTGTCCGCCTAAATCACTTGTAACATACTTACCTTCTCCAAGAACTTTTGAAATAGCTTTCTCAATTTTATTAGCAGCCTCTGTTTCTCCTAAGTATCTTAGCATTTGAACTCCAGAAAGCATCATAGCTGTTGGGTTTGCTAAGTTTTTCCCAGCAATAGTTGGAGCACTTCCATGTACAGCTTCAAATATTGCTATATCTTTTCCAAGATTTGCACCAGGTGCAACTCCTAAGCCACCAACAAGACCAGCACATAAATCAGATACTATATCACCATAAAGATTAGGTAATACTAAAACATCGTATTTTTCTGGATTTTGAACTAAGTTCATACACATTGCATCTACTATCATGTCTTCAAATTCTATGTCTAGGTACTCCTTTGAAATCTCCCTAGCAATATTTAAAAACATACCATCAGTACATTTCATTATATTAGCTTTATGTACAGCAGTTACTTTTTTTCTTCCTTCTTTTCTTGCAAACTCAAAAGCATATCGTATAATTCTTTCACAGCCTTTTCTAGTAAATATCTTAATACTTTCAGCTGCATCTTCCCCAATCATATGTTCTACACCTGCATATAGATCTTCAGTATTCTCTCTTACTATAATAATATCCACATTTTCATATCTTGATGGTATACCTTTATATGTTTTAGCAGGTCTAACATTAGCATATAAATCGAACTCTTTTCTAAGTGCAACATTAACACTTCTAAACCCTGTCCCAACTGGTGTTGTGATTGGTCCTTTTAAAGCGATTTTGTTATTTTTTATAGATTCTTTTACAGATTCAGGTAATGGAGTTCCATGCTCCTTAATCATATTTTCTCCTGCATCTTGTATGTCCCAAGTAATCTTAACTCCTGTAGCATCTATTAGCCTTTTTGTTGCATTTGCAACCTCAGGCCCGATGCCATCTCCTGGTACAAGTGTTATCCTATACATTGTAATGCCCCCTTTTGTAATTTAATACTCATAGTGATTATATCATATATTATTTTTCTTTTTCCATCTTTATTAAATATTTTCTGCCATTACTTATTATCACCACTGTTTGAGGGGCGAACTTATTTCTATATATGAATAAAGCAAACTTTTTCCGTGAATAATAAAAAATGAAGGTGGTGATGTTAATGGGTAGCTCTCAATATAATAGAAACAAGAATGACAAGAGCAATGTTGATAAAATGAAGGGAAGAAATAATCAAGATAAAGGTAATAATCAAGTAAAATCAGTTTAGTAACTAAAAAAGAAAAGCTGAATGACTATGCTTATTGTTAGTCATTTAGCTTTTTTACTAGTTAATACTACTACGTCTCTATTCTTCATAACAAATAATAGGCGTACCTTCTTCTATATTATTAAAAATTGTTTTAGCTAAATATAATGGTGCATTTACACAGCCATGAGTTCCATTTCCTTTATATATATTCCCTCCAAAGGAATATCTCCAGCTTGCATCATGTATTCCTATATTTCCGTTAAAAGGCATCCAATAAGTTACCTTTGACTCATAATTATCACCTCTTAAGGTTGAGTCTTTTTCTTTGTAGTTAACCATATACACCCCAAGCTTTGTGGAATTTCCTTTACTTGGATCACCTGTTACCACTTCACCTTGAGTTATAAGTTTCCCATTTTTATAAAACCACAAATGTTGTCTTGTTATATTAATTTCTACATAAGAACTTCCAATATCATTTTCTTCTCTACATACACCCTTTTGTGAATATATAGGTTCCTTTTCAAGAGATTCGCCCTGTTTTATACTTTCTAATAGTGATTTTTTCTCAGCAGCACAATTAATTTTCCATCCATAAAAGCCACCGTTAACCTCTATGATTTTACCAGTTGATGCTTTTATTTTTCTCGAAATACCAACTGTGTCATATTTTTTGCCTAAAGCTTCAACATATTCCTTAATTAGTTTTTCGTTTATAACTACATCTAAATTTTCATCAACACTGAGCCACTTATTTATTGTATCACTATCTAGAATCTCTCTCTTGTCTCCAAATAAATAAGTTATTTTTGCTGATATACATTTATTAAGTAAATTCTTAGTTGTCATAGTTTTTCTTGAACTTAAAGTGTATTTTGGATTGTCATAACAGAGATTTTCATCTAAATCTAAGGTTATGTTTCCTTTTGATATACTTAAGGTTATAGCTTCATTTAACTTATCTTTATATATCTTATTTCCATATACTTCTTTAACTTCTTCGTAGGAACCATTTGAATATTCAAAGCTCACATTTTTAGGTTCTATAACTTCTTTGTTTAGACAATTTAATTTACTTATTCTATTTTCTAAAGCTTCTTTATTATAAAGAAATAAATCATCTAAATAATATTCTTGGTTACTAAAAAAAGAACTTATCCACTTAAATTGATTTTGTTTTTTATGAATTTCTGAAATATTATTTTTCTCATTATACTGCATTCCTATATCTTGTCCTAATATTTCTTCTGTTTCTCCATCCCTTTCTATCAATTTTAACTTATAATCTTTTATATAAGTTTTAATTATATTGTTTGTATCATCTAGTGATTTTAAAGATACATTTACTCCATTTATTGTTGTATTAAAAAAATAATGAGTTGTAAACAATAATGATATGAGTAAGTATGATAACATAATGGAAGCTACTATGATAATTATCTTTCCTATAGGCTTACTTTTTAAAACTGCTTTTATACTTTTCATATATTGATATCCTTCATCAAAAATACTTTCTATTATAAACATAATAATTAATTTATATTATGATTGTATTTTTATATTAATACCTAGTATGTTAATTATTCACCATTTTCACTATACTGGCACTTGAAGTTTGTAAACTCCCCATAATTGGTACAGTTTTTATCATAGGCATATAAACCAATAATAACACCTGTAAATCCTCCAGCAACCTCAGAAGAGAGATATTTAGTTTGTGCCTTGCCAAGATAAATTTGTTTACCTTCCTTTTCAATAAAGAAGTTATAATAAGTATTGTTTGCAGAAATAACAAGTGAAGCTGTATTTATATCTTTTAAATCCACAACTTTTTCTATAGATTTAATATCACCAATATTTAGCCCTTCAATAACCTCATATCCATTCTTCTTTTTTCGTATCGCTAAATCGTAATGATGATTTTCATCCATATATAATGTAATACCTGCTTCACCTTCTGATATACTTACATCACAAGAAATAATTGCATTGAAATCTTTTTGACGTAGCCCTATGAATGTTGGTGAATCCACTTCATCAAGGGTTATTTCAGTTCCTTTCAGCTTTAACATATTCTCTTCAAGTAAATAATTTTCAAAATGAGGCAGACGTAAATAGCACCAATCCTTATCCCATTCTGTATTTTTAAAGGTATAGCATTTTTTCTCTCTTTGGATAACCCTATCATTTATTCGATTTGTATCAAAAGTTTTGATTGTTGTACCTTTATCTCCTGCTGTAAACCAATCATCCTCTCCAAAGGTAACTGGTGTAAGAAAAACTTCTCGTCCCAAGTGATGATATGGAATCCATTCATCTATTTGACGGAAACCAAGATGAAGTATCCACCAGTTTCCACTATTATCTTGAACAAGATCTCCATGACCCACTGCTTGTATTTCATAAGCACCTAAATTACGGTTTGTGAGAACAGGATTATAAGGATATGCTTCAAAATCACCATAAGGAGATTCTCCACGTGCATAAGTTACCATATGACCAAACTCGGTTCCTCCTTCAGCTGCCATAAGATAATATTTTTCTCCTATTTTATACATATGGGGACCTTCAAGAAAACGACCACCTGAACCTTGCCAAATTGTACGACTTGATGTTAGCTTTTTACCTGTCTTAACATCAATTTCACACTGAACTATGCCACAGATCCCATTATCATCTTTCCCATTGCTCATAAAATATGTTTTGTCATCTTCAAAGTATAAAGAAGGATCTATTCCTCCTTGATCTACATAGATAGGCTCAGACCATTCCCCGTAAATATCTTCTGTCACTACATAAAAGTTCTGCCCAGTAGAGCTATTGGTAGTAGTCATATAAAAAACTCCATTAAAATACCTTATTGTTGGAGCAAAAACTCCTCCAGAACTTTTTACTTTATTTAATTCTATCTGGCTTTTTCTTGTAAGACAATGTCCAATTTGCTGCCAATTAATAAGGTCCTCACTTTGGAATATTGGAACGCCCGGAAAATATTGCATTGTACTGCACACAAGATAATACTTATCCCCCACTTTGCATACGCTAGGGTCAGGGTAAAATCCTTTAATTACAGGGTTATTATATTTCATTTTCTATCCTCCCATTATATAAATAAATTTAATTGTTTATAAGTAAGATTTCTTTTAAATTAAGTTGTTACAATACTTATAGCATAAAGCTCAATTCTAAAATACCCATATTTTATGCTATTAAATACCTACATTTTAAATAATTTAACTTAATTTATTTACAACTAAATCGTTTGTTCCTCCCGATATATACATTTTATACTAATTAAGCATTAATTTTCTTTAAAAGGATACGAGTATATAACTATGAGGAAAAATAATTAAATTTAAGGAGATAAAAGATATGTCAATAAACATTCCATCATATTATTACACAGATATTTACAAACATGTTAAAGGTGAAAGTATAAAAAGCATAAATGCTAAAATAGCTAAAGGAAATCCTAATTTTGTTCATGATTTACAAAATGGTCGTCCAAAATTAAATACTTTAAAAGCCATTGATTTAAGCACAAAAGAGGGACAAGCTTCTGTACATCTATCAGATGAAGAAAAGAAAAACATCGAAGAAGCTAAGAAAAAACTAAGGAATGTAAAGATAGATTTTGATGAAATTGAAAATAGAACTCCTGAATTAAAAGTTATAGTTAAAAATAAAAATGGCGAACCACTTGCCTATTATGACTTTGAAAATTGCATAAATAATATGAGTGAATTAAGTGACAAGCAGAAAGAAACCCTTGCAAATGCAATAATTACCTCAACAGAGTCCCTACAAGGTCAGCAGCAAGATAGTAATACCTTTGGTATGCACATAAGTCAAACCCAAATGGAACTTAAATATATATCAGAGAAGCTTGTACCTGAAAAATATCGTGAGGAATTTAATTCTATATCAGATAAATACGTTAATAATGAAACTGATAAATATACAAAAATCTTAGAAACATTTGAGACAGCTATTATGAATTCAACAGATCCCGCACTTATTCAAGCTGGTTGGAGAGAAAAAGCAAAACAATCCTTGGATGAACTTAAAAATGGAACTGATGATTTTCATACAACTAAAAGATACTATGATGAACTTTATAGAAATATTGATTTGACAAATGATGATAAAATCAAAGACCAGCTATCCTCAGTATACAACAAGTTTCTGGCTAAAGGAGAATATGATGGAGATGCTCGAGTTAGAGAAGTTAAGTATCTTAGTGAAAAATGGAATGCGGTTATAGATTCTATGAAAGGTTCTAGCAATTTAAAATTCACTACTGCTTTAAATTCTCTTGCATAATTTAAAGTAATTTAAAACTTAATTTAAGCAAAAAGTAGACATGCCTTTCTATGTCTACTTTTTGTTTTTCTAATATAGCTCTTTACTTAAACACTAATCATAAACTATCTCCCACCTAAAGAAAAATATATTTTCTACACAATTTCTACATAAATTTATTTTAAAATACTAATAATAACTTGATTTAGATTATGACAGGAGAAAAAAACATGAAAAATTTAATTTACAAATATTTAGTTTATGTTATTTATTTCTTAGGAATAGGAATGACATCTAGCGGTATAGTGTTAATGCCTTTTAACATGATGAGATACTCTATTATATTGTTTATTGGTCTTAGCCTTTTTATTATAGGATCAGTTTTTAATGAAGTTGTAATAAACCAAAATCACATGTCTCCTACGGAAAGTATAAAACTTGTTATATTTTCGTTAACCTTGGCTATAGGTATAGGTATGATTAGTGGAGGAATATCACATTTTAAAGAAAGTCCTAAATATGTTTCTTATCTAATTCCTCTTGGGATAGTTATTTCTTTTATAAGTTTTGCCATTAAAAACAACTTCAATTTAGAAAAGAAAGAAAGATTTACTGTTTTAATTGGTGTTATTATTGTTGCCATAATAATTTTCGTAGGATTATCCTTAGCTTCAAGTAATATGGGAATGATGAATGATATGACTCCAGGTGGAGATATTTTTAAAGGTGGTCATTAGAAATTAAAAAAGCATCAACTTTTTAGAAGTTGGTGCTTTACTTTATATTAAAGTTAGACATTACTTTTATTCCATGATCTATATGTCAGAATTACTGATATTTAATACACTTATTTTTATTGTGACTTCTACAGAGCTTTATTAACTTCTAGGTGCATACATAATTACAAGAACCCCAACTAAAACTATTAATCCTCCAAGTATATCAAATTTATTAGGTATTACATTATCAACTTTCCATCCCCACAGTATAGATAAGACAATAAATACTCCCCCATAAGCAGCATATACCTTTCCAAAGTTAGAATTCGAAGGTTGTAATGTTGGAATTACTCCATACAGAATTAAGATTATTCCTCCTATAATTCCATATTTTCTCCTCGTTATTTATCTTTAAATTTCACATTTACCATCAGAACAAATTCCAGAGTTTGAATTTCTATCATCTGATAAAATATCTACTTCCTGCACAGAAGATTCTTCTGCTTTTACTTTCTCAAGAACTTCTAAAAATAATTCAGGTGGTTGTGCTCCAGATACTGCATATTTATTGTTAAAAACGAAGAAAGGAACACCTGTTATATTAAGTTTTGAGGCAGTCTTTTCATCATTTCTTACATTAGTGCCATACTCCTCTGATTCTAAAACCTTTAAAGCTTCTTCTTCATTAAGGCCTACCTCTCCTGCAAGGACAGCTAATACTTTGTGATCAGAAAGATTTAAGGAATCTACAAAATATGCCTTTAATAATCTTTCTGCTAACTCATTCATCTTACCTTCAGTTTTTGCATAATGTGATAATCTATGAGCATCAAAAGTATTTGTTGGAATCAAATCATCAAAGTTAAAATTAAGACCAACTTCTTTTGCTTGTTCTACTAGCTTAGCATTTGATCCTTTAGCTTGTTCTAATGGTATTCCATATTTTTTAGCTATAAGCTCATGAATATTTTCATCGTATTTCTTTTTAGCTCCTGGATCAAGTTCAAAGCTCTTAAAAATCACTTCAACTTCATCCTTGTGTTTAAATTTATTTAAAGCTATTTCTAATCTTCTTTTTCCTATATAGCAAAATGGACATACAAAATCGGACCATACTTCTATTTTCATTTTCATTCCTCCTAAAGATTTGTTTATTAAATCAACTTGCAAACTTTTTTCAAGTGATTTGTATTATCAGTATATATCATTTTTAGCGCCTTTAGCAATAGAAGAAATTTCTAGTATTCATTTTTACTAAATTGCATTACACAAAAAAACACCGACCATTCTAATTTACTGAAAATCCATTATTGATATTCCTCTAAACTTAACAGGTGTTGAAAATACTATTTGAGTTTCAGTATTTCCATATTTCTGAAGATGACTTATTAAAACATCTAGTTCAACCGTTCTTTGATAAGCTACCTTAATAACCATAGAGTAATTTCCTGAAACACAGTTACATTCAATAACATTTGGACATGCTTGGATAAACTCACAAAATTCTGCTTTTAACTCTGGAGTCATAGTTAAATTAATAAAAGCTACTATATTATATCCTAATTCTAATTCGTTTATTGAAGCATGATATCCTGTAATTACTCCAGCTTTCTCAAGCTTTTCTATCCTTGCTGATATTGCTGCTGCAGTTAGAAAAACTTCTTCTGAAAGTTTTTTTAGAGGATACCGTGCATTTTCTTGTAAAAGTTTTATAATTTTCAAGTCTACCTTGTCCACAATAACACCACCAATTTTAAATTTCGACACCATTCCGTACCATTCATATTGTTTTAATATGTTATGAAGTATACATATTTTTACTATTTATGTCAATATATTTTTGTTATTTTCTTACATTTTGTTAAATGTTCTAATATAAGGAGATTTTTTTAGATAATATCTAATGCTTTTAACGTCTAACACTATTTATTCACTATAAAAAATAATGAACCAGCTTACTTATGATATGCTAGTTCATTACACCTTTTCAATGCATTATTAATAATTATGCATATTATTATATTTTACTTTCTTATAACATAGTATAAAAATTGAAATAATTTTTAATAGTAGATTTATTTATATAAGTTATTAAGTAAGTTTAATCACAACTTTGCAGTTACTCTATCAATCAGAAATTTTTATTTCATCTATTTTAGCTCCGTCTTCCAAGTTTTTAGCACTTTTTATCATTTGCCCACATATACTCCAATAGACTTCCATATCACTAACTTCTAAGTTTGCTACTTCATCATCTTCTCCAAGGAAAAAAATTATTATCTATAATATGGAACACTTACCCTTTTATACTTACCATATTATTTTCTTTCTTTTTTTGCTTATTTTCATTAATACCTACCCTACTCTGTAAATAATTAAGACTAAATATAAAAGTTGTACTTCCACAAGGCTTTCCTCTTGCGATAATTGCCATCTTACCAAATATTAATACGACTAATCAGTAACTCAGCTAGCACTACCATAAAAAATAGATAGCACATACTCCTTTTTATCTAAAATTTCTCCTTTTTCAAATAATCGTTACATCTATTTTTTAATATATTTAACTATATAAAATCAATTAAAAAATAAGAAGTATCGATACTTTAAATAGAATCAATATTTCTTATTAATCTAGAACTTTTAATTTAATCTTTATATATTACTTTACACTCATTCGAAACACATTCTACTAATATTTCTTTCAACTTTTCAGTCTCATTGGGCATAATATCATTTAAATGACTCCATCCATTAAATATAAGTATTTTAGGCAAAAGAGTTTCTTCCAAAAATTCTCTTAACGCATACCAATTCATTACATAATATTGTGAAAACTCTAATTTTTCTTTTAAGACTTTGTGTAACTCGGGTAAGGAATTTATATTTCTACAATTTATCTCCACCTTGTCTTTCTGTCCATATTTTTGTTTTAATATATTTATTATATTATCATCAGTTTCCATATAATCAATAATTTTTTCAATATAGCCATCATTAATTTTATTAAACTCATCATAATTATTGCATAATAAATACTCTTGTAGTTTATTTTTGAGACTAGCAACCTCTCTATTAGCACTATAATTAGTAGAAATCATTTCATAATATATAGTATCAGAAAATAGTCTATTTAATTCATCATCATTACCATATACCCATTCTTCAAATTCTCTATTTGATAAATAATCTTTTGTATATAAACCTATAACTTCTATTACTTTCATAGTTCCTCCTTTATATGTCCTTACTCTCTGAATAAATTATTTTTCTTATTTCTATTAATATTCTCCAACCTTAAATACTGTTTCATAATGATTATAAGTTCCATATATTAACCCATCATTTGAATAAACTATTCGATATCCAGGATTTTTGCTTCTTCCTTTAGTGTAATCCATTCCCACATCTGCTTCATACCAAGTTCTTCCTTGTTTATTAGGCAAAACTCCATCATCATTTCTAAATATATCACCACCAATTTTCTTATCAGGTGCATAATTATTTAATGCTTTATTAGGTTTCCAACCCAAATTTATAGCATCTTCTTTCGGTATATAATCATTTGGTAATTTTCCAGTAGACTTTAATGAATCTACTAAATCATTTCCATATTCCGTTACTTTATATTCTTCTTTAAGTTTTGCATAATTAACTACATTATGTGCCTCATCAAGTATTTTGGAGTTTCCCACTCCCTCTACAATATCTTCAAATTCGTCACTATGCTTTACTAATGTTCCAACTTCATCAGTATATTTCAAAGACCCTATAACTGGGAAAAATGCCATCGCATCTAGAAACGTTTGTCCTGCATGTCCCCATGACCATTCCCAATTAACAAAATCTGCACTGATATCTCTTATGTCTGCTGGTAAGTCAAGACCAGCTAAACCAAGTCCAACTTGAGCACCAGTCCCTAGTACTGTTACATCATCTGTATAATTCCCTAGTACAACCTGATCAAGAGATTTATCAAAATAGCTTTTTTCTTTTTCAAAATTACTTCCACTAATAGCTAAATTTCCCAATCCGTTATTTCTACAATACTTATTATATCTGCTATCAATTGATGTTTTCAATGTTAATCTGCGATACTTACTTTTTCCTTATAATCTTTCAATTTTGGACTAAAATGCCACTCTTATTCACAGGCTTTTAAGTACAAAAAAGTAATGAACCAGCTTACTTAATTTCGCTGATTCATTACACCTTTTCACTCCATTATTAATATTATGTAGTGAAATTTCTTTGGAGTTTAATTTATTTTACTAAATGACATAAGAAACATATTTTTGTATTAACTTATTCTAAATTAAAGCATACAGTTGATATATTACTCATATAAACTTAATATATCATTTATGCATCAATACTTTACTTGTCTCCCGTTATTTCTCTATATTTAGGAAATACTTCATGACATTTTATTGGATATGGTATTCCAGAATAGAATGCTTCAAATTCTCTTTTTGCCTTTATAAAATCATCTTTAAATTCAGCATAATTATATATATCTATTTTTTTCCCTGTAATTAAGTCTAGTATCCCTTTAATCCCAAAACAAGAGTTAATGCTAGATAATAGCACCATTAACTTATCAATTACTTTTTCTGAATTTGGCTTTGCTATTCTCATATATACTCTTAACTGATTTTTAATATTACTTATGTTTTCTTCCCCATATACTCCTTTATGTATTTCATATGGATTCTCCATTAATACCTCAATTATCCCTTCTTCATAAGAAAAATCTATATTTATTCTTCCACAAATATTGTCTTCACTTACCAATATGCCACCTAGCTCTAATAATTTTTCTTTTATAGCTTGCTTACTTTCTTTTTTTCTATATTTACGGCAAATCTATATGCTTCTACTCCCATACTTTACCCCTCCCAAATTGGTAAACTTCAACTGTTCTATTTTTTCACCATTAAGTAGCTTTTTAATTTCAACTAATTGATTGAGTATTATTTATAGAAAATCAAATTCAAAGTTTGGATGACAAACATGAACCTATGACACAATCCTTATTAAAATATTTCTCTATGAAGTTATTAAAAAATTTATTTC
>NZ_SULK01000003.1:0-1113 GCF_007115085.1 Clostridium sp. HBUAS56017 | reverse complement strand
TTTAATGGTTTATTTGTTATGTTCTTTGAACTTTTTAAGTTCATTACACCATATTTCTACTAATTCTCTGAGCTCTGTAGTTTCAATTTCACACCAGTTACCCATTCCGTCTTCAGCTAAATTATCATATATTTGTGTTTTATCTTTATGAATTTCTACACCACATACATTTCCGTTTAATTCTTCATATCCAGATTCTCCACTCAACACTTTATCTATTGCTTCAAAAATGTATGAACTAAAAGGTTGAACATCTGCTGATAGAAACGTTGATAGAATCTCATACTTTTTTTCAAAATCAAAGACTATATCATCTTTTTTATCATTATACATTATCTCTCTAATTTCATATTTCAAGTTCATTTAACTTCACCTCATATAATTAATATTCTGGAAATGCACTAATTATTTTATTTGTATTTGAATCAATATACATTTTAATTTTCATACCATTTGATGTATATCCATAAAATTCATTGCCAGACTTAAATATTCTATTATTATAGGCTTTATTGATTCCATCAACAATATCTTGTGCACTCCATGATTTTGGGAAAAATGACGATACGCCATTATTAGTAGTTTTAAGCACCCCATTAACTTCAACCTTCCCAGCATAAACTCCAAATTCATTAGGTAATGATTCTGTTCCTTGAATTATATTTCCTTTAGCTGTTGGCATTCCTTCATAATGAAAGCCTACAGCCTTACCTCTAGCATTTAATTCACCTTCTAAAATATGTTCCAAAGCTCCATTCTTAAAATTCTCTATATTATTTAGCTTTGAAATATCATCTACAACTACAGCCGCCTCTTCAGAAGCTCCAACCTCTAAGTTTACCAATTATATTCCCAAAACCACTTCCGACTGGCCTACCTTTATACCCAAACTTTGTAAGTACAGGAAAGAGTCCTGCTGCTATAAATGGCTGAGTGAATTCTCCCACCATAAATTCTGATCCAATTCTAGCTGTTTCCTCATCACAACCTCCAGCCTTAAAAATCATATACTGATCATTCATCATAGTTCCACCAGTGCGTATCCAAAATGCATCAAAAAAATATTTCATTTTTTCAAAAAAGCTAGTACTGTCATCTCTAATCCAATATCTA
>NZ_SULK01000029.1:0-41617 GCF_007115085.1 Clostridium sp. HBUAS56017 | reverse complement strand
CTGCTCTACCTATAGTTCCATCATCTAAATAAACCTCAACTTCAACTGTTGGAAAACATCTAGAATCTAATATTTGTCTTCCTACGATATCAACAATTTCAACATAACTTTTCACAAAAGTCCCTCCTTTAATTTCTTATATTACCTAAAATTATCTAGTTTAATAACAAGAATAGTATTTGTAAAACTTAATTAATCTATTCTCTATTTATTGCAAAAATTTCTTTAGATAAAATTAAAGAAAGTCTTCTTCGTTATTTCTCTTATACTTTGATTTTAACTTTTCTTTTGCCCAATACTTATCGAATTTATATCTCCACTCTTTTCCAACCTTTATATCTATTTGATACATAAATATAAAAAATTCATCAAGCACTTCAAGTTTCATAAGTCCCTTCATTAGATGCCTTGGGAAATCTACATGTCTTGAAAAACATTTTTTAGGGTCAATAATCTTCACATTATTTCTTTCCCCTACCATAATATCTTTACATCTAGTATCTATTTTAGAAAACCCTAATTTTTTAAACTCTTTAGTTAGTTTATATATATTATAGACAAGATCCTTATTTAAGCCATATTTTTTTATGTATTTATCAAGCTGCAATCCATCAACCTTTTCCCTAACAATATATAACTTACCTAACTCATATACTTTTGGAAAATACTTAGAGCCATTTCCTTTAGCAAGGGCTTTAGATTCATCTAGACATACCTTTTCTTCTACAAAAAGCTTTATGACTTTGTCTTCAGGCAAACTATAAACAACTCCATTATTCCCTTGTCCTAAAAAAACAGCTTCTTTAAAGAGCTCTTCTGTTTTCTCGTCAAAAGGAGCAGAATAACAATGATACTTCTTCATATACCTCTATACCTAATTATTGCTCTCATTATATTTGTATGCTATAAGAATATCGCCTATGCAGCCTACTTGTTATTACTAGTTAAAAAAGCTAACAATAAATGTACTTCCCTTTCCTTCTTCACTAATAAGTTTAATTTCTCCATCCATTTCTTCAATAATACTCTTAGATAAAGATAAGCCAATCCCAATACTTTTAGGATTACTACTATTTTCTCCTTTATAAAACCTCTTAAAAATTTTTTTCTGTAATTCCTCAGAGATTCCTCTTCCATTGTCTTTAATGTATATCTTTGTTATCAATGGTCCTTTATTTACTTGTATTTTCACCTTTCCCCCAATGTCTGTATGCTCTATAGCATTTTTTATTATGTTGGATAAAGCCTCTGCTAGCCACTCCTTATCATGAATGACTTCTGCATTTACTTCGCCTTCCACAATCAGCTCTTGATCTTTCTTTTTGGACTCTTGCAATAATGAAGAAATAGCTAGTTCTATAGTCTCTTTTAAAGGTTGTCTTTCCTTTTCAAATCTAATAGCATTTGCTTCTATTCTTCCTACCTTTAAAAGATTCATAATAAGCCATTCCATCCTTCCTAGTTGTTCCTCTGACTTATCTAAAAACTTTACCCTATCTTCATAAGGCATATTTTCATTTTCTCTTAAAAGGTCATTAAACATGACTAGGGATGCTAGTGGTGTTTTTAATTGATGTGATATATCTGATAAAAAGTCTTTTAACTTTTCTTTATCATATCTTAAGAGTTCAATTGAATTATTTACCCTATCTCCCATGTAATTAAGGGATGATATTAATAATGCCATCTCCCCTTCTTTATAGTCTCCATCAATCTCTCTAAACTCCCCATTTGACATAGCTCCAGTACTTTCAACTATCTCATTTATCTTTATATAAATTCTCTTTAATTCTTTTACAAAACAAAAATACAATATTACTAAAAACACTACTAATATTGGAATAAATATTAACAACATGTTCTTTAATATTCCTTGTACTATTTCATCTGAATCTAAAGTAATATTCTCATCATATCCATAACTACTTAAAAACTCTTTAGCCTTACTTATTTCTTCTGAGCTTCCTTTCTCATAGAAATTTTTTATTATATCAGTATCTTTTTTACCTTCTAAAATATTAGATAAAATAACAGCATTCTGACTAATGAGAGTTTTACTTATATTTTTAGCAATAATAAATGAAGCTAGCCCTATAGCAATTATCCCAATAATCAAAATAATCATGAACTTACCTGTTACTTTTCTAGCTTCTGGATTTCTATAAAATTTTAATGAATCCATTTATATCCTACTCCCCTTACAGTTTCAATATAAGGATTACTTTTATCCTCTAAAAGCTTTTCTCTTAATCTTTTTATATAAACTGTTAATGTCTTCTCTTCTATAAAGTCACCTTCTATATCCCAAAGTTTTTCTAAAAGCTGCTTTCTTGTTAATACGTTGCCCCTATTTTCTAATAGCAATAATAAAAGTTTATATTCAGCTGAAGTTAAAAAAATCTTCTCACCACTCTTATATACTTCATACTTAAGTGGAAATACTATTAAATCTCTATAAGTAATTTTTTCTTCTGTTCCTACTGATTTTCTTCTTGCTACAGCATTAATCCTTGCAATAAGTTCTCTAACCCTAACTGGCTTAGTTAAATAATCATCTGCCCCCATATCTAATCCTAAAACTATATTAACTTCCTCATCACAAGCTGTTAAAAAGATTATAGGGGTTTCATTACTTCCTCTTACCTCTTTACAAAAATCATATCCACTTCCATCTGGTAAAGTTACATCTAACAATATCATATCTATATCTAAATCTTGAAAATCTTCTCTTGCTTTTTTTAATGTTGAAGCATGAACTACTTCAAAGCCTTCATTTTTTAACGAATATTCTATGCCCATGGCTAACGTCATATCATCTTCTACTAATAAAATCTTCATTTTACCCTCTCCTTATAGTTCTTTACTAATATTATACATTATTTTCACAGCAAAAAAGGACTTAAAAAAGTCCTTTTACAAATTTCTATTTATTCATCATCACTTATACCTTCAACGATAGTAAGTTTTTTAAGTCTTCTTAGTGGAACTAATGTTGAAAGGTAAGTTACAGCAATAGCTACTACTATAGAAGCTGCAAATGGTATTACTGCAAAATTATACTTGATATCTGCAATACCTCCTCCAAGTTTTATTAATAAGCCAAGTAATAGTGCTGAAACTATTCCGCCTACTATGGAAGCTATTATTCCATAAAGAGTTCCTTCAAGCATTACGCTCTTTCTAAGCTGATTTTCCTTCATTCCTATAGCCCTAAGGGTAGAGAATTCTTTTTTTCTTAATAATAAGTTAGTTGAAATTGTATTAAATATATTAACTACTGAAATAACTGTTACTATAATTATAAAACAATATACAAAGAATTCTATTTGTCCATATAATTGTTCAACCTTTTTCATTTCATTTCCAATATCAGCATAATTATATCCTTTACTATCTTTTACTTCATCAAAATACTTCACAGCATTTTCTCTAGCTTCCTTATCCCCATTAAAAGTGAAAAATAGTTTATTTGGTGAAAACTCTCCAAAATACTTAGTATAAATATCTTTATGCATCATAAATTCAATTTTATCACCATATAAAAATTGTCCTTCTAAAGGGTCTTTTTCCAATATTGCTACTATAGGCACCTCATAATATTGATTATTTTTTATAGCTTCATTTATTTTTTCATCACTTGCTTCCGGGTTTTTATTATTATAGTTCTTTAATTTTGGTACCTTTATCTTATCTCCAACTTTGTAATTAGTAACCCTTACTATTTCCTTAGTCCCATCTTTATGTGTTACACTTCTACCATCAATTAAAATTATTCCATCACTTTCTAGTTTTTCTAAATCAAACTTTCCTTCTGATATATATTTTTCTGCTAGTTTAATCTCCTTGTCTCCACATATATATGTGCTAGTATTATTTAGTATACTGAAATTATCTATTTCCTTATTCATAGACTTAAATTCTGTTTTCTCTTCAAAATCCTTATTTAATGAATCCTTTGAAATAGGCATTCTAGTATCTTGCATATTGAATTCATAGGTATCTTTAATAAATTCTTTTTCTTTAATCTCATTTACTTCATTTTGGGTAAATCCTTCTTGATTTACTTTCCCTAATTGAGAATCAAAAAATATATCTCCATACATTTGATTTACAGATTGTTTCGCATAATCCAAAAATCCATAAAATACATTAAACATTATAATTGATATAGTTAAAGCTATAACTGTTATTATAAATCTTACTGGCGTTCTTCTAATATTCTTATATGCTAGACTTCCTTCAATACCAAATATTTTTTCTATAAGTCTTCCTCTTCGTCTCTTTAATTTACCAAGCTTTATTTCATTTTTATTCCTCATAGCTTCAACTGCTGAAACTTTTCTCGCTTTTCTAGCTGGTCCCAATATAGAAATCCATATTGTTAATGATACTAAAGCTACTGTCACAGCTATAATGCTTGGATAAAATTGCACTTTAAAGTTATCCATAAACATTAAACTATCACCGATAAATAACTTAACTCCTATTACAAGAGAAAAATATCCTATTAAGCAGCCTAAAGGCAGTGCAATTACTCCCATTATTGCTCCTTCTTTTAGTATAATCCTCTTTATTTGTTTAGGTGTTGCACCGATAGCCTTAAGCACTCCAAAATATTTTATTCTCTCTATAACTGATATATTAAATGAGTTATATATAACTGTAATTGTACATATCATTATTACAACTATTACAAATGCAGCCATCTTATATAAAGATGAAGTAATGCCTTCTGAAGCTCCATTTCCTGTTAGATAAAGCAACTCATTATTATTTGCTAAAGTTCCGTCTTTCAACTCTATACTTGCGTCTTTTATAACTTTATTTATTATATCCTGTTTATTTTTAGATGATTTTAAATTTACATAAACATTATAATTCTTACTACTATCGAAACTATCTGTATATCCAGTGAAAACTAATGGTCCATCTGAAATATAAAGTTTTTGCTCTGATACACCTACTATATTAATATTTGTAGTCCTACCATCTTTATTTGCTAATGTGATCTTATCCCCAACTTTAACCTTTAAAATGTTTTTCACATTAACATCAACTATTACTTCTCCTTGTTTCTCTGGTTCTCTTCCATCCAAAATTTTATTTGTATATATCTTATCAAAATAATCTTTATTTCCTTTTTCTAACGAAACTATTTTATCACTACCTGAAATAGAATATTGATCTCCAGATTCATATATGGAACTATCCTTAATTTCTGCATTATTGATAATCTTATCCATTTGTTCTGAATTTATATTTTTAATTTTAAATTCATAATCAGCTTGAGCTCTTTCACTTGCAATCATTGAATCTCTAAAACTTAGTAAAAAGGTTCCAACTGCAAATATTAATACAGTTGCTAAAATTATACCTAGGATAGTTAATGCTGATCTTTTTTTATTTTCTTGCATATATCTATTAGATATTTCACTATAGTTCTTCATAGCATTCTCCTCCTATTTAACTACTTTTCCATCTTTTATTTTGATAATCCTATCTGTATTTTCAGCAACACTCAAATCATGTGTTATAACTATTGCTGTTTGATTATATTTTCTAATAGATACTTTTAACATCTCCATAATTTCTTTTGAATTTTCACTATCTAAGTTTCCTGTAGGTTCATCAGCTAATATTATTGCTGGCTTATTAATTAATGCTCTAGCTATTGCTACTCTTTGTTGCTGTCCACCTGAAAGTTCTGATGGTAAATGATTTAATCTATCTTCAAGTCCAAGTGTTTTAATTAAATCTTTATAATATTCTTCATCGACTTTTTGATGATCTAAAAGTGCTGGCATCTTAATATTTTCCTCTACTGATAACACTGGAATTAAATTAAATGATTGAAATACAAAACCAATTTTTCTTCTTCTAAAAACTGCTAAGTTTCCTTCATTTAAACTATAAATATCTTTACCATCTATAATTACTTTTCCGCCAGTTGGCCCATCTACCCCTCCGATTTGGTGAAGAAGTGTACTTTTCCCTGATCCACTTGCTCCAATTATGGCCACAAACTCTCCTTTTTCAATCTCTATATTTACATTATCTAATGCAACAACCTTATTGTCTTTTTTTCCATAGACTTTACTTAAATTTTCTGTTTTTATTACTATCATTACTATTTCCCCTCTCAAATATTACTTACTATACATAGATAATAATATTTCAATATTACAAAAAGGTATAATAAATTATTACAATTCTGTAATAAAGCCCTCAAGAAGTGATACCTTACTAATATTACTAAAGCTCTGTATGAAAAAAATGTTGTTTCTTTAGCATTTACATATTTTCTTTTATATCTCTGATTTTTTTGGTTGTAAGGAAATTATTTTCTTTTAATAACTCATATGTTATATCCATATAATCAATCTTTTTTTCTAAATAAAATAGTATAAACCAACTTAAATATTTCTTTAAATATTTTGTTCCTATTCCATGAAAACAACTCATCCATATATTTAAGTTACTTCTGAAATATTTAATGCAATTATCAACTTTACCCTTTTTCTTTTTCATTCCATTGTTATGTTTTTTAGCTATTGCTTGTAAATATCTATCTCCATATGCAGTAATGTATGAATTCTTATATATTTTTGAATATATCTTTTCCTGAAAACTTCGGAAATTCCAAACTTTTTTGCATATAGGAGTTACTAATATTGAATCCTTGTTTCCTCTAGCTGCTATTATCCAAATATCTTCTCTTTTTGAAGTCGTTATATTTCGTTTTCCCTTGAAATTTTCTTTTACTGCACCTTTTCCAATATGAACATTATCGCAAAGCTCACTTGGATTTACTTCTTTCATAAATCCATTTAGTATCTTATGCCTCCAGTAAAATGCAGTTCCTAAACTAATTTTCAATTTTTCTGCACAATATCTTAATGATCTTTTTTCCATCATCAGCTCCATAAATTCAATCCACTTTTTAGAGCTCTTCTTCGAATAACTCCATATTGAATTAGTTGTTAATGAAAAAGTTTTACCGCAACTTTTTGATTTACACTTAAATCTTTGAATTTCTTTATAACTTCCATACTTTATATAATTTGTAGATCCACAAATTGGACAACACTTTATCTGTTTCTTATTAAATAAATCCTTTTTTATTATCAAATCTATCTTATATTCTAATTTTATCAAGTTTGGATCAAACTGTATCAAAACAATCACCTCATTTTAATACTATCCATATTGATCACTTCTAAACATTACCAACACTTTTTTAATACAGATTCCCAATAATTTGATTATGGTATATATCTCTCTGCTCTTTTTATAGCAAAATAAAAAAGCCATCTCATTTTCAGAGATAGCTTTCTAATTTACATGCTTTATCTTATTCAGAAATTAAACATTCTCCAGTCATTTCTGCTGGCACTTCAACTCCCATAACATTTAACATTGTTGGAGCAATATCTGCAAGCTTTCCAGCTTTAAGATTTCTTCCATTAACATTGTTTGTTACCCAAATAAATGGAACTGGATCTGTAGTGTGTGCAGTAAATGGATTTCCTGTTGAGAAATCTATCATAGTTTCAGCATTTCCATGGTCAGCTGTAATAAATAATGTACCATCCTTTTCAAGTATCTTATCTACTACCTTTCCTAAACATTCATCTACAGTTTCTACTGCTTTAACTGCAGCATCAACAATTCCTGTATGACCAACCATATCTGGGTTAGCATAGTTAAGTATAATCATATCATACTTATCTTCATCTATTCTATTTAATAGTTCATCTGTAACTTCATATGCTGACATTTCTGGTTTAAGATCGTATGTTGCAACCTTAGGTGATGGAATAACTTTTCTATCTTCACCTTCATTTTCTTTTTCAACTCCACCGTTAAAGAAGAAAGTAACGTGAGCATACTTTTCAGTTTCTGCTATTCTAAGTTGCTTCAATCCTTTTGAAGAAATATATTCTCCTAAAGTATTAGCAAGAGTTTGTGGCTTAAATGCTACATTAACTCCCTCTAAAGTCTTATCATATTGAGTCATAGTTACAAATGTAAGATTTAAAGTTTCTCTCTTAAATCCTTCAAAAACCTTATCGTTTATAGCTCTAGTTAACTCTCTAGCTCTATCTGGTCTAAAGTTAAAGAATATAACTGAATCTCCATTTTTTATAGTTGCTGTTGCATTTCCGTCCTTTGTAACTACACATGGTAATACAAATTCATCTGTTTTATTGTCATGGTATGACTTATCCATAGCTTCAACAGCTGAAGAAGCAGTTTCACCTTTACCTAATACTAATGCATTATAAGCAAGTTCAACTCTTTCCCATCTGTTATCTCTATCCATAGCATAGTATCTACCACTTATTGTAGCTATTTCTCCTACACCAACTTCCTTCATCATAGCTTCTGTCTTTTCAACAAAATCTTTTCCTGATGATGGAGGTACGTCTCTACCATCCATAAATGCATGAACATAAACCTTTTGAAGTCCTTCTTTTTTAGCAAACTCTAAAAGACCTCTTAAATGATCAACATGTGAGTGTACCCCACCGTCTGATAACAATCCCATCAAGTGCAATGAAGTGTTATTTTCTTTTGCATTTTTCATTGCTTTTAGTAAAGCTTCGTTACTAAAGAAATCTCCATCTGCAATTGATTTAGTAATTCTAGTAAGTTCTTGATATACTATTCTTCCTGCTCCTATATTTAAATGTCCTACTTCTGAATTTCCCATTTGTCCTTCTGGAAGACCAACTGCCATTCCACTCGCTTGAAGTTCAGAATTTGGATATTCTTTCATTAATCTATCGAAATTAGGTTTCTTTGCTAATGCTACTGCATTTCCTTCTGATTTTGGTGCTATTCCAAAACCGTCCATTATCATTAACATAACTGGTTTCTTTGCCATGCCTATACCTCCATTATATTTATCTCTATACTGTTATTGTTTATTCTTTAACACAATTTTATTATATTATTTTTTAAATACCTTTGCAACTTTGTAAAGGTATACCTAAATATAAAACATAGCCGAATCTAAAGTCCCATTTTTATATTCCTCAACAAGATCTGCAAGTGTAATATTATCTGTAAGTTTATTAAAACTTTCATCCAATTTATCCCACAAGTTATTTTTTATTACGTTAATTGCATTTTGATCACACTTCATGCTGTTGTCAAAAACTACATTAATCAAATTACTATCTAACGCATTTAATATTGTTGAAATTTTTAAATATTCAGGCTTTGTAGTTAAGCTATATCCCCCTTGAGCTCCTTTTGTTCCATTTATTATCCCAGCTTGGCGAAGAGGCGTTAAAATTTGTTCTAGGTAATTTTTTGAAATTCCTTGTCTTTCAGAAATACTAATTACAGTAACAACTTCACCACTACTAGAATTTGTTGCTATGTCTATTAAAGCTACAAGACCGTATTCAACCTTTGTAGATATCTTCATATATAAATCCTCCACATATCTAAAAGGGTTCTTTCCCTTTGATTTTTATTCAAGTATACCATAAACTCACTTATTTCCTCAATACAAAGTCTATCTTTCTTATCAGAATACTTTAGTTAATGGCAAAATAATAAAAACCATGCAAATCACCTTTAACAGCTTAACAATTTGCATGGTTCTTTATTACTAATATCTAAAATTCTAGAAATTTACGATTTGAGCAAAATCAGTAGCAACTAAGCTTGCTCCACCAACTAAAGCTCCATCTATATCAGACATAGCCATTTGATCTTTTATTGTGTTTGGCTTAACTGATCCACCGTATTGGATTCTAACCTTATCAGCAACTTCAGCACCGAACATTTCAGCAACAACTCCTCTAATAGCAGCTATTGTTTCATTTGCTTGTTCCTTAGTAGCAGTTTTTCCAGTTCCTATAGCCCAGATTGGTTCGTAAGCTATAACTACTTTCTCAGCTAAATTTTTGTCTAATCCATCTAAATCAGCTTTAATTTGAGCAGAAATAACTTGATTAGTTGTTCCATTTTCTCTTTGTTCTAAAGTTTCTCCGCAACAAAGCATTGGAATTAAGTTATGTGCAAATGCAACCTTAACCTTCTTGTTTAAAGCTTCGTCAGTTTCATTGAAGTATTCTCTTCTTTCACTATGTCCTAAAACAACATAGTCTACTCCCATAGCTTCAAGCATTCCTGGAGCAACTTCTCCTGTGAAAGCTCCTTTTTCTTCAAAGTGCATGTTTTGAGCACCAATCTTTATATTTGATCCTTTAGCAGCCTTTATAGCAGCATCTAAACAAACAAAAGTTGGACATATTACTACTTCACAAGTAGCATCTTTAACTAATGGTTTTAATTCATTTATAACTTTAACAGCTTCTTCTGGAGTATAATGCATTTTCCAGTTTCCAGCTATAACAGGTTTTCTCATTCAAATCACCTCAAAATTTAATTTTATATCTGTCTTATTATTTATCGTTTAATGCATCGATTCCTGGTAAAACTTTACCTTCTAAGAATTCAAGAGAAGCTCCACCACCAGTTGATATGTGAGTCATCTTATCTCCAAATCCTAAGATATTTACAGCAGCAGCAGAGTCTCCTCCTCCGATAACTGTTGTAGCATCTGCATCAGCCATAGCCTTTGCAACTGCAATAGTTCCCTTGTTGTAGTTTTCAAATTCAAATACTCCCATAGGTCCATTCCATATAACTGTCTTAGCATCTTTTATAGCATCTGCATAAAGAGCATCAGTCTTAGGTCCGATATCTAGTCCCATGTTTCCTGCTGGAATATTTTCATCAGCTGTAACTGTAGCTTCAACATCCTTAAATTCAGTAGCAACTCTGTGATCTACTGGTAATAAGAACTTAACTCCCTTAGCTTTAGCCTTTTCAATCATTTCCTTAGCATAGTCTAATCTATCTTCTTCAACTAATGAAGTTCCGATTTCATATCCTTGAGCCTTTAAGAATGTGTAAGCCATTCCTCCACCAATGATTAATGTATCAACTTTATCTAATAAGTTGTTTATAACAGCAATCTTATCTGAAACCTTAGCTCCTCCAAGTATAGCAACGAAAGGTCTAACTGGTGAGTTTACAGCTTCTCCTAAGAACTTTAATTCTTTTTGAATTAAGTATCCACATACAGCTGTATCTAAGTAATTAGTTACACCAACAGTTGAGCAGTGAGCTCTGTGAGCTGTACCAAATGCATCGTTAACAAATATATCAGCAAGTGAAGCTAATTCTTTAGAGAATTCTTCAACATTCTTAGTTTCTTCTTTTCTGCATCTTGTATTTTCTAATAATACAACGTCTCCGTCCTTCATAGAAGCAACAGCTTTTTTAGCATTTTCTCCTACAACTTCTTCATCTCTATCAAAAACAACTTCTTTACCTAACATTTCACTAAGTCTTGTAGCAACTGGTGCTAAAGATTTAGAAGCATCTTTTCCTAAATGTGAACAAAGAATTACTTTTGCTCCATTGTTTACTAAATACTTTATAGTTGGAAGTGCTCCATTTAATCTATTTTCATCAGTTATTACTCCATCTTTTAATGGCACATTAAAATCACATCTAACTAATACTTTTTTACCTTGAACTTGGATATCTTCGATAGTTTTCTTATTAAAACTCATTATTTTCACCTCATAATATTTCTTTATTTTAAAACAGTCTGGCTTTATAGCCTTATACTACAAAACCAGACTTATTTTTAATCTTTAAATACTTGTAACTAAATACTTAAATTACTTTAAGAAGTTAGCGAAGTGCTTTATAGTTCTAACCATTTGGCTAGTGTATGAATTTTCATTGTCATACCATGCAACTGTTTGAACTTGGTATAAATCTTCTCCGATTTTAGAAACCATTGTTTGAGTTGCATCGAATAATGAACCATACTTGATTCCAATGATATCAGAAGATACTAATTCTTCTTCAGTGTATCCGAAAGAATCATTAGAAGCAGCCTTCATAGCAGCATTAACGCTTTCAACTGTAATGTCTTTTCCTTTAACAACTGAAACTAAGATAGTTGTAGAACCAGTTGGAACTGGAACTCTTTGTGCAGAACCGATTAATTTTCCGTTTAATTCTGGAATAACTAATCCGATAGCTTTTGCAGCTCCTGTTGAGTTAGGAACTATGTTTACAGCTGCTGCTCTAGCTCTTCTGAAGTCACCTTTTCTATGTGGTCCATCTAATACCATTTGATCTCCAGTGTAAGCATGGATTGTTGACATAATACCAGTTTGAATTGGTGCTAAATCATTAAGTGCTTTAGCCATTGGAGCTAAACAGTTAGTTGTACAAGATGCAGCTGAAATTATATTATCATCAGCAGTTAATATATCATGGTTTACATTGAATACAACTGTTGGAAGATCGTTTCCAGCTGGAGCTGAAATAACAACTTTCTTAGCACCTGCATTGATATGTGCTTGAGATTTTGCTTTAGATACATAGAATCCAGTACATTCAAGTACAACGTCTACTCCGATTTCTCCCCAAGGAAGTTTAGAAGCATCAGCTTCAGCATAAATCTTAATTTCTTTTCCATTAACAACGATAGAAGATTCTTTAACTTCTACTGTTCCTTCATATCTACCTTGAGATGAATCATATTTTAATAAGTGTGCTAACATCTTAGGATCTGTTAAGTCGTTGATTGCAACAACATCATACCCCTCTGCTCCGAACATTTGTCTGAATGCAAGACGTCCAATACGTCCAAATCCATTAATTGCTACTTTAACATTTGCCATTAAAATTACCTCCTAAAAATGTATTTATAAAAATTATTTTTTATAAACTAAATTAAATTATTCATGGTCTTCTTTAAAATCTCTAAGATTTCTCTACCAGCAGCTTCATCAGTAACAAGAATACCATTAGTATTATTACGTTGAGTCGAAATTATTGACTCGACTTTATTTTTCCCACCCGCAACAGCAATATGTGTGTTAATTTTTCTTGCCTCTTTTATATTAATTCCAATTGGGGTAGTTTGAGATACAACCTTTGAGTCTTTATTGAAATAACAACCAAAAGCCTCGCCTATAGCACCTAAGTCTATAAGTCTATTAATCTCTTCCTCTGCTGCTCCTCTTTTAATTGCCATATCTCTAGCATTACCTATACCATAAATTAATATGTCTGCTTTATGAATACAATCAATTACTTCCTTAATCTCCTTCTCCTTTAATAAAGAATCTAAAATATCTAAAGAAAGATTTTCAGGAATGTGGAGCATTTTGTAGCTTCCATTTATCTTTTCGGCAAAAGATGCTGCTAAGGTATTAGCTTGTGTTTCTACCTTTCTTCCCATGCCGCCTCTTGCTGGAACTACTAATATATTTGAAAAGTTATTTAACCTTGGAAAGGCTTCAACAACTTCTTTCAACGTACTTCCTCCAGTTAAAGCAATTATACTATTATCCTTAATAATATCTTTAACATAATTCGAACAAGCTTTACCTAGTTCTTTTAAAATTATTGGATTCTCATCAACATCTCCTGGAACAATGATGACTTTTCTTAAATGTAATAAAGATTTAATTTGGCTTTCAATTTCTGATAATCCTTTTATCTCATGTATAAAGTCCTTAAGCTCATTAACTATCTCTTCACCACTATCTGTCACAGTCATACCTGGAGTATTTATATCAATAAGTCCTTGCGCTTTTAAAAGGCTAATTTCTGTTCTGACTATTCTCTCACCAAGATTTAGTTCATTTGCCAGTATTCGTCTGCCAATTGGTTGATTATAGTAAATAGTTCTTAGTATATTGTACCTTTTTTCTAACACTTCTACAAGCTCAGGAACTATCTTCTTTTGAAGTCGTAATATTTCCTTCAATGTAAACACTCCTTTGGGCTTATAACGTCCCACTCTCTTTTTTTTCGTCCCACATGTATCATTATAATGCAATATTATAGATTTTAAAAGAGTTTATATGAATTTTTTAAAAATTCTTCTTATTGTGTATAAAGATTCATGCTATTTTTATTATTGGAATACAAAGAAAATCTCAGTAAACTAACCTCTTTATGTGAGTCTACTGAAGATTATTCCTATATTCTTTTTCTTTTGCTTGATGATTTGATTTGTAATTCTTCTCTGTATTTTGCTACAGTTCTTCTTGATATATTTATATTTTTATCATTTAGATAATCACAGATATATTGATCTGAAAAAGGTTTTGTCTTATCTTCCCCATTAATAAGTTCCTTTATGCTATTTTTTATTCTAAAAACCGCAACATCATCCTCGCCTTTGGTCGAAGTCATTCCTGTAGTAAATAAACTTCTAATTTTTACTGTACCAAAAGCAGTTAAGATATATTTATCTTTTATAGCTCTACTTATAGTAGACTCATGCATCCCAATTTCTTCTGAAATATACTTTAACGTCATTGGTTTTATGTAGTTAATTCCGTATTTGAAATAATCTTCTTGATTTTCAACTATTTTTTTTAATACTTTATATAATGTACTTCTTCTCTGCTCTATACTTTTAATTATAAATAACGCCTTGTCCAATCTTTCTTTTACATATGCAGTAGCATCACTCTCTTTATCACTATTAACTATTTCTTTATAAGTATTACTTATAGATAAACTGGGAACTAATTTATCATTCATTATTACTAAAAATTCATCTTGTATCTTTCTTATTTCAGCGTCTGGTAATACATACTTAACTTCCTCTCCAGTATAAAAGCCCCTTGATGGCTTGGGTTCCAACTTTTTTATTATGTCTCCATATCTTTGAGCTTCTCTAGGAGATATATCTAAAGCTAACGCTATATTTTTAAATTTATTATCTGCTAACTCTTCTAAAAATTTATCTACCATTACGTACAGCTTTTCATCATTGTATCCTAGATATTTTAATTGATTATTCAAGCACTCTTTTAAGTTTCTTGCACCTATACCATATGGTTCTAAACTTTGAACAAGTTTTAAAGCTTCCTCCACTAGTTTACTATCTAAATTAAGTTCTTCTGATATTTCATTAATTCCAATTTCCAAATAGCCTCTATTATCCAAACTCTCAATTATATAATCAGCAATTTCTTTTTTGAATTCATTTCCCTCTATTTCCATTACCTGCTCATGCAAATATTCTTTAAGAGATTTTTTTTGTGAGATAAAATTAAAAGGTGATACTTCTTCTTCATAATTTCCATAACTTTGAGCTCCATAATTATCAAATTCCAAATACTTTATCATTTCTTTATAGTCATACTTATCTAAATCAGTACTTTTCTTATTTTCACTAGAAATAAAATCATCCTTTATATCTAATACAGGATTTTCTTCATACTCCTCATTTATGTATTCTCTAAGTTCATTAGCTGACATTTGCAGTATCTTAATAGATAATTGCATTTCTTGAGTCAATGCTAATTTTTGTTCTTGTGCCAAATTATAAGAATAATCTATTTTCACATACTCCACCCCAACTTCACAATATAATCATTCTGCTTATTTCTCCCATGTATACATTTTCACATTCTAAATAAATAGAGGAGCTTCACTTTAGCTCCTCTACTTATTTATCAATTAGTTTTTTTCTTCGAAAAGAAGAATATTCCTGTTACATTGTTTCCTGAATGAATTCCAACTGTACAACCTACTTTTGCATTTATAAAATCAATTCCTTGTTCATTAAAATATTCCTCTATAGGACTATGAACATCTTCATTATTTAAATTTAAAAGCACTACTGGCATTCCTTCCAAACATTCATATTCATTTAAATCTTGAAGTATTCTTTTAACAGCCTTTTTACTTCCTCTAACCTTATCTTTTACTGTCATTAATCCATCTTTTACTTCTAATATTAATTTAATTCCGAGAACTCCAGTTACAACACTTACTGTCTTTGATATTCTTCCACCTTTGACTAAGTTATCTAGAGATTCAAAACATACAGAAGAGCAAAGATATTCTTTTTTCTCCTCTAAATCTGCAACTATTTCATCCACGGTTTTACCTAAATCTCTTAGTATAGCTGCTCTATAAGCTAATAGAGCTACCCCTGCAGTAACTGATTTTGAATCAATAACATGTACATCTTCACTTTCAACCATATTTTTAGCTAAACATGCTGATTGATATGTTCCGCTCATTCCAGATGAAAGATGGATAGAAATTATCTTATATCCTTCATCTAAATATTTTCTATAAGTTTCTTCAAACCTATTTGGTGTTACTTGTGAAGTATTTGGAAAAACATCTCCTCTATCTATTCTAGCGAATAATTCATTAGTATTTATTTCTATTCCATCCTTATAGCTATCTTCTCCAAAATTAATAAGTAGTGGTAATACATCTATATCTAATTTATCGAAAACTTCTTTGGGTAAATCTGCTGAACTATCTGTGATTATTTTAATTTTATCCATTTTCCTCATTCCCCTCCAACTTACTTCATGTTTGGAAATCCAAATTGTCTTAACGCTTCATACGCAATTATAGCAACTGTGTTTGATAAGTTTAAGCTTCTAGTACTACTCTTAATCATTGGTACTCTAATATTTTCAAGTGCATTATGGACCTCTTCAGGAACCCCTGCTGATTCCCTTCCAAACATTATAAAGTCTCCTTCCTTAAATGAGACTTCATCGTAATGTTCTCCCCCATGAGTTGAAGCTAAAAATATTCTATTATCTCCGTATTTATCCATAAAGTCTTCATAACTTTCATGAACTTCTAACTTTAAATCTTTCCAGTAATCTAAACCCGCTCTTCTTAAATGTTTTTCATCTAGTTCAAAGCCTAATGGCTTAATTAAATGTAATTTTGAATCTGTTAATACACATGTCCTTGCAATATTACCTGTGTTCTGTGGTATTTCAGGTTGATATAAAACTATATTTAAATTCAATGCTCTATCCTCCATACAACCGTCTATTTAATATTACTCAAATGATACTACATAAATATGTAATTAGTCAAAACCTTTTACAAGCAACTTAATATAATAACGCACTATATCCTTTGTTTATTTACATATATCACTTCTTAATCTAAAACAAACTTTTTTATTGCTTTTGCAACTCCATCATTATAATTTGTATCTGTTATATAATCTGCAACATCTTTTAATTTAGAAACTGCATTTCCCATAGCAACACCTATTCCTGCATATTTAATCATAGAAATATCATTTTCATTGTCACCAATACACATTATCTCTTCTCTTTTTATCTTTAAGTCTTCAGCTAATATTTCTACTGCCTTTCCCTTTGAAATTCCATTAGAACTTAATTCAATAGAATATTCTCCTGAACCAAAAATAACTAGATCACTTTTTTCTTCAATCTCTTTTTTAAATGATATTATTCTTCTTCTATCTTTAGAGTAGATGACGCATTTAACTATTTCTTCACTATACTTTCTAAACTTTTCAATTGATTTTTTATAACTTATACATTTATCAAGATTTATGCCATATTCTTTATCTTTATTAAAGTTTACGTATATACTTCCTATGATATATCCAAGCAAGCCATTTGTAATAATGGTATCCTTTGTATAAAAATGCACCGTAACTTTATGCTTTTTTGCCATTCTCATAATATCAATACATTTTTTATAATCAAGTTTATTACAAAATATCTCTCGCTTAAACCCTCTATCCATTATTACTGCTCCATTAGCTGCAATTACTGGACAATTTACACCTATGCTTTTTGATATTTGTACTGCATTATTGTATATCCTTCCAGTTGTTATTACTATTTCTATTCCTTTTTCATGGGCTTCTTTAATGGCTTGTCTACAATTTGTAGTTATCACTTTCTTTTTGTTTGTAAATAAGGTTCCATCTAAATCTATACATATCATCTTTATATTCATAAATTATCCTCTTATACTTCTTAATACTACGAATGTTGCTTATAACTATCAGTGGATATAAGTTCTCTATTTATTTCTTTTCCATTTTGATAAGTTACTTGATAAGATTTTGCTCTAATATTCCCTTCTGCATCAGTTCCTAAATTCTCACTTTTTAATTCATAAGTCTTTCCACCCAAAGCATTTGGATTTCCATAGATATTGAATGTAATTGTTCCGCCCCCACCTATGCCTTCAATATATATTGGAAAATCATAAGTATTTTTAAACTTATAGTCTAAAGACCCCCAAGAAACAGTTGCATCCAATCCAGGTTCTGAATAACCAACTAGCATCATATGATTATGACGTTCAACAGACCTAATATTTGATCTCATTATTGCCCTGTATAAAGTAGTACATACTTGGCATATTCCACCTGCCTCAACTTGTTCAACTTTACCATTTACATACCCACCAGCAAAAGAATATTTTCCACGACCTTTTTGGGATATATCTGAATAACTGAAGGTTTGTCCTGGCATTAAAATAGTACCATTTACTAATGATGCTGCAATTTCTAAATTACTCCCTCTATCTCCAACAGCATAATTTGTTGAAAATGTGGACATTTTTCCAGATATCTTTGATAATTGTTCCTTCGTAATATCTGCTTTTTTCTCTTTCATGTCTAATGAAATATTAGTTTCACCATGTATGTCATTATTTATAGCATTCTTGAATTTTTCCTCAATTCCATCAGTATTTAATTCATACCCATTACTATCAGGAACTACTTCTATCTTATCACCATTAACAGAAATTCTTGCATTTTTAGGCGATACATTAACTTTCTTCTTAACTTCTTCAATTATTTGCTGCGTTTTATTTTCATCATAAGTAAGATCTAAGTCAATTTCATAATTTTTATTATTTCTAATTATAGAACCTTTTTGAAAAAACCATTTATCTTTCCCATAGCTAAGTGCTTCCTCTACAGCCTTATCTATATTATAATTTGCTGTCAAATCCTTATAGGTATAACTAAAAGTCTTTTTTCCAACATTTATATTAAGTTTTTTTTCTCCTAACTTAGTTTTAAAATTATCATTTAATATTTGACTTGCCTCTTCTTTACTTTTACCTCCTAATTCTACATCTTTGACATCAACGCCTGGGTAAACTTTATTCTCCCAGTCTTTTATAAGACCTTGATTAGACATGGAATATGCTAAAAAACCCGAAAAAATAATAACTATAATTCCTAATATGATAATTTGAAAATTTCTACTTTTCGACATAGATATATTCTTTACTTGACTTCCCAAAACTTCATCCCCTTCTATGATTGTTTATATAAAAATATATATTATTACCTTTTAATTATATATTATACCGAAAGAAATTATAAGATATCATTATGTAAAATAAGGAAAACTTTTATATCAAATTCTTTATTTCATAAATGCATATATTAAAATTATTATTATCTTAAATAGTTAATTTTAAAAATGAAAGAAGCCTATGAAAACTCCTCTCATAAGCTTCTTTACAATACTACTCTTGCTCTCCTCTTAGATGTTTCACCATCATAATCAAAAGCTTCAATAGTTATTGTGATGTTAGATCCACTTGGTACATTAAGAGTACCTTTCTTAATAACAAATTGTGTGTCTCCTTCATCAACAGTTCCTACCCAATAATTATTAACAAATAAGTTGTAGCCTAATAAATCCACATCCGGAACCCTATTCCAATTAACTACAATGTTCCCTCCATCTCTCCTTGCTGTTAGCCCTGTTACATTACTTGGTTGTGTTAATAAATCAATATTATTTGGTCCCCAGTTTGCATCTACCGGGTTTCCAACACCTCTAACATTTGCATCTTCACTATACTGCCATATTCTCCATCTAGTCCATCCTCCCTGATCTTTTGGATAAGGTGGATTTCCTGGAATTTTAGTATACATAGCAATCCAAAGAGGCATATTTCTTAACGGAAATCCTCTTCCCGGAACCTGAAAATTATCGTATATCTCTATAAAAAAAGCTCCTGTATAAAGCATTAATCTTCTTCTTGTCTTTCTTTCAAACCTTTTTCTAAACCTATCTATCCAATTTACCAAAGCTGTTGTAGAAATAGTTTTATCAACAGGTGTTTCAATATCAAGTACAGGGAAAAGATCTCCATAATCTCTAGTTCCAAAACCACGTTGTAATATATCAATAAAATCATCACACTGTAAATCTGCTGTATTCAAATCATATGATGGTATACCAAAATGATACGCTCCAACTGGTATGCCAAAATTTCTTGCTTGACGCGCAAACTCTAAAAACTTTTTATCTACTCTAAACCGTCCGGTTCCTGACCCTGAAGATCTTAAGTATAAAAAATCTATCCTTGTAGCTAAAGTCGTAAAGTTTACATTTTGTGAATATTCATTGATATCTATGCCAAATAAGCTATTGGGATTTCTATTTTGCATTTTTCCTCCAAAAGTAATAAATTATTCTCTCTATAATAGAATATTTATTTCTTTCAAAAAAGTTACTCACATTTCTAATATTTTATGCTTTCCAATTTTACATAAAAGCTTATGTCTTCTCCATAACACTCAGCCCAAATTTGACCACCATGCAATTCTACTATATTTTTTGATATAGCGAGCCCAAGTCCCGATCCTCCACTCTTCCCATTTCTAGACTCATCTAACCTATAAAATCTTTCAAAAAGCTTTGAAACTTTCTCTGGAGGTATATTTTCCCCCTTATTTCTTATTGAAATAGTGGCATATCCATCTTTTTTTGATACTCCAACAATTATATTTCCTGGCTTATATGAATACTTAATAGCATTAGTAAGCAAATTTTCAAATACCCTAAGCATCTTATCCGTATCTAAATCTACTAATACCTTTTCTTCAACGTTACTCTTTATTATAGATAACTTATTTTCTTCAAATAGTGGCGTTAACTCATCTATTAACTGAAATAAAAATTCTGTTACATTCACCTGACTTTTGTTTATCTTTATTCCATCATTATTAAGCTTTGTATATTCAAATAAATCCTCAATCAAAACTTTTAATTTTTCTGCTTTGCTAAATGCTATATCTAGATACTCATCTTTAGTTTTTTCATTATCATACCTACCATCTTTGACTAAACCTATGTATCCCATAATAGATGTAAGAGGCGTTCTTAAATCATGTGATACATTTGTTATAAGATCAGTTTTGGTTTTTTCTGCTCTTCTTTCTGCTGCTATCTTTTTATTAATCTCTTTAGACATATAATTTATATTAGCTGCAAAATTTCTTATTTCATCACTGCCCTTTTCCTGAATTTTATAATCTAAATTGCCTCCTGCAATTTGTTTCAATCCAAGGCTTATTTCATCTAAATATTTCATTTTCTTATTTGTTATTATAATAAATGCTACTATAAAAACTATGCAAGAAAGTATTAATGCTAAAAATGAATTACTAGATTCGTAATACTTGTATTTAATATATGATTTTGGCGAATCTTCATATACAAAATAGCATCTATCCTCACCTATTCTTACAGGATACACAAACTTAAGCTGTTTTCCAGAATTATTATCATAATTTACAGTACTCACCCCAGACATAAGTGAAAACAAATCTATTTTATCCTCTACAACATTAGATGATTTTTTTATTACATTTCCATCTAGGTCGGTTATATATGCCTTAGTTCCAGCATTTGACCCGATCGTAGCAAAAAATTGTTTAAAAAACTCTTCATTCTTTAAAGTTACACTCCCATCAGATTTTTGCAATCTATCTACATAACTTTTGGCAGAGTTTTCTACACTTTGAGAATCATAACTTATTGATGCTTGTTTATTTTCACTTTTCATAGCACTATTTAGAAATCCATAAAAAATGAATGACAAGACAAAACATATTGCAACAACTACCATAACCTCAAATCGTATGCTTTTCTCTATCTTTTCTCTTAGTATATCAAAATATTTTCTTGTAGGATTAAAAATTCTGCTCCTATATATCCTCTTCAAAATTCTTTCAATAAGTGGTCTCTTTTTATTTCTATCATTTATCAATTTTATACCCAACCCCCCATACTGTTTTTATAAATCTAGGCTTTCTTGGATTCTCTTCAATCTTCTCTCTAATCTTTCTTATATGCACCATTACTGTATTATCAGACTCCATGAATTCCTGATTCCAGACACTTTCATAAATATTTGAAATAGAAAATACCTTTCCACGATTTTTTGCTAAGAGTACTAAAATATCAAATTCTGTAGGAGTTAATTTAACTTCATTTTTATCTATAAAGGCCTCATGAGTTTCCAAGTTAACCTCTAAATCTTCAATTTGGATTAAATTTTTTGTATCTTCCTCAATCTTTGAATTAACGCTTGGATTTAACCTATAAAATCTTCTTAGTTGTGATTTTACTCTTGCTACTAATTCTAGAGGATTAAAAGGTTTGGTCAGATAATCATCAGCCCCCATATTTAATCCTAAAATTTTATCTACATCTTCTGATTTAGCAGATAGCATTATGATTGGCATTTCCCTTTCCTCTCTAATCTTAAGACACGTTTCTATTCCATTTAACTTTGGCATCATTATATCTAGAACAACTAAATCAATATCTTTTTCACAACTGAGAATTTCTAAAGCTTCTTCACCATCTCCGCATTTTATAGTTTCGTATCCTTCACTTTTTAAATATATTTCAACTAAATCTCTTATTTCTTTTTCATCATCTACAATTAATATCTTTTCCATTTAACTCACCCTCCACATTATCTTAATATTCATATCATAAATATTATCAGATTGGATAATTTTATTCTATATATAACATCTTAATATAAAGTTTTATAACTTCTTAATTATTTCTTAAAAAAAAGGATAAACATTTAGAAATGTTTATCCTTACCTTTTCTATCTCTTTTCTTTTAAAGATTCTTCTATTATTAGATCTAATAATCCACTAAAACTAATATTTTTTCCAGCAGCACTCTTAGGGAAAAGACTATTTTTAGTCATTCCTGGCAATGTATTCACTTCAAGTACATAAGGTATTCCATCCTCTGTTATTATCATATCAACCCTTGAGTAAACTACACATTTCAAAGCTTTAAATGTATCTAATGCCATTTCCTGAACTTCTTTGTGAAGTTTTGCTTCCAGTTCAATAACAAATTCATTAGCTCCACCATCTTGATATTTTGCTGTGAAGTCAAAAAATTCTGCGTTAGGCTTTATTGCAACAACTGGGAACATTTCATTGTTTAATATAGGACAAGTGATTTCTTCCCCTTTAATAAACTTTTCAATCATAACTTCTGTATCCCATTCAAAAGCTTCCTTAACTGACTTCTCTATATCTTTTTTCTCTTTTACGATAAATGTTGCAACACTCGATCCTCCATGAGTTGGCTTTACAACAACCGGATAACCAAGTTTATTTATTTCTTCATAGTCTATGCTTTCGCCTTTTCTAATATTTATCCATGGAGCTGTTCTAATTCCTGCTGCCTTTAATAAGCTTTTAGTCATATCCTTATCCATACAAGCCGCACTACTTAATGGTCCACAACCTGAATAAGGAATATCTAAAGTTTGAAGTACAGCTTGAACTGTTCCATCTTCTCCAAATTGCCCATGAAGTGCAAGTAAAGCAAAATCTATACCTTTCACCTTTTCTACAACATCTACTTTTTTATCTATAACTATAGGTACTATTTCATATTTATTTCTATCAATATTTTCAATTATTGATTCTCCACTCTTTAATGAAATTTCTCTTTCTGAAGAGATTCCCCCCATTATAACTCCAACTTTCATACTGTACCGTGCCTCCTAATTAATATAACATTTATTATCCTATATAATTATATTCAATCTTTTTTTATTAGTTAAGTACCACTGCATTGTTAAATCATTACTAAAGTGGTTTTATTCTACTTGCTTATTTCTCGATAATATTGGCACTGTTCAGTCAATGAACATATCTCGCACTTTGGCTTTCTAGCTATGCAACATCTTCTTCCATGAAATATTAGCAAATGATGTGCAAGAGACCATTCTTTCTTTGGAAGCTCTTTTTGAAGCTGTTTTTCTACCTCAAGTACATTGTCTGAATCCGCAAGGCCTAATCTGTTTGATACTCTAAACACATGAGTATCTACAGCAATAGATGGAACCCCAAAAGCATTAGACAATACTACATTTGCTGTCTTTCTTCCAGCTCCAGCTAGTGAAGTTATCCCTTCCATTGTTTTTGGAACTTCACCATTAAAATTTTCCTTTAGCTGATGAAACATCATAATTAGATTCTTGGTTTTACTCCTATAAAGTCCGATCTGCCTAATTCTCTCTTCTAATTCATCACTTTCAATTTTCAAAAAAGCTTCTAAATCTGGATAATCACAAAAAAGTGTCTTAGTCACTTCATTAACTTTTTTATCAGTAGTTTGCGCCGATAAAATAGTTGCAACCAATAATTGAAATGGTGTTTCATAGTTTAATTCACATTTCGCATCTGGATATGTTTCCTTCAGTATTTCCAGTATCTTTTTTGTTTTTTGCTTCATTTATTTATACACACCTTTATAGCTTTCAGGCAATAAATCTGCAATTGACCTCATTATTTTATTTAAGCATCTTTCATCATAATCGTGCTTATCCTCATCTTTTTCTCGTTTATCAAGTACTACTGGTTTACCAAACTTAACATTCACATCTGCATTATGCCACTTTTCACTTCCCATGTCTCCAGAATCATTTATTGGTAAAAGTTTATCTGTTCCGCTCATTCCTATAGGAATAATATTAGCTTTAGTCATTCTTGCAAGTAACAATATTCCTTTTTTACCTTCTATCATTGCACCAGTTCTACTCCTAGTACCCTCTGGAAATATAACAAGATTACTTCCTCCCCTAACAGTCTTAACCATATTAGTTATAGCTTCTTTATCTGCTGTATTAGGCTTAACGGCAATATTCTTAACTATTTTTGTCCCTATATTAGTTATAGGATCATCAGATAATTTGACGCCTGCTACAAAGAAAGGATCAAAATCTTCTTTTAGTATTTTATCTAAAATCAATCCATCAGAATTACTAAGATGGTTACCTATAAATATAATAGGTCCTTTTATAGACTTAACTTCTTCAAATCCTTCGATATTAAATTTACAATATTTATTTAAATAGCTCTTTACAGTTCTCTTTGCAAATGCAATTACAAAACTTTCAGGCATTATTTTTATCAACTTAACAGCTAATGGCGATAACATTATTCCACCTACCTTTTTTGATTTTTAACATTTATATTATATTCTACTTCAATATAAAAGTCTATGTATAGCTAGTTTCACGCTCTTATTTCCCATTAACAGTTTTACTTTACATATATACCCTGTATAATATAGTAAAAGAACTTCAATTTCCAAACTATACTTTTATTTAATGGAGGATAGATTAATGAATGGAGATAATTTAATTACTATATGCAAATGCTTCATATTAAGCATTTGCATTTGTGTTCTTACTATTATAATAGGCATGATAATAAACTATATAAAAAAATATGCTTTTGTGGACATATTGTTCATGGAGGGTATTATACTAACTATTATCGGTGTATTCTCTTGTATTGGAACAGGTTCTACTGGCTTATACTTTAAAGCAAATAGTAATTCTAACACCCAATTTACAACTACTGATACTTCTGGAAAAACCAAATATGAAAGAGATGTCTCTTCAATAAGAAATATACTTCCTTTAAGTATCTTAAAGTTTTCTTTAATTCTAAGCGGTATATTAACTTGTACAATCTCCTTTATATTCTAATTGAAAAAACAGCAACTTAAAGTTGCTGTTTTTTCAATTAAATAATCATATCATTATATAACTTTTGTTTTGTGCCTTTTCTTGATTTTATTTCAATTATAGTGGCATCTGTTTTTACTATATTTTTAGCAGGAGCTCCTACTGCTGTAGATTTTGGCACTACATCCTTTAGGACAACCGAATTAGCACCAATTTTAGCACCATCTCCTACATATATAGGACCTAAAACCTTAGCACCTGCTCCTATAACCACATTATTACCTATAGTCGGATGCCTTTTCCCTTTATCTTTTCCTGTTCCCCCTAAAGTTACTCCATGATATATAGTAACATCATTACCAACTTCAGCTGTTTCCCCTATTACTACACCCATTCCATGATCTATAAACAAACCTCTTCCAATAGTTGCTCCTGGATGTATTTCTATACCAGTAAAAAATCTTGAAAATTGTGATATTATCCTAGCCAATAAAAATGCTTTATTCTTATATAAAAAATGTGAAAATCTATATGCAATTAAAGCGTGGATAGATGGATATAATAAAAACACTTCTAGCTTGCTTCGTGCTGCTGGATCATCTTCCAATACCCTTTTTAAGTCATAGTTCAAATTTTTGAACAAAGCCTACAACTCCTTTGTATAATTATTTACTAGTCGTATAACCCCATTGATATATACTTTTCTCCTCCATCTGGTGCTATTGCTAATACCTTTTTCCCTTTTCCTACCTTTTTAGCAATTTCTAATGCTGCATAAATTGCTGCTCCTGAAGAAATTCCAATTAAAATTCCTTCTTTCTCTGCAAATTCTTTTGCAACTTTAAATGCATTTGAATCATCTACTTGAATTACTTCATCAATATATTCACTTTCATAATTTCCTGGAATGAACCCTGCCCCAATACCTTGAATTTTATGAGCTCCTGGATTACCCCCACTTAATACTGGTGATGCAGCAGGTTCAACAGCTACAGCTTTAATGCCCGGTATTTTCTTCTTTAAGTTCTTTGCTACACCAGTTATTGTTCCTCCTGAACCTACTCCAGCTACTATATAATCAAGGTCATTTATATCTTTATATATTTCTTCAGCTGTTGTTTCATAGTGTTTTTCAGGATTAGCTATATTTTCAAATTGTTGAGGTATAAAATATCCTGGTTTATCTTCATACTCTAATGCCTTATCTATAGCACCTTTCATTCCTTTACTTCCATCAGTCAATATAAGTTCAGCTCCATAAGCTTTTATAAGATCTCTTCTCTCTTTGCTCATAGTTTCTGGCATAACAATTATTACATTATATCCTTTTAATCTGCCTACTAAAGCTAATCCGATACCAGTATTTCCGCTTGTTGGTTCAACTATTGTCGTACCTTTTTTTAGAATCCCTTGTTTTTCAGCTTTCTCTATCATACCTAGAGCAGCTCTATCTTTTACACTTCCACCTGGATTCCATTTTTCAAGTTTTACATAAACCTCTGCGCTATTCTCTTGAGTTAAACTCTTTACTTTTAATACAGGCGTATTTCCTATAAGATCTAATCCGTCATAATATATCATTTTAATTCCTCCTAAAACTAAAGCATTTTATATAATAAAAAACTTCCCCTCTATAAATAATTATAGAGACGAAGTAACATCCGTGGTTCCACTCTAATTGGATTATAATTAATCCCACTTTTGCAAGTACTAAATATACTCTTCCACTGTAACGGGTGGCACCGAAAAACCCTACTGATCATTTCAGGCTTCAACTCCAAAGGGCACTTCACATAAATTGTAGATAAAAAGTTTCCAGCTACCTTTTCTCTCTGTAATCTTAATTAATGCTACTTTCCTTTTTCATAGCTTTTAATTCTGAGTAATTTACTATCCTTTATATATTATTATATTCTTTGCTCTTAAAATGTCAACAATTTTGCTTAAATTTAACTTAGTATTTTATAATATTAATTATTATTAGTTTTTCTATTTTTCTTCTTCCATAAAGGATATAATACCTCATCTACAATATCATGTAATTGTATTACTCCAATGATTCTACCTTCATCATCTACTACTGGTGTTAATAACAAATCATATTTCGCTGCTTGTTCAATGACTTCTGCAATTGGTTCATCATGTCTTACTGTAGTTATATTATCTTCCATTATATCTTTAAGTTTTACAGTCCCCTTGCTAAGAATCAAATCTCTTAGTATTACAAGACCTTCTATTTTATCCTCTTCATCTGTTACATATATATAATACATAACATCTTCATCTGGTTGCATTTCCTTTAATATATCTATTGTTTCCTCTACAGTTAAATTTAATCCAAAAGATATAAAATCCTTAGACATCATACTTCCAACAGTTTCATCTTCATACTTCAATAATTCTTCTACTTCTTCAGCATCTTCCTTTTCTAGGTTGAAAAGTACTTTATCTCTTTCTTCTTCTTCTAGGTCATCTAAAAGGTCAACTATCTCATCATTATCCATGTTCTCAAGAAGTTCTGCTGTTTTTGTTACTGACAAATCCTTTATTATACTTCCTCTGTATTCATCTTCTATCTCTTCAAAAGTATCTGCAGCTAAATCCTCATCTAATGATTCAAAAACCTGCTTTCTAGATTTATCATCAAGCTCTTCTAGTATATCTGCTAAGTCAGCTGGATGTAGAGTCGATAATTTCTTATATGGAACAGATAATTGCAGATTATTATTTACCATTTCTACTGACTCAACATCATCCCACATTAATACTCTATCTTCATATTCTTTCCTAAAAGTCTTATATATTAATTTTCCAAGCTTTGGAGTTCCCATTCTTCTAAACATAGCTGCTGGACCTGTTTCTACAGCCACAACTCTATATTCTCCTGCAATCTCCGCTATTCTTAAATCATTAACTCTAACTACTTTCTTACCATTTATATCAACTATCTTTCTATCCAATAAATGTTCAGATAAAAGGTATGAGTAAGTTCTTGGAAGGATTTCTCTACTTCCTGTAGTTTTAATTTTAACTTTACTCTTATCCTCATAAAAATTTATATTTTTAAATTCATAATGAAAAGTAACACCTTCTCTTTTAACTTTGTAGCCTATAACTCTTGGATATCCTTCCTCAGTAGTTACATATATATCCTTAAGTTCTCCAAGTACATCATTAAATTCATCATAAATCTTCTTCCCTAAAATTTCAGTATAAAGAAAAACTAATAATCTTTTCATTTAAACTTCCTCCTATTTCCTTTTGAGGGAAGCAAATATTATTCTACAATAAATAATGTATGGTTTCCCTCAAAAATGTTGTATTCATTTTTCTCTTTTTCAGTTTATGAGGTCCCTCATCCATTATTTACACCACCTTGTTTTTCTAAATTTAGTCATAAAATTAGCAGACCTAAGTCTGCCTCCATAAATTATATATTTTTATTATATAATTAACTTCTCTAAAAGGCAAAGGCTTTTTCTCTTAACATTAGAAATATTATTAATTTGAATATGAACTTTTTGTATGATACTATAAGATGAAACTTTCGGAATATAAAAGGAATGGGAGTATAAGAAAATGATTTTAGCTAAAGATTTTTTACCTATTAGTAAAGAAGATATGAAAAAACATAATATAGATGTTCTAGACTTTATCCTTGTAACTGGAGATGCATATGTAGATCACCCTTCATTCGGTACTGCAATTATAGGAAGAACTTTAGAATCTCAAGGATTCACTGTTGGGATTATTGCTCAACCTGATTGGCATAATACTGATGATTTTAAAAAACTAGGCACACCAAGATATGGGTTTCTAGTTAACTCTGGGAATATAGATTCTATGGTTAATCATTATACAGCTGCAAAGAAAAAAAGACACGACGATTTATATTCACCTGGTGGCAAATCTGGATTCAGACCTGATAGAGCAGTTATTGTTTACTGTAATAGAATTAGAGAAGCCTTTAAGGATATTCCAATAGTAATTGGAGGTATTGAAGCTAGCCTTAGAAGATTTGCTCACTATGACTACTGGAGTAATAAAGTCAGAAGGAGTATCCTATTAGATTCTAAAGCTGACCTATTAATTTATGGAATGGGCGAAAAAACAATAATTCAAATTGCAGAATTATTTAAATACGGTGCGACTATCTCAAATATGACTTCCATTAAAGGAACATGTTATTTAACTAAAGACATAGAAAAACTTGATAATTATATAATATGTCCATCATATGAAGATGTAGCTAATAATAAAGATTCATATGGAGAAGCATATAAAATTCAATACTATGAACAGGATAATATTAGAGGAAAAGGGATTATTCAAAAACATGGGGACAGATATCTAGTTCAGAACTCTCCTCAAGATTCACTTACAAATGAGGAAATGGACTTCACATATGACTTACCATTTATGAGGACTTACCATCCAACATATGAATCTGAAGGTGGCATTCCAGCAATAAAAGAAGTGAAATTTTCTATAACTAGTCATAGAGGCTGTTATGGTTCATGCTCCTTCTGTGCCTTAACTTTCCATCAAGGAAGAGTTATTCAAACTAGGAATGCCGATTCTATAGTAGATGAAGCAAAACTTTTAACTAATCTTTCTGATTTTAAAGGATATATTCATGATGTAGGCGGCCCTACTGCTAACTTCAGACACAGAGCTTGCAAAACACAAGCTGAGCATGGAACATGTAGAAACAAACAATGTATGTTCCCTAAACCTTGCAAAAACTTAATAATAGATCATACTGAGTATCTTTCTGTATTAAAGAGGATTAGATCTATTAATGGTATTAAAAAAGTATTCATCCGTTCTGGAATTAGATATGATTATTTAATTCACGATAAAAATGAATCCTTCTTCAAAGAATTATGCGAACATCATATAAGTGGTCAATTAAAGGTTGCTCCAGAACATGTTGCTCCGAAAGTTTTAGCTCAAATGGGAAAACCTACACGAGCAGTATATGATAGATTTGTAAATAAATATTTTGAGATAAATAAAAGAATAAATAAAAAACAATTCTTAGTTCCTTATTTAATGTCATCTCATCCTGGTTCAGATTTAAATGCTGCTATAGAACTTGCACAGTATGTAAAACAGATGGGATATACTCCAGAACAAGTTCAAGATTTCTACCCAACTCCAGGTAGTTTATCTACAACCATTTATTACACAGGTGTTAACCCATTAACTGGTGAGAAAGTTTATACGCCTAAAACTCAAGAAGAAAAAAATATGCAAAGAGCATTAATACAATTTGCAGTCCCAAAAAATTATGAAATTGTAAAAAAGGCATTAATTATGGCAGGCAGAGAAGATTTGATTGGTAATGGTAAGGATTGCTTAATTCCTGCTACTCCCCCTAAGTTTAGCAAGAATAATAAAAAACCACCTAATTCACATAATGCAAGTACTAACTATTCTAAAAAAACTAGCAACAGATCAAATCATAGTAAAAATTCTAGATACAATAAAAAAAGATAATTTTAAGCTGTCTCAAGTTACTTACTTGAAACAGCTTTTATAGTTTGTTTTTTAAAAGTATTTACTGCTAAATTCATTATCATTATAAAAATCCCATCTCCAATTATAGGATATGGAAACAATCTAATTCCACCTAGATATAATATATTCTCTACTATTACCACAGTAAGGGCCACTATTAAATAAAACATTCCATGCCTATTATTATTAGGTTTATCAAAAAAATACACGCAAAAAACTAATAAGGTTCCTACAATAATTAAAGATATGAAATATAGCAACGTCTCATTATTTATATTAATAACATATCCATAGGTTGAATTAAATGTAATTCTTCCTTTAACCAAAAACATACCTGTAAAATATATGATAGAAAATACAACTGCTATTATATAATTAAAATTAAAGTTAAGTTTATCCCATCTTAAATATACATATGATAAAGCTAATACCATTAGTGGTATAGCTAAATGATTTAAAAATAATAATGGTTTTAGAAAATAAACAAAACTCCCACTCTTTATTAGCGATAACAGAAATAATCCTATGTATCTTAATATAAACAAAATACTAACCACGCCCATGTACAACCTTATTTTCTTAGGTGAAAGTTTCATATTCTTTCTTACTAATAGGTAGAGAAAAAAAATAATAAGCAACAAAAAAGTGTAATATGCCAAATTCACAAGAGTTCCTCCAAACATATATTATTGTTACTTATTATTATTAATTTCTATTTTATTTTATTCCTAAAACTTTAATTCCACCCTTTATACATTGGATATGTAGTGGAAAATCTGGTCCTTTTTCTCCATCTATATCAGTTAAAATATCTTCATTAGATTCTATTAGTATGTCATCTGTTTTAAAGTATATAACTTTATCCGAATCTAAATGCTCACCTTTGAGTATCTTTATAAACAAAGGAAGTATTTCACGTATTGCCACTGCCTTAATCATTATAACATCAAGATATCCATCTGTTAAATCAGCTCTAGTTGCTAACTTAAAACTACCTGCTGTTTGTCCGTTAAATACAAGAATCAAGTACATTTCTCCATCATACTCTAATTCTTTAGATTTAAGTTTTACCTTTAACTTTCTGAAATTAGGAATCTCTTCTAACCCTTTAAGGTAGTAGGCTAACTTTCCTATAGTATTTTTTAGATTTACATCTGTCTTCTGAGATACATCTGTAAACAAACCTGTACTTGCTACATTTACAAAGTATTTATTATTAATTCTACCTATATCAACTGGAGTCGGCTCAGTTGACAAAATTTGTTCACAAGCTTCAGTTATATCTTGAGGTATATTTAGAAAAGTACCAAAGTCATTTGCAGTTCCAACTGGCAATATAGCTATTGGTATATTAAGTTCTCTATCCATCATAGCATTTACAACTGAATCTACTGTTCCATCACCACCTGCAACTAGTATGTACTCGTAAGATTCATCTACAATATCAAAAGCTTCTGAAATATCCTTGTCTTTTTGTATTCTATAAGGAACAATTTGATATCCTTTCTCCTGATGTAGCTTAAAAACATTGTCTAATTCATGTAAAATTATATTTTCTCCCGAATAAGGGTTATATATGAATCTAACCTTCTTCATAAATTACCTCCATTAATTAATCCTAAAAGGATTATATCACCAATACCATATATTGTCGAGAATCTCAATTGCCCCTATCTCGCCATAGTTATCCAAAAATAACATTAAGTTTATCTTAATATATAATGTAACTCTTATATTCTACTAATTTCTATGCTATAATTATTCATTGTAATAATGTTTTTAGGAGTGATTATATGAGAAAAAGTTGTATTCCTAATATCTTTACCTTTGTAAACCTTTCATGTGGAGTTATTTCTTTACTATATACACATAAAGGTAATTATATTTTAGCAAGTATTTTTATACTTATAGCTGGTTTAGTAGATAGATACGACGGAAGAGTTGCTAGATTTTTACAGGTTTCAAGTGAATTGGGTAAAGAATTGGATTCTTTAGCAGATTTAGTATCTTTTGGAGTTGCACCTTCAATGTTAATATATCTTCTTTTTAATCTTAACACATTTGGCCCATATGGGGTATTAGGTATAATACTATTAATAACACTTCCAATATGTGGAGCATTTAGATTAGCTAGATTTAATACTTCATCTTTTGATGGTGTGTTCACTGGAGTTCCAATAACAATAGTTGGTTGCTTTTTAGCATTATTTGCGCTTATATGTATTTGGATATCTATCCCATCGTTTGTGGCTGTAATATTAATGATTTTAGGTTCTTATTTAATGGTAAGTAAGTTACATTTAAAGAAAGTTTAAAATTATAAAAAATGCAAAAGATCTTATCTGTTTTTAACAGATAAGATTTTTTTTATCTGCTTAAAGTTTTACAACAAAATTTATTGATTCTTATACTTCACATTGTAATACTTTCTGAAACAATGTTATAATTTACCTGAATATATTATAAATGAGAGGATTAATTTATGAAAGATATTTACATTTTATGTCCAGCAAAAGTTGCAACTGGAGGTCCTGAATTATTACATCAACTTTGCTATAAACTAAATAAAATTGGGATAAATGCAAAAATGTTTTATGTTGGCGACATCGAGAGCAATCCAATTCACCCCAATTATGAAATTTATAATAATAAATATATTACGAAAATCAAAGATACCGAAAATAATATACTAATACTTCCCGAGATACATTTTCCATATATGGACATATTCCCACTTTCTCAAAAAATTATTTGGTGGTTAAGCGTAGATAATTTCCTAAGCAGATTAACTTGGGAAGATACTCCAAGCGGATCATACTCTAAAGAAATAACCTATCTCTACAGAAATACAGAACTTATCCATTTCGTTCAGTCGGAATATGCAAATTCTTTTTTATCTGAACTTGAAATTGACAAGAACAAAATTTATTATTTATCAGATTACTTAAATAAAACTTTCATTGATGAATGTAAAAATTCTAATTACATAAGAGAAAACAATGTTTTATATAATCCTAATAAAGGTTTGGAATTTACTAAAAAGTTAATAAAAAAAGTACCAGACCTTAATTGGATACCTTTAATTAATTATACTCCAGCTGAAATGGCTGAATTAATGCAAAAAAGTAAAGTATATATAGATTTTGGTAATCACCCTGGTAAAGACAGAATTCCTAGAGAGGCTGCTATTTCAGGATGTTGCATTCTCACTAATTTAAAAGGTTCAGCTCAATTTTATGAGGATATTCCAATTTCAGAGGAATATAAATTTCAAGATAAAGATGAAAATATAGATTTAATAATAGAAAAAATTCATTTTCTGCTTAATAACTTTGATACTGAAACGAATAAATTTAATTACTATAGAGAAACTATTTCTAACGAAGAAATGAAGTTTGAAAAAGCTGTAGAAAATGTTTTTTCAAAACTACTAACAGATTAAATGTAAGGAGTAAAAGCTTTGAAACAGTATGATTATTTAATTGTAGGATCCGGGCTATTTGGTTCTGTATTCGCCCACGAAGCAAAAAAAAGAGGAAAAATTTGTTTAGTAATAGATAAAAGAAATACTACTGGCGGAAATATTTTCTGCGAGAAAATTCATGATATTAATGTTCACAAATATGGTGCTCATATTTTTCATACTAGTAACAAAAAGATTTGGGACTATGTTAACAATTTTGTTGAGTTTAATAAATATATAAATTCCCCAATTGCTAATTATAAAGGAGAATTATACAATCTACCTTTTAATATGAATACATTTTATCAGCTATGGGGAACAAAAACACCTTTAGAAGCTAAAGAGAAAATCTCTTTACAAATTGAAAAATCCAATATAAAAGAACCAAAGAACTTAGAGGAACAAGCTATTAAATTAGTTGGAGAAGATATATATTTTAAACTAATCAAAGGATATACTGAAAAGCAATGGGGAAAGAAAGCTACCGAACTACCTCCTTTTATTATAAAAAGGTTACCTGTAAGATTTACTTTTGACAATAATTATTTCAACGACAAATATCAAGGAATTCCTATTGGAGGCTATAATTTGTTAATAGACAAATTATTAGAAGGCATTGAAGTAAAACTTAATATTAATTTTTTTCATAATAGAAATGAATTAGAAAAAATCGCGAATAAGATTGTTTTTACAGGAATGATTGATGAGTTTTATGAATATAAATACGGTATGCTCGAATATAGAAGTTTAAAATTTGAAAATGAGGTTTTTGACTTAGAAAACTACCAAGGTAATGCCGTGGTTAATTATACAGATTATGAAACTCCTTTCACCAGAATAATAGAACATAAACATTTTGAAAATAACTACAGTCCAAAGACTATAATTACAAGAGAATATCCTGCATGCTGGAAAAAAGGTGATGAGCCATACTATCCAATAAATGACGATAAAAATAATTCTCTATATAATAAATATAAAATTTTAGCTGATTCTGAAACTAATGTGATATTTGGTGGAAGATTAGCTCAATATAAATATTATGACATGCATAATGTTATTGAAGAAGCTCTAAATACAGTTGAAAAGGAACTGTCTCAGATATGAGGCAGTTTTATTTTAATTATGATACTCCAACTCATCATGTATCTCTGTCTTAATATTTTCCTTTTGAGTATTTTCATATATTACTTCATTCTTTAAAAAGCAATATTTAACATAAGACCCCTCACACTTTCCAATAACATCCAAAAGATCATCTATTAAATTTCCCACTTCTTTTATCCTATCTAACGCATCCTTAACCTCACTTTTTTTTGCTAAAGGTATAGTATTTAACTCCGAAGTACTACTAACTAACAATCTATATATCTCTATGTAATTTCTAAGCAATGTATTTAAGTTATTTAAGTCTTCATAATGTCCATGTATAACTTTATCATATCCCAAATCAAATCTCTCCCTATAATTAATATGTATTTTAGAAAATTAATAGAGCTGCTATTAACAGCTCTATTCACCTATTTCAGATTGTAAATACTCTTCATCCGCCTCTTCAAAAACACCTTTTATTCCTGTATCTTCATGAAAACAATTTATTTTATCTTCCTTATCTAAAAAATCCAAATCATCCTCAATTACTACAGGGAAGAAAAATTCTTCAGGAACTCTATAAAACATACGACCTCCCGATAGTTACTCTTTCTCTTCTAAAGGTTTAAAATACGCCCTTGGATACTTGCATAAAGGACAGACAATTGGAGCTTCTTTTCCTTCATGGATATATCCACAATTCATACATTGCCATAAAGAAACTTCGTCACTTTTAAACATAGCATCATTTTTTATTTCATTTGCTAATTTTAAAAATCTCTCTCCATGAAATTCTTCTACTTCTTGTAGTTCCTTATAAAAATCAGCTATCTCAATAAATCCTTCATCTCTTGCTATTTCTTCAAATTCCTTATAGATTTTTTTGCTCTCCTCTGTTTCTCCCATTACAGCATCCATTAAATTTTGCTCAGTAGGGCCTACTTTTCTTAAGAATCTATTAAAGGCTTCTCTCGCATGAGCCTTCTCGTTATTGGCAGTTTCATCAAAAATTTCTCCTACCCATCTATAACCTTCACACCTTGCATGCTCAGCATAGAATGAATATTTATTTCTTGCTCTTGACTCTCCTGCAAATGTCTTATAAAGACATCTTTCTGTTTTACTTCCTTCTAGATCCATTACATTTCTCCTAAGTATTCCTTCTAATCTATAAATTATTCCCTTAGCTTAAGATTTGTTACTATCAATTATAGTTATTTTTCCATCATCACAATTTATTATAAAGTTCTTTCCATCCTTTGATTTGCTAATTAGCCTTACAGTATGTCCCCATAGACATTGTATATGCTTTAATGTTTCCTTAGCATATATGAGTTCAAGCTCACGTCCGTCAAATACATGCTCTAATGTTAACATATTGTTCTTCTTATTTAAGTCCACAACCCTAATATACGGAATCATACCTAATCCACTATTAAAAGCTAAATTATCTCGAATTTCTTCCCATCCATCCTCATCTGAAACTTCTTCAATTACATAGTCAAAGCTTCTTTTTCCATATTGAAATAAATTCAATTCTTCACACAAGTCTCTTGTTAGATACCTTCTGATAAATGAAGAATCTCTTTCTATTTCTCTTACTTCAAATATCTTATCTCTGCCATACCGCTCATCTAAATCTTTAAAAATCTTAAATCCAACAAAATAAGGATTAAGCCCTCCAACTATAGGAGCAACTACATCATTATGTCTTTTTAAAAATTCAAAATGCAATTCTTCTTCTAAATTTAATTCTTTCAATATGGTATAATGCCAGAAACTGGCCCATCCTTCGTTCATAGTCTTTGTTTCTATTTGAGGTAAAAAATATTCAGCTTCCCTTTTCACTATCTTTAATATACTTCTTTCCCACTCTTCTAAATCTCCATGTTCAATTATAAATCCTACCACATCATCATACGGCTCTAGTGGTACCTTATCTAAATCGGGTAACTCTATAACTTTATTTGAATCTAATACCCCTCTATTCTCAACTTTTTGCTTATAACTTTCAATAATATCTTTTTTTATTTCTTCATCTGTCCTTTGTTTTTGTCCAATTACACGTCCTACATTTAATTTTATAGAATGTGCTGAATCTAAAATTCTCTCAACCTTCTCATATCCAATACCAGGGGTATTAATATAACTTCTTATTGTATCTGCATCCAACTTAAATAATTCTAAAGAATATCTAGCTTTTGTTCCTTCTCTAAACATTCTATTATTTTTAAAGAAATCATTATGTCCATAAACATGCGCCATTGTTAGTATTTGCAATAATAACGTATTTTCCCTCATTAAGTAAGCAAGACAGGGATCTGAATTTATTACCATTTCATATGGCAAACCAGTCAGGTTAAATGAATATAAAGTTTTGTTTTTTTCATATGACTTTCCAAAACTCCAATGTGGATATCTAGAAGGCATACCAAGGTATGCCTCATATCCTAACATTTCGTTAAATCCTATTATTTCAAACTCTTGAGGATAAAAGTCTAATCCTAGTTCAATAACCTTTTCTTCTATTTTTTCATTCCATTTCATCAAATCATTAAGATTATAATCCACCTTTACTCCTCCTTTAGCTCTTTAGATAACATAAGTTTTAACGCTTCCCACAAATCCTTTTTTTCCTTTACTATAACAGGTACAAAATTATTTAACTTTATCTCTTTAGAAAACCTATAATACATTGTTGTAGAATAGGTTGATGGTAATAATTCTGCATATCCAAACATATTGCTTACCTTACTTAATTCTTTTACAGCTGTCATAGCCTTTTCATTATCTTCTGTCCAGTTGTCCCCATCTGAAGCATAAACAGGATAAATGTTCCACACATTAGGTGAATAACTTTCTTTTATAAGATCTAATGCTAAATTTAACCCACTAGAAATATATGTTCCCCCCGATTCTGCCTTATGAAAAAACTCATATTCATCTACCTTTTTTGCAACAGTTGTATGGGAAATAAACTCAAAGGCAATATTGTTATATTTTCTCCTTAAAAATTTAGATAACACAAAGAAAAACGATCTAGCTAAAAACTTTTTAGAACTATCCATTGAACCCGATACATCCATAATAAAAATCATAACCGCATTGCTTTCCCGCTTTGGCTTTTTCTTTACTCTATAATATCTTAAATCCTCTTCTTTAAAAGGAAATCTCTCAATTTCTTCATCTATATTTTCTTCTTTCAACGCTCTTTTTTTCCCTTGTTTCCTAGCAATCTTAGACATAACCGTCTTCTTTTTTGCCAATCTTGGATTTATTCCATATCTCTGATAACCTTGCTTCTTCCCTGATGTTTCCGTCACTATTTCAGAATATTTCTTTCTATCTAAGTTTGGTAAATCTAAATCCTCAGTTATATAATCCAATAATTCTTCTAATGTGATTTCAGTCTCGTATATGTCCTCTCCCTCTTTATTCCCAGCTCCCTTATTCCCACTTCCAGCTCTTGGGTCATCTGTTCCAATTTTTTCTCCTCTTTTTTCTTCACCTGTTCCTGAAACTACACCTTTAGAATTCTTTCCATAAACAAATTGATATTCTTTTATCCCTCTTATTGGTATCTTGAATTTTTTATTCTTACCTTCACCTATAATGCTTTCCTCTGATAAAATATCTCCTAAATTTTCTTTGATTGATTTATCTACTAACTGCCTATGTCTTCTTCTATCTTCAATGGATCTATCGTGATCAACTATATTTTCACTATTATCCCTAAAGATTGCCATTATCCTATTAATCCTTCCACAAATTATTTGCAGCGTATTTTAATATAACATCACAACAGTGTAAGCAGTAGCCTTTACTCTTCATCTCATCAACCATAGCATTATATTTTTCAGTTTGTTCCTTATCTCTTACTCTAGATTTTGTTACTATTCTTGAGAGGTCTTTAACTGAGGCCATAAGTTTCTTCTCAATAGCTTCTTTTAATGGTTCATAGGAAGTATATTCTATCTTTACACCTTTTCTAACCAAATAAAACATATATGAAGTAACATCAGCTCTAAACCCTTTGCTTGAAGATTCAGATACTCCTATCTGTTCTTCTATATTTCTCATGAACTCTTCGTCTGGATTTAATTCTTCACCAGTTGAAGTATCTTTGATCTTACATTTATTAACAAATGCTTCTGCATTATCAATATAATTATTAAATAGACTTTCAGCTTGCTCTCTAAATGAATGTATAAATGCCTTTGTAATTTCCTTTTCCAAAACCTTGTTATACTCTTTTCTAATGGTATCTTGTACAAATCCCAAATACTTCTTTTTATCGTCAGCACCTATATCCATTTCCTTTATTGATTTTATTATACTTTCCATAATACTCAATGGATTTATACAGTCATATTCAGAATTAGACAACGCATTATCTATTGCTTTAACTATGAACCTTGTTGATATTCCTTTCATTCCTTCATAAGGGCCAGCTTCTTCTCTAAGTTCCATAATATCAATTCTCTTAGTTGTCCCTTTTTCAACTATTTCTTCCCCATTATATATCTTAAGTTTTGTCATTGGATCTGCTTTTGCTGATAGACTAAGTCTAGAAAGTATAGCAAACATTGCTGCAACTTCAATTGTATGAGGTGCTATATGTGCTTTAAAATTACTCTTTTTAAGTATTTTTTCATATATCTTTTTTTCCTCATCAAGCTCTAGACAATACGGAACTTCTATCTTAACTATTCTATCTAAAATGGCTTCATTAGTATGATCTGACTTAAACTTATTCCACTCAGCTTCATTTGAATGAGCAACTATAACTCCATCAAAATAAATCATGGAACCTTTTCCTGGTGAAGGAACAGATTTCTCTTGGGTTGCAGTAATAATTGTATGAAGATATTCTACATCATTTTTAAATACTTCTATAAATTCAACAAGTCCTCTATTACCTACATTAAATGCTCCGTTTAAGGAGAATATTCTAGGATCATCTTCTGAATACAAATCCATCTTTGATATATCTACAGATCCAGTAAGTATAGATGTATCTTGATTATTAGGATCTACAGGTGGAACTACCCCTATACCTTTTCTTGACCTTATAGAAAAAGTATTTGTCACAACAGGAAATTCTTCATATCTTCCGCCATATTCATTGGTTAATTTATATCTACAAACAGGACATAAGTCTCCTTCTATTTGTACTCCAAGCAAGTCTTCAAATTTAGATCTTAAATGTTTAGGTATAAGATGCAAAGGTTCTTCATGCATCGGACAACCCTTTAAGGAATACACTGGTAAACAATCCTCTAATGCCTTTTTTAAACTTTCAACTAAAGAAGATTTACCTGCTCCAACAGGTCCAACTAGATATAACACTTGTCTTGATTCTTCACCTTTCATAGCTGCAGAATTGAAATAATTAACCAATTTCATAATAACTTTATCAATTCCATAGAAATCATCTTTAAAAAATCCGTATTTTCTTATTGTCTCATTTCCATATATTTTTTTTACTCTAGGGTTTTCCTCCCCCTTTAAAACTTCAACCCCTTTACTCTTAATAATTTCGTACATTCTCTTGTGCGATAACATTGCCACATCTGGATTTTTCTTTACAATTTCTAAGTAATCTAAAAAAGTTCCCTCAAACTTCTCCTTGTTTCTATTTTCTCTATCATTTTTTATAAATTCTTTGAAGTTCATACACACTCCCTCCTTTTACTAAAATATATTCATAAAAAGGCTAGATGTATGACTTTAATATGAAACTTTGTTGTATTTTTCAATTAAGAATTAATAATTTATCTAACTAAAATGTCTTTCATTACATAATCGAGTAGGAGGTAGATAATTATTTTATCTACCGACCTCTCACACCACCGTACGTACCGTTCGGTATACGGCGGTTC
>NZ_SULK01000028.1:0-43585 GCF_007115085.1 Clostridium sp. HBUAS56017 | reverse complement strand
CTTCTTGATAATCAGCATCATCAATAGAATAGCAAGTTTTAGCTACACCGCTAAGTGTATCAGTTGCAGTTAAGCTTACTGTTACATCATCTTTAGACCAGTTAGTAGGTGCATTAGAAGTAGTAACAGGAGCAGATTTATCAATCTTTACATAAGCAGTATTAGCAGTTTCGGTATTTCCAGTAGCATCAACAGAATAGAAGGAAATCTTGTGAGTACCTTCATTAGCTACTGTAAAAGTAGTACCTTCTTGATAACCAGCATCATCAACAGAATAGAAGGTTTTAGCTACACCACTGATATCATCAGTTGCAGTTAAGTTAACTGTTACGTCATCTTTAGACCAGTTAGTAGGTGCATTAGAAGTTGTAACTGGTGCTTTTTCATCAATAATAATTCTTGCCAAAAGCGTGCTTGATGGACTAGATTCACCAAAAGAGTTACTACAAGAAGTAACATAATATAAGTGATCCCCAGCAGGAAGATTATTGAAAGTATAAGATAAATTATTTAAGTTTTTAACTAGTAAAACTGGCTTATTATCTATAAGCTCATAAATATTGTAGCCATTAGCGAAAGTAACAAAATCCCAACAAATAAAAGCTGTTGTCTTGTCTTTAACTTTTATGGTTGCTAAAGGTGCCTGCATAATAGGATATATAATACTATCTGCTAATGTATTAGATGGATCAGATTCACCAAAGCGAGTATTGTATGCAGTAACCTGAAAATTATGAGTACCTTCTGATAAATTGAAAGCTTTGTAGCTTAGAGCATTTCCCTTAAATAGTAGTTGTTTTGTATCATTTACTATTTCATAAACACGATACTCATTAGCCCAAGCAACTGAATTCCAAGTTAAAGTAATGTTATTAATGTTGGAAATTGTTCTGCTTAGTGTTGGGGCTTGTACTACTGGCCAAGTTAATGAGAAATCTAGTGTACTTCCAATTGGTGATTCACCAAAACGGCTACTATATGAGTAAACTTCATAGCTATAATCTCCAGCAGGCATATTGACGAAAGTTGTTCCAGTACCAGGTAGTGTTTGTTTTAAAACTTTTTCTCCGTTTACAATTTGATAAACCTTGTAGCTGGTTGCATATGGTACAGGTAGCCAATTTAATCTAATATCATTTCCGTTTGCGATATTGTAGTTTAATTTGGCTGGTGCTTGCATTGTTGGCCAAGTTAATGTAAATGAAGTTTGGCTTCCATCTTCTGATTCACCATAGGAGCTGTTAAATGAGTGAACTTCATAGTTGTAATCTCCAGCGGCCATATTAGTGAAAGTTACGCTAGTACCAGGTAGTGTTTGTTTTAAAACTTTTTTGCCATCTATAATTTGATAAACCTTGTAGTCAGTTACATATGGCACACCTGTCCATCTTAATGTAATGTCATTTCCATTTGTTATAGTGGAAGTTAAATTTCCAGGTGCTTTCATTAGCGAATTGTCTAAAGTAAATGAAATTTGGCCTCCGTCTTGTGATTCACCAAAACGGGTGCTATAAGAGTGAACTTCATAGCTATAATCTCCAGCAGGCAGATTAAAGCTTGCATTATTAGTATTTGCTGTTTGCTTTAAAACCTTTTCTCCATTTACAATTTGATAAATCTTGTAGTTGGTTGCATATAATGTAGGAGCCCATTTTAGCGTAATAGTAGATGTATTTGTTAAAGTATAAGTAACGCTTTCTGGTGTTTGCATTGTTGGCCAAGTTAAAGAAAGTGTAGTTTTTGGTCCAACTTCTGATTCACCAAGGCGGGTACTAAATGCGCAAACTTCATAAGTATAATCTCCAGCAGGCATATTAGTGAAAGTTACACTAGTACCAGCTACTGTTTGTTTTAAAACTTTTTCACCATCTATAATTTGATAAACTTTATAGTTATTTGCATATTGTACAGATGCCCATCTTAATGTAATGTCATTTCCGTTTATTACATTGTAAGTAAGGGTATCTGGTGCTCCCATTTTAGGAAGTGATAGAGAAAAAGTAGATTCAGCTCCTATTGGAGATTCGCCTAATAATGTTGAAACCGAATTAACAATATAGTCATAATCACCACTAGGCATATTTGTAAATGTTGCTGAAGTAGTGTTAACAGTTTGCTTTAAAACTAGTTGTCCATCAACTTTTTGATAAATCTTATAGCTTGTAGCAAATGGAACAGCTGTCCATCTTAATGTTATATCATTAAGGTTTGTTATGTTATAAACTAAATTGGTTGGTGCTTGCATTGTTTGTCCATCCATGGTAACAGTGATTGTACTTCCATCTGGAGATTCACCAAAACGTGCGGAATAAGAGTGAATTTCAAATTTGTATTCACCAGGTGCCATGTTTGTATAAGAAACTGTTGTACTATTTACTGTACTTTTTAAAACTTTTTGTCCATTAGTTATCTGATAAATTTTGTAACCTGTAGCATTTTCAGAAGGACTCCAAGTTAGACTAAGGCTAGTAGCATTATTAATTTTGTGTGCCAAGTCTGTTGGTGGTTGCATAATTGGTGGAGTTAATGAGAAAGTAATACTAATTCCCTTCTGCGATTCTCCAAGACGAGTGCTAAATGAGTGAACCTCATATACATAATCACCACCAGGCATGTTAGTATAGGTAATAGTAGTTCCTGCAGTTGCACTTCTTAATATTTTTTGTCCATTAACAATCTGATAGACTTTGTAGCTTGTTGCATTGTCTACAGCATCCCATTTTAAAGTGATATCATTTCCGTTTTTTATGTCATAAGATAAATTTGTTGGGTCTTCCATAGCTGGAAGAACTAAGCTTAAGGAAACTTTACTTCCATCTTGTGATTCTCCAAGACGATTGCTAAATGAATGAACCTCATATACATAATCGCCACCAGGCATATTACTAAATGTAGCATTAGTACCTGCAGTTGTACTTTTTAATATTTTTTGCCCATCAATGATCTGATAAATTTTATAGTTTGTTGCATTACTTACTGCATCCCATTTTAAAGTAATATCATTTTCGTTTTTAATTTCATAAGATAAATTTGTTGGTGTTTGCATAGCTGGAAGAACTAAGTTTAAGGAAACTTGGCTTCCATCTTGTGATTCTCCAAAGCGGGAGCTAAATGAGTGAACCTCATATACATAATCACCACCAGGCATATTAGCAAATGCAACATTAGTACCTGTAGTTGTACTTTTTAATAATTTTTGTCCATCAACAACCTGATAAACTTTATAGTTTGTTGCATTAGTTACAGCACTCCAGCTTAAGTTTATATCATTAATATTTGCTAAAGAGTATGTTAATTTTGAAGGTGCTGTCATAGTTGGATGAATTATTTGTACCTGTGTAGAAGTCGAAAGTGAAGATTCGCCATAAAGAGAATTCACTGAAGAAACCGCATAGGTATAAGATCCAGCAGGTGCATTAACAATTGTGTAAGTGGTAGATGCCTTTACTGAAGAAACTAATGTTTTAGTATTATCAGCAGCAATTTGATAAATGTTATAACTATTGGCATACTGTGAGGCAGTCCAATTTAGCACCACGTCATTGACATTTTGTATTTTGTTAGTTAATGTTGCTGGTGCAGCCATAGTTGGATAAGTCACGGTAAAAGAAGTAGGCGCGCAAGGACCAGATTCACCTTGTGCACTCAAGGTGGATACAACATACTTATAGGAACCTTCTTTAAGGTCATTAAACGTGTAAGATGTCGATGTTGTAGTACCTAGAACTGTGAGTTGGCCATCAGTAATTCCATACACCTTATATCCAGTAGCTCCATGTACAGGATCCCATGTAAGTTTAGCATTACTTGGGGTAATTAGCTGAGAAGCTAAGTTACTTGGCGGCAACACATCATTACTAGTTGCTGCAAATGAGCGTACTGGCGGATATGCTAGTACAAATGCTAGTATAAATGCCATCAATAGCGATACAAATCGCTTGCAATTTGGAAAAGAACATTTTTTCATTAAAATCCCACCTTTTTTTGTGAAAATGAAAAAAGAAAACCCTATAATGATTTGCATCTTAAAGTTTTGACTAGTTAAAAGCACAAAATTTCCCCATTTCCACATATAATTTTTGGGATACTGTATGCAAAAAAAAATGTCAATAAAACTATATAATATATATCCTCTTGCAGTATAAGATGTAAGTTTATTAATATTATTGATTAATTTTCATGCAAATGTATCCTATAATAATTTTACCATATATAGTCAAAACTCGCAATATTAATCAAAAAATGTTATAAATTATACTTTTTTGAAGAAAAAATTGGTAGATGTTGAATTAATTCTCTTGAAAGTTTTCATTTCTAAATTCTAATGGAGTTTTTTTAGTTATTTTTTTAAAAGCCATATTGTAATAATTTTGACTACTAAATCCCACAGACATAGCAACTTCAATTATAGGTAAATCTTTAGTTAATAATAATTCTTTACTTCTTTCAATTCTTACTTGATTAAGATACTGAGAGAAGGTTTTCCCAGTTTCTTTTTTGAATAAATTACAAAAATAGCATCTGTTTATATTGAGATATTCAGCAATCACATCTAAGGAAATAGGGTCATAAAATTTTGAATCAACGTATTCTATGGCCTTTTTTATATGTAGGCTATAGTTAACTGTAGTTGAGAACTTTTTTTGCAGTTTTATATATTCGCTATCATTCATTATGTTATAAAACAAAGTAATAAGATGAGCTATACAACTTTTAGGCTTATATAAAATATCTTTAGTGTTCATATTTTTAGATGTGGTATAAGGACCAATAATTATTATGCCTCTATTAAGATTATTAGGGCATATAGAGAAACCTGTAACTATAACGTGAGTATCATAGAAAATATTTACTGAGGAATCAGGTGATTTTTTATATAATTTTTTTGAAAGATTTTCACATATATTAAATTGATCAGCTAAAGACTCAAAATGAATGGTATATCCTTTAGAATATATACTGTTACCATCATTTCTATAAGCTTTAACAGGGACATTAGTACAAAAATAGAATTTATCTAAAGATTCTTTAATACACTTCTCTTCGGAAAAATTGTTAAACATTGTAATATAAATCCTCCCTTATTAAAAAGCCTAAATATATTTAAAAAAAGTAAATATATTTAAGTCAAATATTGAGTTTAATGATAACATAACACAAGAGTGATAATCAATATCAATTACTAAGAATTTAATAGTAAGGGGGAATTTAGTGGAAAATGAAAAAATTTTAAAGAAAAGAGATATAAAGATAAGATATCTAGTAATAAGTTTAATTATTTTATCAATTATATCTATATTTATCGGCTCAAAAGATATAAAGATTATTGACTTATTAAGTTTTGAAAAAGATAAATTAGAAATACTTATTTTAAGTAGAATACCAAGATTAATAAGTATTCTAGCGGCTGGTACAAGTATAGCTGTAAGTGGACTTATAATGCAGCAAATAAGTCGCAATAGTTTTGTATCACCAACTACAGGTGCTACTGAAGATAGTGCGAAATTTGGAATATTAGTATCTATTATATTATTCCCTTCAGCAGGCTATTTTAGCAAAATGATAATATGTTTTATATTTTCGCTAGCTGGTACTTTTTTATTTATGTACATTTTAAGAAAAATTAAATTTAAGAATGATATATTTGTTCCTCTTATTGGAATTATGTTAGGAGCAATAATAGAATCTATAAATACTTTCTTTGCATATAAATTTGATGTGATTCAAAATATAGAATCTTGGGCACAAGGAAATTTTTCTATGATTATAAAGGATCGATATGAACTAGTTTACTTAAGTATTCCCCTTATGATAATAGCTTATTTATTTGCAAATAAGTTTACTATTTCAGGGATGGGAAAAGAATTCTCAAAGAATTTAGGATTAGATTACAATAAAGTGGTAAATACCGGAGTTGTAATAGTTGCGCTTATATCTTCCATAATGATTATTATTGTTGGGAAAATACCATTCTTAGGACTTATAATTCCTAATATTATTAGGATTTATAATGGAGATAATTTAAAAGAGAATTTTGTTTCAACATCTTTATTTGGAGCAGTATTTCTTCTTTTCTGTGATATATTAGGTAGGTTGATTATTTATCCATATGAAATTCCAATAGGCCTTATGGTTGGGGTCATAGGAAGTGGAGTATTCTTATATCTACTTTTCAGGAGGAAGTTAACATGAAAATAAAACGAAATTTAATACTTATGTTCATTTTATCAGTTATACTTATTCTTCTTTTTACATGTGTTGGTATGAACAATAATAATTGGCAATATATTCTTCAAAGAAGAGGAATAATGATTGTGGCAGTTGTAATAACAAGTGCAGCTATAGCTTTTTCAGCTATGATATTTCAAAGCATAACCAATAATAGAATATTGACTCCAAGTGTAATGGGATTAGATTCTTTATATATGCTTGTACAAACTTTTATAGTTTTCATATTATCAAGCAATAAAAATGAGATTTTTGCAAGTAATATAAATTTTATTCTTTCAGTAGGGGTTATGGTTATATTTTCTATATTACTATTTCAGGTAATGCTTAAAAAAGAAAAAGGGAATATTTATTTTCTTTTATTAGTCGGTTTAATATTAGGAACATTATTTCGTAGTGGAGCTTCTTTTATGCAACTGATAATAGATCCAAACGAGTTTTCAGTTCTTCAAGGTAAGATGTTTGCAAGCTTTAATAATGTAAATAGAGATGTATTGTTAATTTCTATAGTAATAATATTACTAGTAATGATTTATATGTATGATTACATTGATATATTAGATGTTTTGTCGCTTGGTAGGGATCATGCTATTAACCTTGGATTATCATATGAAAAGACAGTTAAATCCTTGCTTATAGTAACATCAATTTTAGTATCTGTATCAACAGCTTTAGTTGGGCCAATAACTTTTTTAGGATTATTAGTAGTAAATATAACACATGAGTTTTTAAAAACTTATAGACATAGATATCTAATACCAGCTTCTGTTTTAATTAGCATAATCACTTTGGTTGGTGGTCAATTTGTAATAGAAAGATTATTAAATTTTTCAACACCAGTTTCTGTAGTGATCAATTTAGTTGGAGGTATATATTTTATATCTCTATTATTAAAGGGGAATAAGGCATGATTGAATTAAAGAATATAGTGAAAAAATATAATGGAAAGAATGTTGTTGATAATGTTTCTGTAACTATAAAAGAAGGAAAAGTAACGTCTCTTATAGGTCCTAATGGAGCAGGCAAGAGCACATTGCTTTCAATAATGAGCAGGATAATAAGTAGAGATAGTGGTGAAGTTATAATAGATAAGGCTAAATTAGAGTCGTGGAATAATAAAGATTTAGCAAAAAAAATATCAGTATTAAAGCAATCTAATTCTATCAACATGAGATTAACAATAAAAGAAATAGTTAGCTTTGGAAGGTTCCCTTATTGTCAGGGAAATTTAACAGAGGAAGATTTAGAACATGTTTATAATGCAATAGAATATATGAAACTTACAGATATAAAAGATAAGTACATGGATGAACTTAGTGGAGGACAAAGACAGAGGGCATTTATTGCAATGATAATAGCTCAAAATACAGATTACATATTGTTGGACGAGCCACTAAACAATTTAGATATGAAGCATTCAGTGGAAATAATGAAAATTTTAAGAACTTTAGCAGAAGAGCTTAATAAAACAGTTGTTATTGTAATACATGATATAAATTTTGCATCTTGTTATTCAGATTATATATTAGCTCTTAAAGATGGAAAACTTGTTAAGGCTGGGAGAACGGATGAAATAATAAGAAATGATGTGCTAGAAGAAATATATGATATGAAATTTAATATTCAAGAAATAGAAAACAATAAAATCTGTATTTATTTTAAATAGTAAGGAGAGAAAAATAATGAAAACAAATAAAAAGATAATATCATCCCTATTGGTTATATTAATAGTTATGGTAGGAGGTTTTGCATATACTAAATTTAGTTCAACAAAGGATGAAACTAAGAGTAATGGAGGAGAAAATATAACTATAAATCATAAATTAGGAGAAGTGAGTATAAAGAAAAATCCACAAAAAATCGTTGTGTTTGATTATGGTGTATTAGATTCATTAGATACTATGGGGATTGAGGTACAAGCTGTTCCAAAGAGTAGTTTGCCTAGTTACCTAAGTAAATTTAAAGATGAAAAATATGTAGATGCAGGAACTTTATTTGAACCTAATTTTGAAAAGTTACAAGAATTGAAGCCAGATTTAATAATAATTTCAGGAAGACAAGAAAGTGTGTATGATAAGCTTAAAGAAATAGCACCAACTTTATATGTAAGTATCTCAGATACAGGCTATTTTGAGTCTTTTAAAGCGAATATGGACAATTTAGGTAAAATATTCAGTAAAGAAGATGTTGTAAAAGACCAATTAGATAAAATAGATACTAAAATTAAAGAACTTAATGAAAAAGTTAAAGAAAAGAACTCAAAAGCTCTTATGATAATGGCTAATGAAGGGAATTTAAGTGCATTTGGTGAAAAATCAAGATTTGGGATTATACATAGAGATTTTGGACTTAAACAAGCAGATGAAAATATAGAAGAATCTAATCATGGAATGAATGTATCATTTGAATATTTAGCAGAAAAAAATCCTGACTATTTATTTGTTGTAGATAGATCAGCTGTAACAGGGAAAGGAGTTAGTGCTCAGAAGACTCTAGATAATGACATTATTAAAGGGACTTCTGCTTATAAAAACAATAGGATTATATACCTTGATTCACAAGTATGGTATGTATCTTCTGGAGGATTTACAGGAACTAATACTATGATTGATGAAATCACAAAGGCAATAGAAAAATAAATTCATAATATGTAACGCACAACAATAAAATTCCGATTGTTGTGCGTTTTTTATATACATTTAGTCCTCTATGTAGGGTAAGTAATAAAAAACTTGACTATAAAAGAACGTTCGTTTATTATAGAAATATAACAATAGAGGTGTGTAAATGAGAAGGAAAGATGATGAAAAGAAACAAAGCATAAAAGAAGCTGTTATTAAGTTAATACTTAAAGAAGGGTTTCATGGTACATCTATTTCAAAGATAGCTAAAGAAGCTGGGGTTTCGCCAGCTACGGTATATATATATTATGAAAATAAAGAAGTTATGTTGCAAGATATATATCGTGAATACTCTGAAGATGTTTTTTATTACCTGCTTGATAAACTTAATAATTGTAACAAAGGTGAAAAAATTATTGAGGTACTTGTAAGAGAATATTATTTGTATATCAATGATAATAATGAAATTTTTCACTTTGTTGATCAGTTTGCTAGTTGTCCAGCATTAGCCAATCAATGTTCAGCAAGAAATGGAATAAGTATTCTTAACAACTTGTTTGATGAAATGAAGAAAAGAGGAGTTTTCAAAGATTTTGAAAATGATAACTTGAGAGCAATACTTTTTTATCCTACTAAATCAATTGTGATGAATTCCTGTATCGATAATGATAAAAAGATTGAATTATTAAATGAATTGATTGAAATTATACAAGATGCAATATTAATAAAATAGAGATTAATATAAGAGTAAGCGAGAAATTTTGTAAATAGCAGAAATGTTTCGCTATTTTTTAAAAAACATATAAACGAATGCTCATTTATTTAAATAGCAAAAGAAAGGATGATTAAGACGATGAATATAGAGAAAAAATATAACCAAGGAGTTGTAATTCCTGTATCAGAAGCAGTTCTGCTTCCAGGAATGACTCATATTTTAAGGTTAAATAGATTTAGTGAAAAGGAAATTGAAAATTTATCTAATGATGAAACAGTTAATGTTGCAGTACCTTTAAAACAAAACTTCAATCAGAATAATTTAAAAGAAGAAGATTTTTATCGTATAGGGGTTTCATTTGAAATAAATAAAATTCAAAAAATGGGAAGAGGATATCAAATTGAAATTTTAGCATTAGATAGAGTAGAGATAAAATCTATGAACTTTGAAGAAGCTTTAATTAGTGCAGAATTTGAATTTGCATCTGATATAGTTGATATTACAGAAAAAAATCAGGAAGAAATGGTAAGTTACATTAAAAGGATCACTAGAGAAATTAGTGAGAATTTTAAAGGTTCAGAAGATTTTATAGAAAGTGTGGAAGAACAGCAGGATTTAAATAAAATTATTGGACTTTTAGCACCTTTTATGCCACTTTCAAATGAAGAAAAATATGATTTAATAGAGACTCAATCTTTAAAGGCTAGAGGCTTAAAGTTTATGGATTATCTATTAAAGCAGAAAGAACATATAAAATTACAATTAGAAATGGCACAAAAATTTACTGAAAAAGCTAATAAAAATTATAGAGAATCAGTTTTGAGGGAACAACTAAAAACTATTCAAAATGAGTTAAATGAAGGAAAAGAAGCTAAAAAAGATAAAGATTATTATAAAAAAATTGAAGAAGCTCAAATGCCAGATGAAGCTCGTGAAACAGCTTTAGAGGAACTAGAAAAATTACAAAACCAAAGTCCAAATAGTTCTGAATATAATGTAATACGTAACTATTTAGAGTTATTGATACAGTTGCCTTGGAAAAGGAATGAAGGAAAAACAGTTGATTTAGAAGGCGCAAGAAGTATATTAAACCAGCAACATTATGGTCTTCAAAAAGTAAAGGATAGAATAATTCAACATTTAGCAGTTATGCAACTTAAAAAGGATAAAAAAGGATCTATATTATTGTTAGTAGGACCTCCTGGTGTGGGAAAAACAAGTTTAGGTAAGAGTATTGCAGAAGCTCTTAATAGAAAGTACATAAGATTAAGTCTTGGTGGTGTAAGAGATGAAGCAGAAATAAGAGGACATAGAAGAACCTATGTAGGAGCAATGCCTGGTAGAATTATTCAAAGTATAAAAAAGGCAGGAGTAACAAACCCTGTTATGGTTTTAGATGAAGTAGATAAGCTATCTTCTAGCTATAATGGTGATCCAGCTAGTGCTTTATTAGAAGTATTAGATCCAGAGCAAAATGATACTTTCACTGATCATTATTTAGATTTACCATATGACTTATCGGATGTATTCTTTATAGCAACAGCTAATTCTTTAGATACCATTCCTAGACCGCTATTGGATAGAATGGAAGTAATTCAAATATCTAGTTACACTATGAATGAAAAATTCCATATTGGTAAAAAGTATTTGATTCCAGAGGTTCTTGAAGAACATGGATTGGCCGACACACAACTTGTTATAGAAGATGAAGGACTACGAAGAATTATTAGTGAATATACTTTAGAAGCTGGGGTAAGAGGACTTAAAAAGCAGTTAGCAACACTTGCCAGAGTAGCAGCAGAGAAGATTGTAGCTAATAAGGTTGACCTACCATTTAAAATTACAGCAGAAGAGTTAGATGATATACTTGGAAGAAAGATTTCAAGTCATGATAAAGCTCAAAAGGATAATGCACCAGGAGTTGTAACTGGACTTGCATGGACAGCAGTAGGGGGAGAAATATTATTTATTGAAGCTACTGATATGCCAGGAAATGGACAAGTTATTTTAACTGGACAATTAGGAGATGTTATGAAGGAGTCAGCAAGAATTTCATTGAGTTTATTAAAATCAAGGTTACCAGTAAATGCAATGAATTTTAAGGAAAGAGACTTACATATTCATGTCCCTTCAGGATCAGTTCCTAAGGATGGTCCATCAGCTGGAATAACATTATTTACAGCACTTGCATCTCTTGTTACAGGAATAAAGATAGATTCAAAACTTGCAATGACAGGAGAAATTACATTAAGAGGAGCAGTACTTCCGATAGGAGGACTTAAAGAAAAGTTGATAGCAGCTCAAAGGGCTGGAATAAGAAAAGCTCTAATTCCAAAAGATAATGTAATTGATCTAAAAGATGTTCCTGAGGAGGTAAAAGAACAAATAACTATAATACCTGTAGAAACTGTAGAGGATGTTCTTAAGGAGACTTTGGGTATAACATTACCTAAAATAGAACGTGTATTTAATCCTAAGAATTTTATAGAAGGAACATTTAGTACAAATGAAGCTTAATTTAATAAACATTTAGGAAAGATAGGTTTTTTACAAACCTATTTTTTCTTTTGGGAAAATACGTAAATTTAGATTACATAACTAAAGTTGTATCAAGCCATATTGTAAATGAATATATTATAAGTAAGAAGAAGGACGAGTTTTTCTTAAAATAATATTAATCATAGGGGGAACTCCAGATGAAAGCAAAATCAGTAGTTGACAAGTATAATTTCAATAAATGTGGTATTAGAGATTGTAAAGGGGATTGTAAAAATATAATACCTTTCAACAACCTTCTTAATGTACCAAAGGATTTCTTACCCAAATCTATTGGTGGGGATTGGGATAGCTTGAAAATTTCTATAATGCCATCTTTAAATTGTATAGTAGAACCTTGTATAGAGAAAACCGATATAACATTTAATGATCCATGCAATAAAAAGCATGTTGTAAAAGATTATGAATTAAAATTAAAGAAATTGAGAGTAGTTGGATCTATAAATTATATAATAAGTGCACAATATACGGCATCTCAATTGGGAATATCAGATAGCAATGCTAGTATAAGTGGAATTTATACTATGCGCATAGATAGAATACTTGGATTTGTGTTAGAGCATTTTAATAGTAATTATCATGTTTCAGTTGGCTATAAGGATTTACAATTTGATAGTCCAGAAGAATTTGTATATGGAGAAGATCATGCGCTAAAAATTAAAGGAAACTTTATCATTAATGTAGGGAACATTGTAGAAACTCTACGGAATGGAAGTTTTGAGAATGCTTTTGCAGATTGGAATGTAGTTGTTCCCACAGGAGCATCTGCTGAAACAGTATCTATTTTTGAGCCATCTTCCACACTTATTTATAGACCAATTGATGAATGTTATTTTGCTTTGTTGAAGACAGATGGTCCAGGATCATATACAACAATATCACAAACATTTGCTGCTAAGGCTGGAGATAAAATTGAAGGATGGGCATTTTTTAAGGCAAATGATTATTTACCTTTTAATGATAACAGTAAAGTAAGGATAAAAGCAGGAAATAATGTAATAGCAACACCATTTAATTATAGTGTAAGTGATGTTGGTGATTATGGGCATACACCTTGGACTTATTGGAGTCACACTTTTACAGCAGATGGAACATTTACAATAGAGGCTCAAATTGCAAATGCTTTAGATTCTTCTCTTGATAGCTATATGGGGTTAGATGCAATTAGGCTAATAAGACCAATAATTTAAATTAAAAAATATTTGATGGAAACTAGCACATCATAATAAATTATAAAAGGGAGCTGTCGCAAATCCAAAGTAGTTAAAATTTATTTGCGATAGTTCTTTATATCTTTCATAACAATATAATTCCTTGAATAGGTAGAAAAAATAATATATACTAATAGTAATTGATAATTATTATCAACAATATGAAAATTATAATGTATTAAAAGAATAAATTAAAATAGCAGAAGGTGGATTATTTTTAATAGATTAAAGAGAGGATAAACAAGAGTGAGAGGATTAATTTTAGAAAAAGTAGTATTGGATAGAGAAGTGTTCATTTATTTGCCAGAAGGATATAAAACTAATGATAAAAAGTATCCTGTAATTTATGTTCTTGATGGAGATAAATTTAAAAAGATTTTTAATGAATTAATTGATTATATAGAAGATGAATTTTTAAAGAGATCTTTAGAAGAGCATATAATAGTAGGGATTACGCCTAAGAATAGAGTAAACGAATATACTCCATGGTTCTCAAAAGCATTAGATAAGAGATTTCAGGATTTCAAAGGAAATGGTGGCGAATATCTTGACTTTTTATCAGGTTATTTACAGGTTTATATTGAAAGTGAATTTAGAGTAAACAAAGATAAAAAAGATAGAAAAATTATGGGGTATTCTCTTGGGGCATTAGTCTCATTATATTCAATCTATAAAAATGATGATTATGGTGAAATTGCAAGTATATGTGCTTCTCAATGGTATGAAAATTGGATTAAATTTATTAATGAAGAAAATATGCTAAATAATGATTTCAAACTTATTATGATTGCAGGTAGAAATGAGGGGAAAAATAAAATTACTATACATAAATACTTACCTAAGCTTTCTGAGGAATCTTATGAAATATTTAAAAGAAGAATTGGGATAAAGAATGTAAAAATGGTTTGGGATGAATATGATCATCATGAAAATGTATTAAATAGATATAAAATTGCATTAGAGTTTTTGCTAAGTAAAAAAGTTTTAAATAAATAGTATAGCAAGAAAGTAAATTGTATCAGTACAATTTACTTTTTTTATTTTATATGATATTTTATCAATATTAAGCGGAGAAAGAAGATGGAGGTGTTGTTAATGAATAATAAATTTGTCTATGCGCCAGGGCCTACAAGTGTAAGAGAAAATGTCAGATTAGAAAGAGCTAAGATAACTACTAATCCAGATGTTGATGAAGAATTTGTAGAGTTCTATAAAAATACTTGTGATAAGATAGGTAAAATTATAAAAACGGAAAATCCAGTTTACATACTAAGTGGAGAAGGTATTTTAGGACTAGAAGCAGCATGTGCATCTCTTACAGAAGCAGGTGATAGAGTTCTTGTGATAGATAATGGGATTTATGGAAGAGGGTTTGAAGGCTTTGTAAAAATGTATGGAGGAGAAGGAGTATATTTTTCAGACTTCTACGATAATTCTATAAATGAAAAGAAATTAAGTGAGTTTCTAGAAAAGGATCACAACTTTAAGTATGCCACAATAGTCCATTGCGATACTCCAACAGGCGTATTAAATAATTTATCAAAGATATGCCCTCTATTAAATAAATATGGTATTTTAACTGTTGTTGATTCTGTTTCAGCAATGGCTGGTGAAGAAATAAAAGTTGATGAGTGGAAAATTGATATAGCTTTAGGAGGATCACAGAAAGCATTTTCAGCTCCAACTGGATTAACTATGGTCAGTATTAGTGAAAAGGCTAAAGAAGCAATGAAGAATAGAAAAACTCCTATAGTAGGGTTTTATTGTAATTTAACAATTTGGGAAAATTATTATAAAGATAAATGGTTTCCATATACAATGCCAATAAGCGATATTATGGGACTAAGTAAGGCATTGGATAATATTTTAGATGAGGGTATTGAAAATGTACTTATTAGACATGAAAAAATAGCAAATGCAACAAGAAAAGCTATAAAGGAATATGGTCTTCAGTTATTTTTAAATGGCGGCTATTCTAATACAGTTACTGCTGTTAAAGTGCCAGAAAATATAGGGGCTTTAAAGCTTAAAGATTATATGTTAAAAAAATATAATACTTTAATAATAACATCATTGAAACCATACGATAATGAAATTTTAAGAATAGGACATATGGGAGAAAATGCTCGTCAAGATAAAATAGTTTATGCATTAAATGTCATTGATAATGGATTAAAGGATTTAGGTTTTAATAGTGATAAGGAATTAGTGGGTCTGTTTTATAAATACTTGGATAGATAAGCAAAATTGATTTTATAAAAATAAATAAAGGTGGGGCAGAAAAAATGGAAGAAAGTAAAGGAAAAGTTAGGTTAAGAACGAAGGACATGGTGGAGACAGCACTATTAATAGCATTAGTTTTTGTATCAACTGCATTTATTAATATTAGATTACCCTTTTTATCTAATGGTGGATTAGTTCATTTGGGAACTGTGATGTTATTTATTGCAGCAATAGTCTTTGGAAAAGAAAAAGGTGCTATAGCTGGAGCTGTAGGTATGGCAATTTTTGATTTATCTTCAGGATGGGCACTTTGGGCACCATTTACCTTTGTTGTAAGAGGAGTTATGGGGTATATGCTTGGGTCTATTGCATGGAGTAAAAAAAGAGATGGAAATAGTCTTTGTTTAGATATAGTTGGAATAATTTTATCTGGTGCTTGGATGATTTTTGGATATTATATTACAGAAGGAATTCTTTATGGGAATTGGATAACACCAGTGGCTTCAATGCCTGGAAATTTAACACAAATTATCGTTGGATTGATATTAGCTTTACCTATTTCTAAGATTCTTAAAAGATATGCAAAATATATATAAAAATTCTTAATAAGTTTGAATCACTTGGCAGCAATATTTAAATTGCTTTTATGATATGAGAAAACTGGCAATATGTTATAAACATACTGCCAGTTTTAATTTTTATTAATAATTATAATAAATCATAAAGGGCATATAAATCACTAATGTCTATTTCTCCATCTTCATTAATATCTGCATTCTTTTCTTTTATATTTAATGAAGGATTTAATAAATATTTCTTCAATGCAATACAATCTGACATTGATACTTCACCATCACCATCTACGTCACCTTTAAGTACGGTAGGTGCACCTTCAACGCTCATTATAGCATCAATAATCCCTTGTTGTGTTACAGTAGCATTAGATCTATTAAATAAGCCAAAGCCATATTGTCCATTATATCCGTTATCCCATACAACAGGTACAGCTCCATAATTTTTTGCAGTTGAACATACTTTTTGTGTAAATATAGCACGATAAGTATTGTTAGTGGAATCATCATTTGTTTTATCTACTGAACCAAATTCTCCAATTACAACAGGATATCCCTGTGCTGTGAATTTATCGTGCATAGCTTTAAATTGTGAATTTAAATAATCTTCTTGTCCCCAAGTTGATTTTTTTGTACTGTCTTTAGAAGTTTGTCCCCATTGGGTTGTTTTCCCAGATTGGTCTCCACAGAAATCCCAAGGAGAGTAATAATGGGCTGATATCATTATTCTTTTTTCAGAACTTGGAATTGTATTTGATCTGTAGTTGTCTGTAGGAATAACAAAACCGTAATCGCCAACTGTGTAATCAATATTTGTATTCCAACCTGGAATTAGAAGCCATCTTGCACTGTTATTGCCACCAGTTTGCCTTACTGTATCAACGAATATTTGATTATAAGCGTTTATATTTGAGTAGTATGTTCTGTTTGGTGGAGTGTAAGTACCATCAAATTCTTCATTCATTGATTCAAATATTAAACGTTCATTGTAATTTGAAAATGTATTTGCAATTTGTTCCCATGCTTTTTGGTATTTAGCTTTTATAGTTGCTTGGTCATTTGAATTACATAAAAGCCATGATCCAGAAACTGTAGGATAACCATCACCATGCATATTTATAATTACAAATAAACCTTCGCTATATGCATAATCTACTACTTCTTTGATTCTAGTTAACCAAGAAGAAGCAATAGTGTAATTTGGGGCACTACCTATTTTATTTAAGTATGAAACAGGAATACGAATTGTTCTAAATCCAGCTTCTTTTACTTTTTTGATTAGAGTTTTTGTAATTGTAGGATTTCCCCAAGCTGTTTCGCTAGGGTTACCATTCCCATCTGTGGCTTCAAGTTGATTTCCTAAATTCCAACCTGCACCCATTTCATACACAATTTTTGTAGAGTTTAATTGATTAAAGTCAGATGATAGCGTAGTAGCTGCAGATGCGTTATTTAAACCAGAAATAGCAGTTGTAAATAGAAAAGTTACAGCTAGTATAGATACTTTGAAAAATTTAGATAACTTTGATTTTAACATTATAAAATCATCCTTTCATATTTTTTTATTTAATATATCCATCATTTTCTAAATAGAAAATCTAAGATAGTTTGTCTCACGTTACAACGATTTATTATGTAAAGTATAATAAATCATCTATTTATGTATTAATAAGCTTACTTCGTAAATTTATATTCTAAGCTAAGATGAAGAATATAAATGTAAAGTAGCTACCTTTGCTAACATTTTATGTTAAAAAATAAAAAAATACAATAATATTATCGTAATCTACATTATATTAGATTTTATGCATAAATATTGGGTATTTACAGAAAAATCAGTAGCTAAAAATGTTCTTTTATTCAGAGTATAATTAATTATTTATATATTATTATTAAATGTAAAATTATAAATTGTCTAATAAATCTAGAAGTAACTGTGCATACTAAGTTCGTTGAATTTAATTTAGAAAGGGAGATTTATTATGAAAAAGAAAATTAAAAAGCTAATACCTATATTAATAATGGTATTATTATTTAACACTGTGGGGTTAAGTTCTTACGCAAGTGAACAAGTCACAAATTCGCAACAAAAGGAGCAACAAGATAATTCAAAAAATATTATTGATATTGCTGTTGGAGATGGTAGATTTAAAACTTTAGTAGCTGCTTTAAAGGCTGCTGAGTTAGAGGATTCACTTAAGGGGCAAGGGCCATTTACAGTATTTGCACCTACAGATGATGCATTTGCAAAGCTTCCTGAAAATATTATGAAAGATCTTTTAAAACCAGGCAACAAGGAGAATCTTGAAAATATTTTAACTTATCATGTTACACCTCAAAGACTCGTGTCAGAAGAAATATTAAAGTTAAATGGTAAGGAAATAAAAATGTTAAATGGGAAGAATGCAAAAATAGAAGTTAGGAATAATGAGGTGTATATTGACGGGGCTAAGATTGTAGGTAAAGATATTATTGGGAAAAATGGAGTTATACATGTAATAGAAACAGTAATGATGCCATAATAAGCATGTATATATCTTTTAAGAATCAATAAACATAGAGGGGTTTTTAAAGTTAAATAATGGTGATTAAATAGTGCAATAAAATTATTGCACTATTTAATTTTCTTTTCATTAGCATTTTAAACTAGATTCTTTATAAGAATACGTAAAATATAGAAGTTATTTGTTAACAGATAGCTTCTATTATTTTTTGTTTTAAATATTTGATATAAATTTACAAAGTAGAATTTTAGATTAAAAATCAATATAATGAATGTTATGAGAATGGAGGAATTTATATGAAGAAATTTTTTCGTGGAATTATGTATATTATTGGACTTGTATTACTTGCATTAGGAATTACCTTGAACACAAAGACTGGACTTGGAGTTTCTCCTATTAATGCAATTCCTTATAGTATTTCGCAAATATTCGAAATTAACTTAGGTAATGCTACTTTGTGTGTTTATATATTTTGTGTAATTGGACAGATAGCACTTAGAGGAATGAGAGTTAGAACGCTCGACTTGTTACAGATTCCTATGAGTATTATTTTTAGTAGAGTGATTAATATTTTTGATGGGATGATAAAAATAAATATTGATAGTTTTATAATAAACCTAATTTTACTTATGATAGCAATAGTGCTTACAGGAATAGGGGTGGCTATTTCAGTTGAAATGAAGTTAGTTCCTAATGCTGCAGATGGTTTTACACAAGCTTTAGGGGAGAGAATTGGGAAAAATCTTGGATTTGCAAAGAACATTGTAGATATATCATCTGTTATTATTGCCATTACTATAGGTATGGTGTTTTCAGGGAAAGTAATCGGTATTGGTTTAGGAACTTTAGTAGCTGTGCCTGGTATAGGTCGTTCTATTGCCTTGTTTAATATGTTTTTTAAAGAAAGAATGTTTATACTTACAAGTGAGCAAAATCAAGCTTAGATTAACATGTAATATTTTTGAAAATATGTTATAATAAGTTCTGTGCAAAATTATAATCCAATGAATAATACAGGCAAAAATTATGGATGATTTAATTTTTAGGAGATTAGCATGGAATATATATTAAGAACTAAAAATTTAACTAAAAGATATAAAGAGCAGATAAGTGTAAACAATCTATGTATGAATGTTGAAAAGGGAGATATATATGGATTTATAGGAAAAAACGGAGCTGGGAAAACTACTACGTTAAAAATGATATTAGGATTAATTCCTCCTACAAGTGGAGGTGTTAATATTTTTGGAAGTGAAGTAAGAAGAAATGATATTTCTTATTTAAGGGATATTGGTTCAATTATAGAATTTCCTTCATCGTATGAAGAGTTAACTGCTTATGAAAATTTAAAGCTTCACATAAATTATATGGGAATAAGAGATGAAAAGACAATAGATAAATCTTTAGAAAAGCTTGGGTTATTAAAAGATAGGAATAAAAAGGTGAAAAATTTTTCATTGGGAATGAAACAAAGACTTGGCATAGCTCGTGCAATTTTACATGAGCCTAAACTTTTAATATTAGACGAGCCTACAAATGGGCTTGATCCATTAGGAATAGTAGAGCTTAGGCAATTTATATTAAGGCTTGCATCAGAAAATCAATTAACATTAATAATATCCAGCCATATCTTAAGTGAACTTGAACTTATGATAAATAAATTAGGAATCATAGATAAAGGCGTTTTATTAAAAGAAGTAGCTATGGAAGAAGTTAAAAATAACTGCTTAGAATATGCTGATATAAGGGTTGATAATATAGAAAAAGCACAAAAGATTTTAGAAAGTCACTTTGGTTTGAATAGTGAATTAATTGAAGATAAATATATAAGAATTGATTTAAAAGAAAAAAATATAAAAACAAATCTTATAAGTAAGCTATTAATAGATAATAATTTGGAGTTATTTGAACTAATTAATCGCAGAGAAAATCTTGAAGAGTATTTTGTAAGTCTTTCAGGAGGAGTAAAGTTATGATTAGATTTGTAAGGAAAGAAATCTTTAAGTTTAGAAAAGAAAAAATAAAGTATTGTTTATTAGTATTGTGTATTCCTACTATTATTTCATTTTTAATGTATGCTTTTAATGAAAAATATGATTTAGTTGAATGGGATGGATATTTAAATAACATAATAACATTTTTAAATTATATTGTCTGTTCAATAGTTTATGGAATAATAACTGCTTATACTTTTGGACATGAGTATGAAACAAAAACAATAAATATACTTTTTACTTATCCTATTAACAGAATGAAAATTCTAATGTCAAAGCTATTATTTATTTTCATTATTATAGTTAGCACCTTGGTTGGCATATTCTTACTTTCAATAGGATTAGGTCTATTAATAAAACATGAAAGTTTAACAGCAGCAATTTTTCTATATTATTTAGGTGCTTTTATAAAAATGATGGTATTTCACTTTATGCTTATTTGTATAGTTAGTGCTGTAGCTATTTCGTCAAAGAGTGTATTGCCTGCTATAATATTTATAATTTCTGTTTCGTTTGCAAATTTAGTAGTAGTGAATACAAAAATTGCATCATTTTATCCATGGAGCGCACCAATTTTACTTAGTCCTCATGAAAATGTAGGAAGAAATTATGTACCATCTCTTTTCTGTATGGTATCTCTAATAATAATTTTCATAATTGGTGTTGGTATATCAATAAAAAAGTACAAGTATATTTAATAGTAAAAGGAAGCAACTGAAAATAGTGATGTATAAGAAAATAGGGCTGTAGATAGATTTTGTGTGAATACAAATCATCTACAGTTTTTTTATGTCATGATTTAATTTTTAAATAAAAAAACTTTTGAATTTAACTGAACTTTTATTAATTTTAGTATATATCTTAAATAGAAGAAGCATAAAAAAATAAAAGTTAAGGGGAAGATAATTCATGAGAGAGAGAAAATATGTGAAATTTAGAGTTGATATGTACGATGATACTAAATTTAAGATAATAGATATGAAACCAGAAAGGGACCTTATTCATTATGTTTGGACTAGAATTGTAACTTTAGCTGGAAAGGTAAATTTGGAAGGTAATTTATATCTTTCTAAAAATATTCCATATACAGTAGAAACTTTGGCTATAGAATTTAACAGGGATGTAGATCAGATTAAATTAGCTTTAGATGTTTTAATAGATTTAGAGATGATTGAATTTGATGAAGGTAAGATTTATAGGGTGAAAAATTTTGTGAAACATCAAAATATTAAAGTTAAAGAGAAAAATAAACTTAATGATAATAAAGAGAAAATAGAAGAGCAAGAAATTAATATGAAAGATGATATACATAATAAGGACGAGGAATATAAAAATAAAATAGAAGATACTAATGATGAGTTTAATAAAGAAATAAATGTAATTAATAATGGAAGTGAAGATATAGTTTGTAACGATCAGGGGCATATTCCTTTATTTTTAGATACCAAAAATAATAAGAAGACACATAAAAGGAAAAAGAAAAGTAAAAACTCTGACATTACAGGTGAAGAAATTGAAGATAGTGAACTAGTTTGCTTTCATGATGGATATGAAGAAAGTCCTTTAGGTAAAAATGAATCTATTGCTCATAGGTGGGCTTTTTGCTGACCAATGATTAAAATAAAAAAACTTGACTTGGAGTTAGCTCTAAGTAGTAGGATGGAAATATAATATTTCTTTGTTGCGTAATTAAATTAGTATAAGATTCACAACATAAAATATAGGAAAGTAAAAAATTTGGAGGTGATATTAATGAATAGTTTAGAAGAATTAAAAAGAGCTACAGTATTCCCTATGGGAGAAGAAAATAGAATGTTTGAAAAGTATTTTATAGGAAAGAGCTACTTAAACATGTTGACGATGGAAGGAATAGGGATAGGTAATGTAACCTTTGAACCAGTATGCCGAAATAACTGGCATATACACCATAAGGGGGGCCAGGTGTTATTATGTACTGCTGGCAGAGGATACTATCAGGAATGGGGAAAAGAACCACAAGAGTTACATCCAGGAGATGTAGTGAATATTTCGCCAGAAGTAAAACATTGGCATGGAGCTGCACCAGATAGCTGGTTTGCACATCTTGCAGTAGAAGTTCCAGCAGAAGGAGCATCTAATGAGTGGTTAGAGCCTGTATCTGAAGAGGAATATGGAAAACTAAAATAAAAAATGTTGATGCGCAAAAGAGGCGCAGGAATGGAGAAAAGAATGAATATAGATTTTACTTATCAAAACCCAACAACAATACATTTTGGAAAATCAGCTTTAGATAATTTAAGTAGTGAGCTTGCAAATTATGGTGATACTATTATGCTTGCTTATGGAAAAGGTGCCATTAAGAAAAACGGACTTTATGACCAGGTTATATCTATCTTAAAGGAAAATGGTAAAGGTATAGTTGAATTATGTGGAATTATGGCAAACCCAACTTATGAAAAAGTCATGGAAGGAGCTAAACTTGTACGTGAGAATAATGTAGATCTTATTTTAGCTGTAGGCGGTGGTTCTGTAATTGACTGTGCAAAGGCAATTTCCGCATCTGCATATTGCGAAGGAGATGCTTGGACACGTTACTGGGTAAACTTTGAACCTGTAGATAATAAAATAGTATCAGTTGCATCTATTCTTACATTGGCAGGAACTGGATCTGAAATGAATGGGGGATCAGTTATTACCAATAATGATGTGAAACTTAAAATGGGACGTGTTTTTTCATCAGAAATGAATCCTAAATTTTCAATATTAAACCCTGAATATACATTTACACTACCTAAATATCAGATGGTTAGCGGAATCTTTGATATGATGTCACATTTGATGGAAGCTTATTTCTCAGGTGAAGATGATGTTACTAGTGATTATTTAATTGAAGGACTTCTTCGTTCTGTTATCAACAGTGCAAGAATTGCAGTACAAAATCCTAATGACTATGAAGCAAGAAGTAATTTAATGTGGAGTTCTACCCTTGCAATGAATCCTATTATGGGATTGAGCAAGACACAAGACTGGGAAGTGCATATGATAAAACATCAACTTGGTGCTTATACTGATTGTGCACATGGTATGGGCCTTGCGGCAATATCACTTCCATATTACAGATATATCTATAAGTTTGGTTTAGATAAGTTTGTTCGTTTTGCTAAGCAAGTATGGGCTGTAGATGAAACTGGAAAGACAAAGGAAGAAGTTGCTTTAGCTGGTATTGATGCTATGGAAAGTTTTATGAAAGAATGCAGTATAGTAACTAATATAAAAGAACTTGGTGCAACAGAAGAGATACTTCCACTAATTGCAAATTCAACTGTGCTTTTAGGAGGATATAAAGTATTGACAGCAGATGAAATATTAGAAATTTTAAAGACTGCATATGCTGCGGGATAGTACAGAAAGAAGGAATATAATTATGAAAAAACAAACAGCAGGTAGAGATGCTCTTGGATCATTTGCACCTAAATTTGCAGAATTAAATGATGATGTTCTTTTTGGAGAGGTATGGGCAAGAGAAGATAAATTATCATTAAGAGATCGTAGTATCATTACTGTAACTGCACTAATAACAAAGGGAATATTTGATAATTCCTTAAAATATCATATTGCTAATGCAAAGAATAATGGTGTTACTGCTGAGGAAATATCAGAAATTATCACTCATCTTGCGTTCTACGTAGGATGGCCTAATGCATGGGCAGCATTTGCATTAGCTAAAGAGGTATATGGCGAGTGATGAATTAAATTTCCATAAAACTTAAAAGAATAGAATGAGATGTTCCAAGTGGTTATGTTTTTTAAGGTGATTTAGAAAGAATAATATATTGACATAAAGTCAACTGTACCATTTATCATAGGGATATAGATAGAGTTAACTACTTATGAATGACCATTATTAGCAGGGGATATATGGAATTGCATCATTAAGAATTTTTACTTTAATTCCATGCACAGTTTTTATAATTATTGGAGGAGTTTTATTTAATCTATTAGAATCATTTATGCTAACTGCTATTGCAAATCTAATTAGTGAGATTTTATTATTTTACTTTGTAAAACTAACATTTGGTATGAGTTATCAAAATAAAATAATAAAAAAATACCCTAAAATATATAACATGATAAAAAAGAATAATGGAATAATGAAGTTACCGAGTAAAAAATAAGCATATAGATTATATAAATTTTAAGATGTGTTAGAAGTAAATAATTTATTCCTTTAATAAGGAACTATTTGAAACTCTATTATCTGAATAGAATTATTAATAGAATATGTTCCAATCCTTGAATATAGTTTTTCACGTGCTGTTATAGTAAGAATACAATCTGCAAAGGTTGTTAAAAATGCCCCTCAATCAAGGGCACAACCAGTGTATCATCAGTTTTTATCAAGCGCAAAAGTTGTACAAAAAAGCTGATTCTGTTTAATACAGAAATCAGCTTTTCTAATAAGTAAAAGTATTATAATTATTTATTATTTCGTTCAAATACAACTTTACCAGCACAAACTTTAGATTGGCCAAACCACATACATTTAGCACATTTTAAACACTTACCAGTATCTTTGCTTTCCTTAGCATCATTTGCCCAATTAGGATTTATAAGGAACCCTCTACCAATATCCACTAAATCTACATTTGTTTCAGTTAATATATCTTCTGCATTCTCGGCTGAATAGATACCATCAACTGCAAATATTGGAACAGAAACTTCTTTCTTAATTTCTTCAGCTGCATAAACTGCATTAGAGAATTTATATCCTTCAGGCGCATTCATTTCTAGTTCATTAAAGAATCCATAAGAAATGTCAAGGAAGTCTATGCCATTGGCTTTTAATACTTTAGCATGATGCAATCCATCTTCAACTGTTGGTTCAAATCCACCTAAACGTATTCCTACAACAAATTCTTCAGGAGTTACTTTTCTAATTCCTTCTAATATTTCTGTTACAAAGTTTTCAGGATTCTTTCCATATGCATCAGTTCTTTTATTTACTCTCTTATTTAAGAATTGGCTAATTAAATATCCATGGCAACCATGAAGTTCAATTCCATCATAGCCGGCTTCATAAGCTCTTCTGGCAGCTTTAATATAGTCATTTTGTATAGATTTTATATCTTCTATAGTCATTTCACGACCAACAACAGTTTTTAAAGGATTTTTATATTCATAGGCACTTGGGCATAATGGAGCTTCAGATATTCCAACAACTCCTGCATGATGAATTTGAATAAATATAGCACAGTTTTCTTTATGAACTGTATCAACTATAGTCTTTAATCCTTCAATTTGTCCATCTTCCCATATTCCAAGTTGTTTTGAAGATAATCTTCCATCAGCATTAATACATGTAGCTTCTTGAATTATTAATCCAGCACCACCTTGAGCTAATTTTTTATAACGTTCAACATTTTCTGGTGCTACATATCCATCAGGAGAAAATCCAACTACCATTGGAGGTACACAAATACGGTTTTTAATTTTTACATTTTTAATACTAAATTCTGAAAATAGCTTTTTCAAAAATTCCACACTCCCATTTTATTAATGATTTACACTAAACCTATAATTTGATATGGTATTAGTATATTTTATATAGGAACAAAATATCAAGTACGCACATTTTTGTGCCTTAAATTGGGGGGATTATTTTATGAAAGAAAAGTTAGAAAAAACAATACACATATGTCATGGCAAATGTCCAGTTGTTGATGCTCTTGAAGTTATTGGGGGAAAGTGGAGAATTCCAATCATTTGGAATTTATATACAGACAAGATACTAAGATACAATGAACTTAAAAGAAGTATACCTGGAATAACTAACATTATGCTAACCAGGTCTTTACAGTCTTTAGAGCAGCATGGACTCGTAAAAAGGATAGAATATAACAAGGTTCCTCCTCATGTTGAGTATTCATTAACAGAGAAATGCAAGGGGCTTATGCCTGCATTAGAAATTATAAATGAATGGGGAAAAAGCATTTCCTAAGTTGATATGCTGAATTTTGTAGCATTTTAATAGAAAAAATTATTACAGTTCTTATAAATACAAATGTGAAATTCAAAAGGATTTATCAGATTATATGAGTAATTTTGAAAGGGACATTATAATTATCATAAACAAATAAGAATAAGTATATTCTTTATTCTCTTTTATGACTAAAGCATCATGTTAAATGACTAATTTTGAAGAAAAATTATTTCATGGCAACAATGGTGAAGTAATAGTATTTTGTTGTATAGCTTATATATATTAACAAAATAGTTGAGAAGAGGCAAAGATGAAGAAATACATGCTAATTAAACTAAGAAGAATACTTTTATCTTCTATAATTAATCCCTTATTTATGATGGTATATTGGATTTTATTTTATGAATTATATACCTTATGTAAGTATGGAAAAATGAACAGTAATATTTATATACTGCTTGCTTGTATGCTGTTTTATGATACATTTCTTTACGGGAAAAGTAGCATGGGACAACTAAAAAGCTACTTAATTTCTTATGATAGTAAAAAGTCAGATGAGATAATAGTAAATTTAGATGGGTATGTTAATGAAGATTATAACGAAGAAAAACTTTTAGATCCATTTATTGAGACGATGAAGGTTCTTCCAATTAAGGATTCCATAGAATACTGGAATGAAGAACATTTTGGAATTCTTTATTATGGAAAGAAGAGCTTTGGATATAATACTGATGGAAATGTGAAGGCAGCAACAAAAGCACCTACAGAATTAATTGGATACTTTGCGTCCTTATACGTACCAGGAAAAGAAAAAACATATATGCCTTACAGATATGCTTTGGAAGAGGACTTAGCTAATATTAAGCAAGAAGAACAGTTAAAGAAAAATAAGGAAGAAGAAGAGGCGGATAAAAAGGCAAGTAGTGATACAGAGCAATTTTATTTATCAGATAAAGTTGGATTCGTATGTTTATCTCATAGTGGTGGTATTACGGTTGAGTTATATGGAACGCAAGATGGAGGTCATCCTTCCAAAAGATAACTTTCCTACCAATTAAGGTAACAGTAAGTGGGTTAGAACCATATAATCCTTTTGATTTTCCTGAAATGCCTTATGAAAAAGATGGAAGTCTTAATGTCTTGGTTGGACAAGGTTCAGATGGAGATTATAATGGGGGACTAAGGCTCTATATGAATCTAAAGATAATGGGAAGACATGGAGCTATATAAAAGAAACTAATGATAAGTAATGTGGATAGATATTAAGCAACATTTTTGTGGCAGATATTACGTTTTTAATTATTTATTGCAAGTTGTGCTATGTAATTATATCTATTGCGGAATTACAAAAAGAATTAAGTGCTAATTTTTTAGAGCTGTTCTAGTTGTGCCCATTGGAAAAGGCAAAGATGTTTTAACGAAAATTACGTAGATTTATAAACAATATGATGTGTGTTTATAGTACACAAGATCTTTAAAAAATACAAATGTGTCAAATGTTTTCACATTTATGGTGATTTAATTAAAATGATAAAAGTTAAGTGCAGGGAGGTGGCAGTACCCATGATTAATGAATTTAAAGAATTAGTAAAGCCAACAGTGGAAAATCCTATAAGGTATACTGAAAGGGCAACAAGGGATGTTAGAAGGGCCCATTTTACAGAGGAGATGTTAAAACAAGTTATTTTAAATCCTAAAAAGATAGATAAGTGTGGGAAAAATATTTTTATTGTTTATGGGGAAAAGACTGCAAAAATGAAAATCGAAATCGTTGAAAATGCAAATTTGCTAATCCATTGGTTTGAATATAACAAAGTACCTTTTTTTGGTTAAAAGGGTAAAAGAATTTTATTATTAGATATGTTTAAAACATATCATGTTAATTGTAGTTATTTCCTAAGAGTGATACAATATTCACATTACAATTTTAATTTGAAGAAATAAATTTTGGGAGTATATACTATGAAAGAAGAAAAACAAGTAGAAAATGAAGAATTGCATAGAGGTTTAGAAGAAAGGCATATTCAATTAATGGCCATAGGAGGGGCCATTGGAGTAGGATTGTTTTTAGGATCTGCAGGTGCTATAAATAAAGCGGGACCAGCTTTGTTGTTAACATACATAGTTGCTGGAGCTATATTGTTTTTCATAATGCGTGCCCTTGGAGAAGTTGCAGTAGAAAAACCAGTAGCTGGTTCTTTTAGTTCATATGCAAATGACTACATATCTCCTCTTGCTGGATATTTAACAGGATGGACTTATTGGTTTATGTGGATTGTAACTTGTATGGCAGAAGTTACTGCAGTAGGTGTTTACATTAACTTTTGGTTTCCATCTATTCCACAATGGCTATCAGCCCTTGGAGCTGTTATTTGTATGACACTTGTAAATTTAGTTGCAGTAAAAGCTTTTGGAGAATTTGAATTTTGGTTTGCACTTATAAAAGTTGTAACCATTATTGCAATGATAGTTGTAGGAGTAGTAATGATTACAACTGGATTAGGTAATGGTGGTGTTGCTACAGGAATTTCAAACCTTTGGTCTAATGGAGGTTTCTTTCCAAATGGATTTAGTGGACCTATTAGCGCATTAGCTATGGTAGCTTTTGCTTTTGTTGGGATTGAACTTATTGGTGTTACAGCAGGTGAAGCAAAAAATCCAGATAAAACTATACCATCTGCTATAAACAAGGTTTTCTGGAGAATTATGATATTCTATGTAGGAGCATTAGCTGTTATGATGTCTATTTATCCATGGGACAAGATAGGAACAATTGGAAGTCCATTTGTTTTAATATTTAGTAATCTTGGAATTAGCGCTGCAGCTGGAATTATTAACTTTGTTGTATTAACTGCTGCATTGTCAGCTTGTAATAGTGGAATATTCACAACAGGTCGTATGCTTTATAACTTATCTCGTGAAGGTTTAGCGCCTAAGATGTTTGGAGAACTTAGCAAAGCTCAAGTTCCTAAGAACGGAATTTTGGTTTCATCATTTTGTATGCTTATAGGAGTTTTCCTTAACTATGTTGTTCCAGGTAAAGTATTTTCATATGTTACAAGTGTTGCAACTTTTGCAGGAATCTTTGTATGGTTTATAATTCTATTAGCACAGATGAAATTTAGAAAGAAGCTTAATAAAGAGCAAGTATCTAAATTAAAATTTCCAATGCCATTATATCCACTAACTAATTATATAAGTATGGCTTTCTTATTTTTTGTATTAGTGGTTATGTGTTTTAGTCCAGATACTTTAATAGCAGTTATTGTTGGACCAGTATGGTTATTAATTTTAGTTTGTTGTTACTATGGATTTGGACTGGCTAAAAATGAAAATAAAGAAATTGCGGATGATGAAGAAGTAAGCGAAGCTAGCTAAAAATAAAATTAGAAGAGATATTTAAAGAATAAGTATTTTGAAAAGGGACTTGGATTCAAGTTCCTTTTTTTCACTAGATTATAAAGATTTTGAGTTGTTAAAAGTAGAAAAGTATGCATTATATTGATATAAATCTAATGATTTCGCTAATAATTGCAATTTTCATTATAATTAAATTGCAATTTTCAGCAAAATATATTGAAAAATACTGTATTCAATATTATATCTAATGGTATAATAATATGAGTAAAAAACACCGAATGAAGAAGGGGGCACAATCTTGAAAAAATTTAAAAGAGTTTTAGTTGCTAATAGAGGAGAAATTGCTATTAGAATATTTAGAGCTTGTAAAGAGCTTGGAATAAGGACAGTTGCAATTTACTCAAAGGAGGATAAGTATGCTTTATTTAGAACAAAAGCAGATGAGGCATATGAAATTGGCAAAAACAAAGGACCTATTGAAGCATATTTGAATATTGATGAGATTATTGCAGTTGCATTAAAAAAGGGTGTAGATGCAATTCATCCAGGGTATGGATTCTTATCTGAAAATCCTGAATTTGCACGAAAGTGTGAAGAAGCAGGTATTGAGTTTATTGGACCTACTGGCGAAATGATAGAAATGATTGGGGATAAAATAAAATCAAAGCTAGTTTCCAAAGAAGTTGGAGTTCCAACTATACCAGGAGTTGAAAAGCCTATAAATACTGAAGAAGAAGCATTAAAATATGCAAACTTCTGTGGATATCCAGTAATGTTAAAGGCTGCTGCTGGTGGTGGCGGCAGAGGTATGAGAATCGTAAGAAAAGAAGAAGATTTATTAGAATCTTTCAATAGTGCAAAAAATGAAGCTAAAAAAGCTTTTGGAATAGATGATATATTTATAGAAAAATATATTGAAAAACCAAAGCATATAGAAGTTCAAGTTTTAGGAGATAAAAATGGTGATATAGTTCACCTATATGAAAGAGATTGTTCTATTCAAAGAAGACATCAAAAGGTAATAGAATTTACACCAGCTTTTGCTATTTCTGATGAAAAAAGAAAAGAAATATGTGAAGATGCATTAAAAATTGCAAAACACGTTAAATATAGAAGTGCAGGTACATTAGAGTTCTTAGTAGATATGCATGGTAATCACTACTTTATAGAGATGAATCCAAGAATACAAGTTGAACATACCATAACAGAATTAGTCACTGGGGTTGACCTTGTACAAAGTCAAATATTAATAGCAGAAGGTTATGGCTTAAAATCTGATGAAATAGGATTATTTAGCCAAGATGATATAAAAACAAGAGGATATGCAATACAGTGTAGAGTAACAACAGAAGATCCAGCTAACAATTTTGCACCAGATACAGGAAAAATTGAAGAATACATAACAGGTTCAGGATTTGGAGTCAGGTTAGATGGTGGAAATGGCTTTACAGGTGCAATTATTAGTCCATATTATGATAGCTTATTAGTTAAAACATCAGCTTATTCAAGAACATTTAATGATGCTGCAAGAAAAGCTATTCGTGCAATTCAGGAATTTGTTATAAATGGAGTAAAAACAAATGTAGACTTTGTAATTAATGTATTAAATCATCCTACATTTTTAAGTGGCCAATGTGATACAAACTTTATAGCAGATAATCCAGAATTATTTTTAACAACACCAAAGATAGATAGTGAATTAACAGTACTTAAATATATTGGAAACAAGGTTGTAAATGAAACTTTAGGTGTTAAGAAGGATTTTGACGTTCCTAAAGTGCCAAAAATACAATTAACCGAACCTTTAATTGGAACTAAGCAAATATTAGATTCAGAAGGTCCTGATGGAGTTGTAAAGTGGATAAAGGAACAAAATAAGTTACTTCTTACAGATACAACAATGAGAGATGCTCATCAATCGTTAATGGCTACAAGGGTTAGAAGTACAGATATGATTAAAATTGCAGAGGCTTCAGCATTACATGGAAAGGATTTATTTTCATATGAAATGTGGGGAGGAGCTACCTTTGATGTAGCTTATAGATTCTTAAAGGAAAATCCTTGGGAAAGGCTTACAGAGCTTAGAAAAAGAATTCCTAATGTATTATTCCAAATGTTAATTAGAGGAGCAAATGGAGTTGGATATAAGAATTATCCAGATAACGTTATTAGAGAGTTTATTAAGGAGTCAGCTAATTCAGGTATAGATGTATTTAGAATATTTGATTCTTTAAACTGGATAAAGGGAATGGAAGTTGCAATTGATGAAGTCATCAAAAATGGTAAGATAGCAGAAGCTTGTATATGTTATACTGGAGATATTTTAGATAATAAAAAAGATAAGTATAATTTAGATTACTATGTTAAGATGGCAAAGGAAATTGAGAAAACTGGAGCTCATATACTTGCAATAAAGGATATGTCGGCTTTATTAAAGCCTTATGCAGCATTTAAGTTAATTAAAGCTTTAAAAGAAGAAGTTTCAATGCCTATTCATCTTCATACTCATGATACAACAGGAAATGGCGTGGCTACAGTATTAATGGCTGCTGAAGCAGGTGTTGATATAGTGGATACAGCCTTTAACAGTATGTCAGGATTAACAAGTCAGCCTGCATTAAATTCTGTAGTTGCAGCTTTGAAGAATACAAATAGAGATACAGAAATTAATTTAGAAGGTATTCAAAAGATATCAGATTATTGGAGTGCGGTTAGACCTGTATATGAACAGTTTGAATCTGATTTGAAGTCAGGTAGTGCTGAAATATACAAGTATGAAATACCAGGGGGACAGTATTCAAACTTAAAGCCACAAGTTGAAAGTTTTGGACTTGGGCATAGATTTAATGAAATAAAAGAGATGTACAGAAAAGTAAATGGTATGGTTGGAGATATTGTTAAAGTTACTCCTTCTTCAAAGATGGTAGGAGATATGGCAATATTTATGGTAAAAAATGATTTAACACCTGAAAATATCGTTGAAAAAGGAAAGGGCATGGCTTTCCCAGATTCTGTTACAGCTTATTTTAAAGGTATGATGGGGCAACCTATGGGTGGTTTTCCAAAAGATCTACAAAAGTTGGTGCTTAAAAATGAAGAGCCAATAACTTGTAGACCAGGAGAACTTCTTCCATCAGAAGATTTTGAAAGAATAAAAAAATATTTAGATGAAAAATATGAAATAAATTCTTCTATGAAGGAAATCTTAAGTTATGCACTTTATCCAGATGTTTTTGAAGAATATTTGAAAAATGTTAATGAATATGAAAACCTAAAAAGGATGGGTAGTGATATTTTCTTCCACGGGTTAAAAGAAGGAGAAACATGTGAAGTTGAGGTAGCTGAAGGAAAAGTACTTATTATTAAGCTACTTGAAATAGGAAAACTTGATAGTGAAGGAAAGAGAAATGTTGAATTTGAAATCAATGGTAATAGAAAAGAAATTAAGATTCAAGATAAGTTAAGTGCAGTTAAGTCAGAAACTATTGAGGTTCCAATGGCAGATCCAAATAATAAGTATGAAATAGGATCAAGTATTCCAGGTACTGTTGTAAAGGTGCTGGTTAAAGAAGGGGATAAGGTAGAGGAAAATCAAAATGTTATAGTTGTTGAGGCTATGAAAATGGAAACAATAATAAATAGTTCTGTCCCAGGAACTGTTAAAAAGTTACTTATAAAAGAAGGTCAACAAGTAAAAACAGGGCAGGCTTTGATGATTTTAGAGTAAAAATAAATAATCTTATAGATAAAGAGAGAATTTTTTCCTATAGAATAGGAAAAAATCTCTCTTTTATTATGATTAAATAAAGCATATCATTTACATTGTATTATTATGATAATTTATAAGGGATGTATAAAATATATAAATAAGTACGTGTTTACAAAAAAATAGACTTATTATTATATGTTGATAAAGTAGTTACTGGTCAAAATCTCTGCAATGAATTAGGTATATCATCTCGAACAATAAGAAGCGATATAAAGGAATTTAATTATATATTAAAGAATAAATGAGCAATAATTATTTCACAAAAATCCAGAGGATATAGAATTGAAGTCTGTGATAAGAAAAGGTTTAACTCATTTTTAGGCATTAACAAAAAAGAACGCATCTAGAAACTTAACAGCTTTGGTAAGAGGAGAAAATATAATAGGTAGATTACTAATAAATGATTTAGAAGTTCTTGAATTTCCAGACGGGGAGGGTTGGTCTTTAGCGACTTCGTTCAAGTAATTGATTGCGATATTGAGAATGCATCTAATTAAGATAATAATACCAAAACTATAGATATATTTTAAATACAGGCTGTTTTTTTACTCTTAACATCGCAATCAATTCAACTCATTTGAAAAAAATCTTTTGATTTAGCATTCTATAATTTGGTCAAATTTAATATATTTATAGGATTACGTATGATCTTAATAAACATATATTCTTTATTCCAATGGTAATAACCTGAAATTTTCTTATACAAAATTCCATTTATTCCAATAGAATTTTTATCTGTTAAATATGACATTAATGAATTTATACTTCTAATTTAATTAATATAAATTTTTCATCTATTTAGTTTAGCTCAATTATTCTCTAATAATATAGTTAATGTTGCTTACCATAATCATATCATCTAATGCATAATTCAATTGTAAACGTATCTCTCAATTATGCTAAATTATATTTGAAATATAAACTAAAATATAAGTATTTCAGACATATAATAACAAATTTATATTTATATAGTTATTTTTAATAAAAAAATAAATTTTAATTAATAAAATAAGTGGGAAATTTTATAAAAAAACGCTTTTATTTCAAAAAATATGATATAATAAAAAAGTAATACATAAAAAGTGTGATTTGGTTTGAATAATAAAGAATATGAAAAATATTTATTAAAATTTTGTGATAGCAAACTGTTTTATAGGACAAGCTGTGGGTTTATTCATATAGAACTACAAATAGTATCTATAGTTCTTGGTATAAGATTAAATTTATTAGTGCTATAAATAAACTTTTAATAATTATCTAATCAAACTACAAAAAGTTTATTTTAGAAAAAAATTTATTTATATAAATTTTTTAAAAATTGTGGAGAGATTCAAGGAGGAAAATAATATGAACAAATTAGTAAGTGTATCAAAATTAAAAGTTAGTAAAAATAGTTTAATTTTAGTAGCTTGCACATGTGCAGTTTTTGCATTAAGTCATTCAATTCTTTTAGCTTCAGTAGCAGGAGTATCTGCTGCTAAACTTGCTCAAATACTTGGTGCAGCATATGAAGCATATAAAAAAGGTGAAGCAGTTGAGGATGCTATTGCATTAATAACTGGTCCAGGAGCTGTTGTTACAATAATAGCTAATTTCCTATTAACATGGGGAATCGGATATGTATTGAACTCAGATTGGTTGAAAAGTATGTAATTAAAAAACAAATAATTAACTTTTCATAATACAGAACTTAAAGTTCTAATTGTGTTGGAATTAAATGGGGAGGATTAATATGAACAAATTAGTAAGTGTATCAAAATTAAAAGTTAGTAAAAATAGTTTAATTTTAGTAGCTTGCACATGTGCAGTTTTTGCATTAAGTCATTCAATTCTTTTAGCTTCAGTAGCAGGAGTATCTGCTGCTAAACTTGCTGAGATACTTGGCACAGCATATGAAGCGTATAAAAAAGGTGAAGCAATTGAGGATGCTATTGCATTAATAACTGGTCCAGGAGCTGTTGTTGCAATAATAGCTAATTTCCTATTAACATGGGGAATTGGGTATGTAATGAATTCAGATTGGTTAAAAAGTATGTAATTTGATAAAAATCAAATAAATAACTCTCCACAATTTGAAACTTTAAATTCGATGTATATATTTTTTTATTAAATAAGTATACATCGAATTTAATAATTTTAATACTCTCTTTTAACCATAAATAGGTATGTGTAAAAATTTAGAATTTCGAAATGGAGTGACAAATCAATGATTAATTATAAATCCAAATTGATATCCTTATTTTTTTTGATAATGATAATAATTATGGCATTATTACCTTCATTGGATTCAGTTAAATCTAGTGATAATAGATCTACAACAATTTATATATTACTAATGTTTACAATTTTTTCGACGCTCATATCAATAGGATTAGCTTATTTGGTGTATTTTTTATTATTCAATTTTATAGTACAGAGAAAAATAAGTAGTAAAACAATAATTTTAAATTTTGTATTAGCAATAACTTTTTCAAATGTTTTGTTTAAAATTATATGTATATATTTTTTTAAGATCAATAGTGAATTGACTAATTTTGTAAATCCGTTTATGTTAATTTTTGGATATGCATTTTATAGATATATGTCCTATAGAGAAAGTTTAGATAAAAGGAAAGTATTATATTTCTTATTAAGTTCATATTCATTTATAACAATAGGAAGTTACTTACTAAACTATGTAAAGAATATTTAAAAGGGAAGTATTTTTATGAACTATTTAAAAAAGATATATCATATTTTAGATTTAAATTTATTATTAAATTTAAATCTATTTAAGTATAAATATAGTCAATATATAGGCAGATATACAAAAAGCATATATTACTTAATTTTTTCATTAAAAATTTTAGTTTATTTTTTAGCTATTAAAGTATTATCAGTAGTTATTAAAATAGGATTTGTAAAAATAGAGTATTTATATTTTCTCTTAATAGCACTATCGATAAGTAGTATTAGTACTATGTCATTTTATTTAAGAGCATTAGAGAAGAAATTGAAAATAAAATCATACCTTACAAGCAATATTTTTTCTCCAAGAGAGAAAATAGGTAATTTGAAAGCATTAAATTCTTACATATGGATTAAAAACTTTTTTGTGTTTATGCTTATAGTTATATATATTTCATTTGCAGAAAATACATTTTTGGTAAATGATTACATATTGGTACAAGTTCTTTTTAATATAAATGTACTTCTATTTATAGGATTTTTATTATTAATTAAAATTTATTTAATTAATAATAAAAATCTACATGGAAAATCAAAGAATAACAAAATTGTAAAATTTAGTATAATAATTATAATTTTCATAGCAGTTAAAAGTAATCTAATAAATACATACAATGTAACAAATTTTAATTTTTTACTTAAGTTAAATAGAATTATGGATCAAATAAGATATTTTACTATGGAAGGACATGATACAATTTTAAACTTGTTAGTATTTTTATTACTTATAATAATTTATGGTGTTTTATTATTCTGTAAAAAGAAACCAATTGGCGTGGAAAATGTAAATATACAAGTTGATTCAAGCTTAATTAATCATATTATAGAAAAAAAGTTTAGTTTTCTACAAAGAGATTTTATTATAAAGGAAGTTATTAATAAAATAATATATATTCCTTTATTTTTATCAGTTTTTATGTTACTAAATATATCAGTAATGAAAAAGAATTTAATAATGATAATAGTATTTAGTTTCTTATTTACTCAATATAATCAGAGATATTTGCTTAAATTATCATTATTTTCATACTTTAAACTAATAAACAATGGTAGAAGGTGTATTTTATCAATTGTTTATAAAATATTACCAATAGAGATAGTTATAATTTCAATATCAACTTTTTTAATGAATGATACTAAAAATATTATTAACTGCATTGAAGTTGGTTGCATAAATATATTATACTTACTTTTAATATTAAGTATTAATACTTTTATTATGATTGTAGGAAGTTTAAGAAAAGAAAATCCACGAGAAAATATTAACATAATTGAGTTTATTACTGGAATAAATTATGGGGTGCAATTTTTTGTGATAATCAAAGGAGGATTTTAAGTGGCTCTATCTAAGAAGTTTAAAAAAATAATATTTCTATTTTTATCATTTTGGATACTTCCCACAATAGTTTTAATAATAAATGTAATATTTAATAATGAAATATCAAAAGAAGATCTATATTGTAATAATATTTCTTTTAATAAAATATTTTTAACAAATATCTGTATATATTTTGCTGTAATAGTAACAGGATATTTACACAGAATTATTCCAACTATTATTTATTATTATAATTCCTTCAGTTTTTCACTTGTTTTTAGTATATCATTATCTGAAAATGGAATTTTGAAAGCAATATTTTTAACAGTTCCACATGGAATTACAGAAATATTAGCTTTTTCTATAGCTCTATATATAGGTGAAAATTTTAAATATATAAAAGAAAATAAAAAATTAGCTATTAGTGGTATGATATTAATATTTATATCTGCTTTATTAGAATCTTATATTACTGTATTATTTAGATAGAATAAGGAGAGAGCAAATGTGATTAGGATTGAGAATATATCTAAAAGTTTTAAAAAGGAAGTGTTTTCTAATATAAGTTATACATTTAAGAAAGAATGTATATACAGTATATTTGGGAAAAATGGTGTAGGAAAAACTACACTACTAAATATAATAGCAATGAATATACTACCAGATACAGGAAGCATAAATTGTGATAATGAATTTGATAAAATGATGTTTATAGATGAAAATCCATTTCCATTTGAATTTATCACTGGTAAGGAGTTTTTGATGCAAACACTCAATTTGAAAAATATTAAAACTAATGCTGAACAAATTGAAAAAATTGCAATAAAGTTTGAAATGTTAGATTCTTTGAATTATATGATATCAACATATTCTGCAGGAATGAAGTACAAGCTATTATTAATTCTTATAGTTATAATTAAACCTAAATTTTTAATATTAGATGAACCTTTAGTAGAAGTTGATATTTTAACATTAGAACAAATTTCAGATATTTTTAAAGAATTAAAAAAAGAGTGTATAATACTATTTTCAACTCATATACCCAATATAGCTTTCAAAATAAGTGATAAAGTACTTTATCTTAATAAGGATAGTCTAATAGAAATTGATAAGAAATTTGAATCAGCTAACGAAATAGAAGAGTATATTCTAAATTTAATGAAAAATAGTAGAAAATGTTAGTTGTTTGTGTAAGATATTAGGAGGAAATATGAAAAATTTAAGTTCTATTAATATTACTATAAGCTCAATAGTTTTTGTTATTTGTTATTTTGCATTAAGCCTAGGTTTAATTAAATCAGTAATTGTTGATATGTTAGTATATATAATTTTATCAGTAATTATTAAAAAAATTATAAAACAATAACAATATTCTTAGTGAGGCGTATTTATATGAAAAAAAAGTATTTATATATAATATTATTTATTATAGTAATAATATTAACTATAACAAGTTTGTATTTTATAAAATTAAGTAAACATAGTAAAAGTAATATGAATAAAATGGATACATATACAATTCCAACAACAGAAAAAGTATATATAGACGGAATAATAACACCAGAATTATCTAAAGATTATTACATAGATTCATCTAAAGGGACACTTAATGAAATATTTGTAACAGATGGACAAATAGTGAAAAAGGGAGATGTGTTATATAAATATAAAAATGAGCAAATATCTGACCAAATAGAACAATTACAAAACAAATTGAAAGAAATTGAAAGTGGAAATGAACAATATACTGAAAATAATATTAATTCAATAAATAATAAAACAGAAAATAACTCTAATTTATTAGAAAATAATTTAATAACAAATTCAAATAAAAATATTAACCAAATGAAGAAACAAATAAATTTACTTAAAAGCAAAGAATATAGTGAAGTTGTTAGTGATTTTGAGGGAAAGATATATATATATGAGAATAGTTACAATAAAAGTGAAAACAATCCAATATTGAATCTTATGACAAATACATTTTGTATAAAAGGTAAAATTAGTGAAAAAGATAAACCTAAGATTAATATAGATATTAATAAAACTGTTGATGTATTTATTATATCTTTAAATAAATCAGTATCTGGTAAGATTAAAGATATAAGTAATAAGCCTTCGTCTAAAGATTTTAATACAACTTCAAATTCAACAACTCAAACTAATATATCATATTATGATATTACTATATTGCCTGAAAGCCAAGAATTTCTTGATGATGGGTTTCATATACAAGCAACTTACAAAATGTCAAATAATTCTATAAAAGTTCCTAATACTTCAATTTTAAAAGATGGAGATATTTCATATGTTTATAAAGTTGTAGATAAAAAAATAGAAAAACAAATTATAACTTTAAAAGAATATGATAGTGATTATGCAATTTTAGAAGATGGTTTAAATGAAAATGATACTATAATAAAAAATGCTGATACTACATTGAAGGAAGGGCAATTAATTGAATAATATAATAGAAATTAGAAATATGCAAAAATATTATAGTCTAGGTGTTGATAAAATTCATGTATTAAAAAGTATAAATTTTTCAATAGTTGATGGTGATTTTGTGATGATTCTAGGAAAATCAGGAAGTGGAAAAACTACATTAATGAACATATTAGGGTTCTTAGATGATTTCGATGAAGGTACATATATGTTTAAACAAAATGATGTAACTAATTTAAGTGAAAATCAACGTTCGGGATTCAGAAATAACTATATTGGATTTATATTTCAACAGTTTCAGCTTATTGAGTCTTTAACAGTATTACAAAATGTTGAGTTACCATTAATATATAATGGTGAAATGTGTAAAAGGAGGAGGCATCAATATATAAAAGAACAACTTGAAATTTTAGGCTTAGTAGATAAGTTAAATCAGCTACCTATGGAACTTTCAGGAGGTCAACAACAACGTGTTGCTATAGCAAGAGCATTAATTAATAATCCATGTATTATATTTGCTGATGAACCTACAGGTGCATTAGATAGCGAAACAGGAAAAGAAATTATGGATATATTAAAAAATCTTAATAACAATGGAAAAACAATTGTTATGGTTACACATGATAAAGACTTAAAATTATATGCAAACAAGATAGTTTCTATACAAGATGGTTTTCTTGTACAGGAGGAATAAATATGTTGATATTAAATTTGATTAAAAGTTCATTACTAAGTCTTAAAGCTCATAGATTACGTGTATTTCTGACAATGATAGGTATAATTATAGGTATTAGTTCTGTGGTAATTATTTTATCACTAGGAGAAGGGCTTAAATTTCAATTGATTCAATCAACAACAGATATAAATTTAAATAAATTATCAATATATTTTGAAGCTGAAGACAAAAATATGCCTACTGAACTTTTAAATTTTTTTAATAAACAAGATTGTTTAGAACTTCAGAAAATTAATGGAGTAAAGACTGCTCAACCAGATAATAGTGTATTAGGTAAAGAGTTAATACCTATTAATGCAAGTTATTTTGATGATACTGTATCATTAAATATAAGTAAATATAATGGAGAAAAACTTGATATAGAATATGGTAGATCATTTAATGATAATGATTGTTTAAGAAATTGTATAGTATTAAACAGTGATACAGCTAATAAACTATTTAATTCACCTAATGAGGCAATTGGACATGGAATAAATTTAAATGGGATAATGTGTGAGGTAATAGGGGTATTAAAATCAAATGATGATCAAATTTTAAATTTTAATTCTAATATTGTACAAGAATATTCTATAAAAGAAATTAGTTCTGACACTCCATTTAATACTATAAGTGTATATATTAATGGCGATCAAGATAAAAATAGAATATTTAATGAAATAAGAAAGCAATTAAATATACTTCATCCAGGGATTAAAGGTGAATATAAAATTCAAGATTCACAAGCAGTCACTAAAAATTTTGAAAAAACAATTGATTATTTAACAATATTTGTTGCATTTGTGACTGGAATTTCATTACTTGTTGGTGGAATTGGAGTAATGAATATTACATATGTTTCAGTTAGTGAGCGGAGAAGAGAAATAGGAATTAGACGAGCTATAGGGGCAAAACCTTGTAATATACTGTTTCAATTTCTTTTTGAGGCTATTGTTATAACAGGCATTGGAGGAATTTTAGGTATATTAAATGGATATTTATTTGCTAAAGTTATAGGAATATTTTTACCATTTAAGTCTATTTTAACGGTTAAAATTTTCATAGAAGCAACATGTATATCTGTAATTACTGGAATTTTATTTGGAAGTATACCTGCATATAGAGCTTCAAAATTAAATCCAATAAAAGCCATCTATAAATAGGATTTAAATTTTAATACTATTATTTACTAATCTTATTATATAGAAAAGGAGCTGTCTCCAAATGATTTAAAAATCATTTGTCTGAGACGGCTCCCTTTTTGAATTTGAAGAAATTATTCAACTTATTTTATGTACATTATGGTAATTAAAATGCCACTTCTATTTTGTTTTCTTTTATTCCATAACTTATTTATATTATATCCAAAGCTTAACAATAAGAATTCAATTTTTATATTTTTAGTTCCTCTCGTCAAGAACCTTCTAAATCTGTGATCTTCTTTTAATACTCCAAAAGCACCTTCGACCTGAATAGATCGATTCATTCTTAGTAACTTCCCTTCGGGAGTCGTAATATTGATAAGTGACTGTTTTCTTTTAGATATAAAGTTTTTAGATACATGTAATCTTTTATTGCCTTTTGATTTCTTGTTTCGAGTCCAGATAGGTATTAATCTCTTTCCATTAGCACAAATTGAGTCTTACCCACTTTGATAGACATGAAGAACTCGTGTTATATTAGAAGTGAAGGAAGGATTGATTGTTAGTATGAAAAAACAATATAGTGCAGAATTTAAAATTAAAACAGTAAAGAGATTAGAGAAAACAGGAGAACCTTTAAATAAGATTGCAAAGGAATTAGGAATAAGCCCACCAACAATGCATGGATGGGTAAAAAATATAAAGAATCACCTAAAACTCCTTTTCCAGGTAGCCGACATCTCAAACTAGAAGATGAGAGATTAAGGAAATTAGAAAAAGAAATCAGAAATCTTAAAGAAGAGAATGAAATATTAAAAAAAGCGGCAGCCTACTTCGTTAGGAACCAAAAATAAAAAGGTTTGAGTTTATCAAGGATAATTGCAATACATGCCGAGTAGCGAAGCTATGCAGTGTTCTAGATGTGTCTAGGAGCAGTTACTATGCATGGGATAAAAGACCTGAGAGTAATAGAGCTAAAGAAAATGAAATAATATTGAAAAAAATCAAAAACATTCATAATAAGAGCAAAAAAGTCTATGGTTCTATAAAAGTTGGAAAGGAATTAAATGATGGCAAAAATCCTCCAATAAATCATAAACGTATAGAGCGTATAATGAGTGAAAATGGTATAAGAGCAAAGGTTGCTAAAAAATTCAAGGCTACTACTAACTCAAATTATAAACTTCCAGTAGCTGAAAACATTCTTAATAGAGATTTTTCAGTGGAAAAACCTAATGAAAAAATGGTTAGAGATATTACATATGTATGGACTAATGAGTGATGGCTTTATGTTGCTGAAATAATGGATTTATGTGGACAAAAGATTGTTGGTTTATCAATGAGCGAAAGAATGACAAAAGACTTAGTTATAAATGCATTAAACGATGCATATAATCGTGCTGAAGGACCAAGTGGTGTTATTTTGCATTCAGATAGAGGATTTCAAGTGTGACAAGAAGTTGCGTGATACATTGTCGTTAGACTACCCCATCCATTCGGGGTAACTCTATCGTGACTAGCGTGAA